>NZ_JBKFGJ010000027.1:0-97194 GCF_051233465.1 Neobacillus solisequens | reverse complement strand
TAGTCCGGCAATAATGGCGAGAAGGTCACACCCGTTCCCATACCGAACACGGAAGTTAAGCTTCTCAGCGCCGATGGTAGTTGGGGCCTTGCCCCTGTGAGAGTAGGACGTTGCCGGGCTGTTTTTCTTGATTGCTTACTATGAGCATGATGAAAACTTTATAATTTTTATTATCGCGGGGTGGAGCAGTCCGGTAGCTCGTCGGGCTCATAACCCGAAGGTCGCAGGTTCAAATCCTGCCCCCGCAATATGGTCTGGTAGTTCAGTTGGTTAGAATGCCTGCCTGTCACGCAGGAGGTCGCGGGTTCGAGTCCCGTCCAGACCGCCATTTACATTGATTATTTGAAAAGTACGAAACAGGGTTTCGGCTTTTTTTATTTTCATCAATCCATTTACTTTATGAAAAAACACCCTTAGGACGGATCCTAAGGTTTTTTTTACGTGTAAATAAGGTAAAATGTAGATATAGATTGCAATGGAAAAAAAGAGATATAGGTGATTGAATGGAAGAGTATGTGTTCAAATCGGAAAATGATCGGGAAACTACTGATATCGCAGCTAAATTGGCTTCATTATTACTGCCGGGAGATGTGATTGCTTTAGAAGGAGATTTAGGGGCTGGAAAAACCACTTTTACAAAAGGACTGGCCAAAGGATTGCAGATTTCAAGGACGGTGAATAGCCCTACCTTTACAATTATTAAAGAATATCAAGGCCGGTTGCCGTTATATCATATGGATGTGTACCGCGTGGCAGATTCATTAGAGGATCTCGGCTTTGATGAGTATTTTGAAGGTGATGGGGTATCTGTTGTGGAATGGGCTCATTTAATTGAAGAACAGCTGCCTTCTGAATTATTGACGATTTATTTGTACCATGAAGGAGAAGAAAAGCGTAAAATGGTGTTTGTACCTAAGGGTAAACGATATGAGCAATTATGCAGGGAGATTTTTTCATGACAGTATTAGCGATAGATACTTCTAATTATGCATTGGGAGTAGCCCTTTTAGAAGAGAATCAAGTACTAGGTGAATACATAACAAATTTAAAGAAGAACCACTCGGTCCGGATTATGCCGGCGATTGAGCAACTTATGAAGGATTGTGAAAGAGTGCCTGCGGATTTATCAAAGATCGTGGTTGCTAAGGGACCGGGATCTTACACGGGTGTGAGAATTGGGGTCACGATTGCCAAGACATTGGCTTGGACGTTGCAAATTCCACTTGTTGGGATCTCGAGCCTGGAAGTATTGGCAGCTGCAGGGCGCTATTTTAATGGTTATATTTCTCCACTATTTGATGCCAGACGAGGACAAATTTATACAGGGCTATACCAATTCACTAATGGGCAAATTGTGGCAATTGAGCAGGATCAAATTTTATTAGCTGTGGACTGGGCTGCAAAATTAGCGAAGCTGGATCAGCCTGTCTTGTTTGTCGGAAATGATCTGCCGATACACCAAGCTGTTTTGGAAGAGGGATTATCCTCGCAAGCTGTATTTGCCTGTGTCACGGAGCACAATCCTAGACCTTCTGAACTTGCTTTGCTTGGGAAGGACAAGCCCGGTGAAGATATTCACAGCTTTGTACCGAATTATGTAAGGCTGGCTGAAGCTGAGGCTAAATGGCTCGAAGCTAATGGAAAACTTTAAGGATAAGGAAAGAGACATATGGATGATTCATATACTTTTCGGTTTATGAGGGAAGAGGACCTGGATGAAATAATGGAAGTGGAGCATGCCTCGTTTACGACACCATGGAGCAGAGAAGCTTTCTTAAATGAATTATATAACAATAAATTTGCGGTTTATCTTGTGCTTGAGAAAGATAATCGGGTCATTGGTTATTGTGGGGCCTGGGTTGTCATTGACGAGGCCCATGTGACCAATGTGGCAATTTTACCTGATTATCGGGGAAGAAAGTTAGGAGATGCCATGATGCGCAAGCTAATCTCAGTAGCACGTGACATGGGTGCGCGTAGTATGACCCTCGAAGTGAGAGTAACCAACTATGTCGCACAATCTCTCTATCGAAAAATGGGCTTTCAAAATGGAGGCATTCGGAAGAATTATTATTCGGATAATTTAGAGGATGCTTGGGTAATGTGGGTGAATTTATGACAAAAGATCAATTAATTATGGGGATTGAAACAAGTTGTGATGAAACAGCTGTATCAATTATAAAAAATGGCAGGGAAATTGTGGCGAATGTGGTGGCATCGCAAATTGAAAGCCATAAACGCTTTGGCGGAGTGGTACCGGAAATCGCTTCACGGCACCACGTGGAACAAATCACGATTGTGATGCAAGAAGCGTTAAAAGAAGCAGGTATTTCCATGGATGCCATTGATGCCATAGCTGTTACAGAAGGTCCTGGATTAGTGGGAGCCCTTTTAATCGGTGTAAATGCGGCAAAAGCATTAGCCTTTGCTCATCAAAAGCCGCTCGTTCCTGTTCACCATATTGCGGGACATATTTATGCCAACAGACTAGTAAAGGAACTGCAATTTCCACTGTTGGCTCTAGTGGTTTCCGGGGGGCATACTGAGCTGGTTTATATGAAGGAGCATGGTCATTTCCAAGTTATTGGGGAGACACGGGATGATGCGGCCGGTGAAGCTTATGATAAAGTAGCGAGAACCTTGAATCTACCATATCCTGGCGGTCCTCATATTGACCGTCTGGCCCACGAAGGCAGCCCAGTCATTGATTTGCCGAGGGCCTGGTTGGAGGAAGGTTCATATGACTTTAGCTTTAGCGGGTTAAAGTCAGCGGTGATCAACACGGTCCATAATGCTGAACAGCGTGGTGTGGTCATTGCTCCTGCTGATTTGGCCGCAAGCTTTCAGGAGAGTGTGATTGAGGTGCTCGTGAAAAAGACCAAATTAGCTGTGGCTGAATATGGTGTAAAGCAATTATTGGTAGCTGGGGGAGTGGCCGCAAATAAAGGGCTAAGAACGAATCTGGAAAAGGTTTTTGCTGATTCAGAGGTAGATCTTATCATTCCACCTTTATCATTATGCACTGATAATGCAGCCATGATTGCCGCTGCCGGCAGTGTGATGTTTGATAAAGGGGTACGAGCCGAGTTATCTCTCAATGCCAATCCAGGGTTGGATATTGAAATTTTTAATGAAATATAAAACAAAGCCTGTTCCACACTTAAAGATGGAACAGGCTTTTATTTTTATACAAATTTTTGGACTGAGTTGTTCTTGCTGAATCGATAAACAGCAATTAAGAAAAAGGCAAGAGCAAATGTGACCAGAATCAAGAAATTTAAATACAAGCTGCTAAGTGAGCTACCTTCCTGGAGTTTTGTCAGTGTATCTAAAGTCCAACGCTGCGGCAGGAACTCGGCAATTTTTTGAAGGGTTTTTGGCATGACTTCAACAGGCCAAAAGCATCCAGATAGCATGACAGTTGGTGTAATAATTAAATTTTGTAAAGCACCTGCTGCACTTCGGCTGTTTGAAAAAGAAGTAATGACCAGTGATAAGCCGACAGAAATAAGTGCAAAGAACAACATGACGCCGATGGCTTGCCAAAATGGAATATTGATGCCAATGTGAAAGAATCCTTTCATAATCGATACGGTGAGAATCGCTTGAATGCTCATCACGATCATATTAACAAACACATTTGAAAGGATATAGGTTCGGGCATTAATCGGCGTTGATAGTAAGCGAAAATAGGTGCGATTTTCTTTTTCTGAAAGGATGATCTCAGACATGTTGCAGGCAGACATCATCATAATCATGATCAAGAAGCCAATTGTTTGAATGGTCATATCTTTATTTTTAGACGTATCTGTTATCGAATGAGTCGACAATTGATAGCTGGTATGTTGAAATTCCTGGTACATTTGCTTAAAGGTTTGTTGGTTTCCAGCGGCAGCTGTGCTGATGGCAGAAACGTTCTGGATATACTGATTTAAATAGGCCTTAACAAAACCAGTTATTTCAGCCCCTTTAATGGAGGTTAGCTGAATATGGTTGGGAGATCCGTTCAATACACTATCTGTAAAGCCTTTTTGAAAGGTGATAACACTGTCAAGTTTACCGGAAGTCAGTTGATCTTGTATTTGCGAATCCTCGAGTAGCTTGACTTCCACATTTTCTAATCCGCTTAAAAAATGGATGGTATCACTGGTGATTTCACTGTTGTCTTGGTTGACGATTCCGAGGTGAATGGTATACTTTTGGTCACCACCGTAGGCTAGTAGTGCAATCAGAATACCGATTAACGGCATGAATAGATACATGAAAATATTCTTTTTTTGCCTAAAGGTTACATATAGGGTGTTTTTCATTAACCAAAGAATTTCCCTCATTATAACCCCTCCCGTCTGCGTAAAGAGATAATGGCTATTATTAAGAAAAGAGTAGCCATTCCAAGATTCAAGGTAATTGCCGGTATGGCAGCTGAAAAGTCATTAGAGTAAATGATTTTGGTAATACCGGTATTGATCCATGTTAGTGGTGAAAGCTCAGTGATAAATTTAAAGATACCGTCAGGATTTTCTATTTTAAAATAGGCACCGCCAAAGAAGGAGGCTAGTTGGACCGTAAGCATAAGGATTACTCTTGGTGCACTGCTTGATTTGGTTAAAAAACTAATGCCAATACCTAAGCTTACGGCAAAAATGACTTCGGTAAGAAGGACGAGAAGAACCATCCCCAGGTGATCACCCCAGTTAGCTTTGAAAAATAATTTACTGCTGAACAGAACTAATATCACGCTGACCATATTACTTAACAAGCTTCCGACTACTTTTCCAATAAAGATTTCGCTTTTTGTGACTGGGGCAGCGATTAGACGATCTGCAGTTTTGTTTATCCGCTCTTTAACAATTAAAGAACTTGCTGACAAGGCACCATATAGAACAATCATTGTCGTCATGACAATCGCATAGTAATCCATCGAACCAGGCTGTTTATGTGGGGCGAGTGATGTTTCTTTTATAAAAGATGCTTGAGTGTTATGTGAGAAAGCACTTGCCAGTTGATTTGGAGCATTCTTCATGATGACAGAAGCAATATTGTATTGATCGACATAGGAAGAGAGCATCCCCTGAAGGATATTTCCTTCAATGCTATCCCGACTATTTAGATACAATTGAACTCCGTTGTCAGTCACTTCAATATAGCCAGTGTACTTGCCCTGTTTTACTTGCTTTTTTCCATCGCTCTTATCCTTCATTTGTTTGAAATGAATCCCGGAATGCTTTGCGGCTTCCATAAACTTATCAAACTGGCTATTTGAAGCAGTGTCCTGATATAAAACATGAATATTGTCTACAGGAATGCTGGTTTTAAATGTATTGGATAAGGCTGTGCCGAGGACTAACATTAACACAATCGGGAAGGCCAGCATAAAAACCAATGTTCGGATATCGCGGAATTCGCTTTTGATTTCCTTTAAAGCAATGTTGATGATGTTCAAAGTTTTCCCTCCTCCTATCTATTGGTCTCGTAAATTTCTTCCGGTTAACGTTAAAAATACGGTTTCTAAATTGGGTTCTTTTTCATGCAAGGAGCGGATTTCGATTTCCAGTGCCATAAAGTGTGCAATAATCTTGTTTAAGTTATTCACTCCGGTACCGGAAGTAATTTTAATGAGATTGTCTTCGACCAGGACGCCTTCCACTCCGTTAATACTTTTTAAAGTCTGGGCATTTATGTTTTCAGTGGACTTCACTTCAATCCAAATGTCCTTTGTATCAGTAATAATGGATTTAAGCTGTTCCTTCGTTCCTTCGGCAATAATTTTTCCATGATCAATAATCGCAATACGGGAGCAGATTTCCTCTACTTCCTCCATATAGTGGCTGGTATAAATGATGGTACAGCCCATTTCGTTCAGCTTGCGAACAGATTGTAAAATATAGTTGCGGGACTGTGGATCAATACCCACTGTTGGTTCATCCATAATAATAAGTGAAGGGCGGTGGGCAATCGCACAGGCGATATTTAGGCGTCGCTTCATTCCTCCTGAAAAGCCTTTTGGATAGCTTTTTTGCTTATCTTGAAGCCCAACGAATTCCAAAGCAGCCTCTACCTTTTCATGTAGTTCGTCACCGCGAAGGCCATAGAGTCCGGCAAAAAACTTCACATTTTCATAGGCGGTAAGATCTTCATAAATGGCCAAATCCTGCGGAACAATGCCAATATTCATTTTGGCAAACCGACTGTGTTTCACAATGTTTTTTCCAAGTATGCTGATCATTCCATCGCTGCTGCGGAGGAGGCCGGCAATCATATTAATGGTAGTGCTTTTTCCGGCGCCATTGGAACCAAGAAAGCCGAAAATTTCTCCTTCTGCAACAGATAATGACATATTATCAACAGCGATATAATCACCAAATTTTTTTGTTAAGTTTTTAATTTCTAATACGTTCATCTCTTCACCCCTAAATACTTTCTATGGTCTTAGTATAAAAAAAAGAATGAACGCGCATAAGTGCAATCGTTCATTCTTTTCACATGAAGAAATTCATGTTTTATGGATGGGATATTCATGATGAGATGGGAATCAGGGTAGTGACGGAAAAACCATTGGAGCTGTCCACAATGACTTTTCCGTTGACTGCTGCCGTTCGTTCCTCCATCCCGATCATTCCCAGACCTTTTTTAACCTTTTCCGCTCCTGAGCCATTATCCCGGACTTCTACTCTAATGATTTTGTTTAATATTTTCATATCAACAGAAATAAGGGTAGCATTTGAATACTTAGCAGCGTTGGTTAAAGCCTCTGTGGCATTTTCCTGGATTATTTTCCACTGGATTGGTGAAATAATATCTAAGTTACCATCATAGGTAAGGGCAGTTTTAATCAGATGCTTTGCCGAAAACTCATCCATCAATAACTTAATTCGATGAATGCCGACCTGTTCGGTGGGAGGTTTTAGATTTTTTAGGGTTAAACGGATGCTTTCGATGCCATCTTTAGAAATATTAATAGCATTTTGCAGCAATTCCATTGCTTTCGGTTGATTTGTATCCATTAACCGTTTGGCAGCTTCCATCTGAAATAAGGCACCGGTCATAGTGTGGCCGATATTATCATGAATTTCTTGAGAGATCCGGTTCCGTTCCTCTAACTTAAAGGTATATTCTGATTGTTTTATAAACTCATTATGATCGTTTAAATCCTTTGTTAACTTTTGCAGTGATTTTCGCAGTTGGTCGATTTGCTGTTCATCCTTTGTAATCCGTTCCCCATAAGTGGCTATCATTGAAAGTACCATAAAACTTAATATCGCAACCATGCCATAAAGGGGCTGCAACTCTTTTCCTAAATAGATGATTGGAAAAAAGGAGACAGCAAAAATCAAAAAACGTTTATTAGTAAAATGAGCAGAGATTTCTAATAAGGTTAGTGGTAAAAGAATAATAAAGATCGGATAAATAGAAAGATAAGCCATGATAATGAGACTGCCTGACAAGACAAGAACGATTGTTTGAATCATTGTTTTTCTTATAATATGAAAGGTAATATTGATGCAAAAATAGAGCAACATGGCAAATACCATCCATGCTATATGGGCATGATGGGATTGTGCACCGAGGATGGAAATGTAAAGCATAAGGACAAGCTTAGTTAGAATGATCCAGAATTCCATGCTACTCCACTTTCCCCGTGATATAGTAAATGGCAATTTGGGTTCGATGTTCAAGGCCAGTTTTGCCTAATATAGAAGTAATGTAGTTCGCTACGGTACCTTCTGAAATAAACAGCTGTTTGGAGATTTCCCGATTGGAAAATCCTTTGGCTATGAGCGACATGATGTCCTGTTCACGTTCAGTAAATAGCTTTTTATCAATCTTCGTTTCTGTTTCTCTCGTCCCGACTAGGTTCGCCTTAATTTTTTCTAAAATAACGTCCTGAAGAATACTATTCCCGTTAAATACACTTTTGATGGCATCGCGAATCCGTTCCGGTTCGTTATTTTTCAATAAGTAACCCTTCGCTCCGTTTTTTACGGCATCCAGAATATATTCATCATCATCAAATGTAGTTAATATGATGGGCTTTGTAGCAGTGTTCTGCGTTATTAGTTTTGTCGCTTCTACGCCGTTCATGTTGGGCATACGCACATCCAATAAAGCAATATCAACGGAGTGTTTTTGACAGTAATCGAGGGCTTCCTGACCGTCACCGACTGTGTCTAATACTTCAAATTCGTCATATGTACTGAGAATAATCTTTAATCCTTCTCTGATAAAGGAATTATCATCTGCTATCAAGACCTTAATCTTTGGGACTTGTGTCATGTATTCCCCTCCAATTTCATCAATGTCTTAATTGAAATTATAACAGTAATAAATACTGAATTGTGAATAAATAGGGGAAATTTAATCAAACGATTGATTAATCATAGTTATTACTAATTAATCGATTGATTAAAATGGTTCCTTTGTGGATAAATATTGGGAGGAGATTATTGATAGTGTGGATAAGGTTGCTATTTCTGTTGATAATGTGGATAAAACGGACTAAAACTGTGGATAATGTGGAAAAGCTTAATGAATGTAGTAAAATAAACCTAAGGTAATGTGAATAAAATTGTGGAAAAAGTTCTTTGTTTAGTGGATAACCTTTTTTATGTAAAAAAACCGGGCTAATGGAGCCCGGTTTTATTCATTCAGCCAGTTTTGCCCATTCTTCTAGTAAAAGGTCAAGCTCGGCTTTAGCCTGTTCATTTTTTTGCGTAATTTCTAATACCTTTTCATGATCCTGAAAGACCTCAGGTTCACATAATAACTGCTCGTACTCTTGGATGGCTTCTTCAATTTCTTCAATACGAAGTTCGATTTCTTCCAACTTCCGTTTCCGCTGCCGTTCCAGCTTTTTTGACTCTTTATCTTGATGGTACGTATTCTTTTCCACCATCTCAGTCTTGGGTTGCTTTTTCTGTGATTCAGCAAGGGCTAATGCTGCCAGTTCCTCCTGCTCGAGTTTCTTTTCGACATAATAATCATAGTCTCCAAGATACTCAGTGCTGCTTGTTTTGCTGAGCTCTAACACCTTAGTGGCAATACGGTTAATAAAGTACCGGTCATGGGAGACGAACAGAATCGTTCCCGGATAGTCAACTAGTGCATTTTCGAGTACTTCTTTACTATCAAGGTCCAAGTGGTTGGTCGGCTCGTCCAGGATTAACAAGTTGGCCTTTTCAAGCATTAGCTTTGCCAGCGCAAGCCGGGCCTTTTCACCACCGCTTAAGGAGGAGACTGTTTTAAGGACATCATCTCCGGAGAACAGGAAGTTACCCAGTACTGTCCTAATTTCCTTTTCAGGTTTAAGAGGATAGTCATCCCAGAGTTCATTTAGGACACGCTTATTGGACTTTAAGTTGGCTTGTTCTTGGTCATAATATCCAATAGTAAGATTGGTACCGTAGTTAATCGTTCCTCCAAGCGATGGAAGTTTTTTAATAATCGTCTTTAACATGGTGGACTTGCCAATCCCGTTTGGGCCTACAAGTGCAATACTTTCTCCCCTAAAAACTCGAAAAGTGATATTCTCTGAAACTTTCTCACCCTCATAGCCAATTGCCAGGGAGTCCACCATCAGTACGTCGTTCCCGCTTTGCTTTTCAATTTCAAATGAAAAGGATGCAGATTTTTCATCCCCGAGCGGACGGTCCATCACTTCAATTTTTTCAAGTTTTTTGCGGCGGCTCTGTGCCCGTTTGGTTGTGGACGCCCTTGCCAGGTTCCGTTGAATGAAATCTTGCAGGGATGCAATTTCCTGCTGTTGTTTTTCATAAAGCTTCAGATCGCGTTCATAATTGGCAGCCTTTTGCTCCAGATAGTAACTATAATTGCCTGTAAACCGCTGAATTTGGTTTCGGGAAAGTTCATAGACCTGGGTAACGACTTTGTCCAAGAAATAGCGGTCATGGGAGACAATCAGAATGGCTCCGCTATAGCCTTGTAAGTATTGTTCCAGCCAAGACAATGTTTCAATATCAAGATGGTTGGTCGGCTCGTCCAGGATTAAAATGTCTGGTTTTGTTAATAAAAGTTTACCAAGGGCTAGGCGGGTTTTTTGACCGCCGCTCAGACTGGAAATTGAAACGGCAGAATCCTGAAAATTTAAACCGTTAAGGACAGACCGAATATCTGCTTCGTACTGATAGCCTCCTTGTTCCTTAAAGGTGACCTGGAGCTGATCATATTCCTTTAAAATCCGCTCATATTTGGTTGGGTTATTAAAGACTTCAGGATCAGCCATTTGCGCTTCAAGTCTTCGCAAAGCCTTTTCTTGCTGCTGAAGATGTTCAAAGACGGTTAACATTTCATCCCAAATGGACAGACTTGATTCCAACCCGGTATTTTGCGCTAAGTATCCGATCGAGACACCCTTTGGCTTGATAATTTCTCCACCGTCATGGGAAAGATGCCCTGCGATAATTTTTAGAAGGGTGGATTTTCCAGCACCATTACGACCTACAAGGGCAACACGGTCCCTCGTTTGTAATTCAAGCTTAATATTGGATAAAATAAGGTCAGCACCAAAGTATTTTTGTAATTGATTAACTTGTAATAAAATCATATTTTTTCACCTCTATTACCTAGGAATAGTGTACCGTATTCCTGAAATAACGGCAATAAAGCAGGATATTGTACGTTTTGGAAAAAAATATCACCATTCGCTCAAACTTTCACACACAGAGACGGTAAAATATAGTATCATTTTTTTTGGAGGACTATACTATGGCAGAGTTTACGCATTTTAATGAAGAAGGCAGAGCAAAGATGGTGGATGTAAGCGATAAGCCGGAAACGGCGAGAACAGCGCTTGCGCATTCTAGCATTACTGTGAGTAAAGAAATTTATGAAAAAATCACTAATGAGGAAATGAAAAAAGGCGATGTCTTAGCAGTTGCCCAAGTGGCAGCAGTGATGGCAGCGAAAAGGACATGGGAAATCATCCCGATGTGCCACCCGATTCCATTAACTGGTATAAATGTTACTTTCTCCTGGGAAAGCGATAACGATCAGTATACATTGCAAATTCAGGCAACAGTTAAGACTAAAGGGCAGACAGGTGTTGAAATGGAAGCGCTAACAGCGGCGTCTGTTTGTGCATTAACGGTATATGATATGTGTAAAGCAGTGGATAAGGGTATGGTAATCGGCCCTACCTACTTAATGGAGAAATCCGGCGGCAAAAATGGCGATTTTAGACGACTTGATCGAATATAAACAAAATGATTAGCGGGGTGAAGGAGTAATATGTCGAATGAAACAATGAAAATCCCACAAGCAACAGCAAAGCGATTACCCTTATATTATCGATTTTTACAAAACTTGCATTCTTCCGGAAAGCAACGAGTATCATCAGCCGAATTAAGCGAGGCAGTAAAAGTAGACTCCGCAACAATTCGCAGGGACTTTTCCTATTTTGGAGCCCTTGGTAAAAAGGGTTACGGCTATAATGTCAATTATCTATTGTCCTTTTTCCGAAAAACCTTGGATCAAGACGAATTAACGAAGGTTGCCTTAATTGGGGTAGGGAATTTGGGCACAGCCTTTTTACATTATAATTTTTTAAAAAATAACAATACGAAAATTCAGTGCGCGTTTGATGTTTCACCCGATAAAATTGGCACTTCCATCGGCGATGTTCCGGTTCTGTCCATGGATGATTTGGAAAAACATTTGGTCGAGGATGATATTTCGGTTGCGATTTTAACCGTACCTGCTCCTGTTGCTCAGATGATAACGGATCGCCTTGCGAATACAGGGGTCAGAGGTATTTTAAACTTCACCCCTGCCAGATTAAATGTTCCAGCCTCCATTCGGGTTCACCATATTGATTTAGCAGTTGAACTGCAATCATTGGTGTACTTTTTAAAGCATTATCCATCAATTGGAGAAGTAGAAGTTGAAGAATAATTTTGCCATGGGTCTTTCCATAATTGGGAGGGCCCATTTTTTTTCTAAAAAAAGGAGTAAGACAGAGACCCCTTATTAACCCGAAAAAGGGAGAGGTCCTCGAAGGGTGGGTTTTGGAAAAAGTGATGAGAGAATTCCGATAGAAATCGCAAGTACCTCCTAAAAAACATTTTGATGGGCGGTATTCCTGGATAGAGGCGGACCCATTTTAATGGTCCGGCCTTTTTTTTTTGGTAGGATACCAAAAAATTTACAAAATGATAAAACAACGCCTTTACAACGTAACAGTGTTATGTTACATTAATGTCATCGGAAAGGAGTTTTTAAAAAATGAGTGAGGAGTTAATTTCTAAAAAAGAGTTATTGGATTTAGCAGGAATATCATATGGGCAGTTATATCGCTGGAAGCGAAAAGACTTGATTCCCGAGGAATGGTTTATTCGCAAGTCCACTTTTACTGGTCAGGAGACTTTTTTTCCTAAAGAAAAGATCTTAAAACGCATCGAAAAAATCCAAACGATGAAGGAGAATTTATCGTTGGATGAATTGGCCAATATGTTTTCTCCAAGCGTAACAGACCTACAATTATCAGCTGAAGAACTAGTAAAACGAAACACTGTTTCGCAAACAGCGATAAATCTATATCTGGATATTGAAAAAAATGGTCCTGACTTTAATTTTTCGAGAATACTTGAAATATATGTATTAGATAAGCTATTGCAGTCCGGAGAGGTAAATCTCGAAGAGGGAAGAATGATCGTTCAGCTCCTAGTAGCTAATCGAACGACGATTAAGCAAAAAAGCGGTGAGTTAGTGATCACCCGAAAGCTAGGTGTTTCTTCGTGCCTATTAGCAATCAATGCGGAGAGTATTCATTTTGAAACGGGAACAAAGGTTGTGTCCCGCCTGCCATTGATGGGCTGCATGGAAGAACTAAAAGCCAAATTACTATAAAAGGGGAATGGAAATGGATACGCAAAAAAAGGGAGACCTTTATATAAATGGCATTGGATCATCCAATGGCGGACAATTTGACAAAGTGTTGATTAACGGCAGAGGAAGCGTCAATTCCGATATCGATTGCAATGAATTTGAATGCAATGGTTTAGGTACAGCAAAAGGGAATATTCGGGCGGAAAAGGTAATCGTGAGCGGAAAGAGCAAAATGGAGGGGGACGTGAACTCCAATGAAATCTTAGTTGAAGGGACCGCTAAAATCAACGGTAACGTAGAAGTGGAAAAGCTGCGAATCTCGGGCCAAACTTCTATAGGTGGCTGGCTTAAAGGCGAGGAAATTCAAATGAAAGGGACCCTTTCTGTTGGTGGCGATTGTGAAGCTGAAACATTTAAAGGAGAGGCTCAATTTACTATTGGCGGATTGTTAAATGCCGATGAAGTGGATATAAAAATCTTTTGGAATTGCCATGTAAAAGAAATAGGCGGGAGAACCATTAGGGTCGAGTATAAAGAGTCGCTGGTCGGAAATTTGCTGAAACCTTTTACACGCCACCAATTAGTGACGGACCTAATGGAAGGGGACAAAATTGAGGTGGAGTATACAAAGGCCAAGATCATTCGCGGGAATGACGTAAAAATTGGCCCGAATTGTCAAATCGGTTTAATCGAATATACAGGTGAACTTACCGTCGACAAGTCAGCTGAAGTCGGCGAAACAAGAAGGGTGTAATAGGAGGGGAAAAGGATGAGCAAGATAGAAAACTTAATCATCAATGGATCAGGAAGTTATAGCGGAGGCAGCTACGATAAAGTCAGTATCCGAGGTGAAGGTACCATTGTTCAGGATGTGGAATGTGCTGCTTTTCATGTATACGGTACGAGTAAGGCGGAAACAAACGTAAAGGCTGATAAGGTAAAAGTCCTGGGTGAGGCCAAAGTAAGAGGAGACTTAGAGGCAAAGGATACCACTGTGATGGGTACCTTGGAAATTGGCGGAAGAGCCCGTTTGGAGAAA
Source organism: Neobacillus solisequens (assembly GCF_051233465.1). NCBI lineage: Bacteria > Bacillati > Bacillota > Bacilli > Caryophanales > Bacillaceae > Neobacillus > Neobacillus solisequens. Next base: position 83,315 of record NZ_JBKFGJ010000027.1, on the reverse strand, counting down.
ATCAAAATCTTAGGTCAACTCGAAGCGGGAGAACGTTTAACGGGTGTAACAGCCACCATTAAAGGAGGACTTACTGTTAATGGCGATGTGGAGTATGAAACGTTTGATTCCAGCGGTGGATTTGAAATAAAGGGACTCCTCTCAGCTGATACCATCCAAATTGGCCTGCGGTACGGTGACAGTAAGGCCGCTGAAATTGGAGGAGAGCGAATTATGGTAAAACGAAAGAAAAATTCGTTACTTCCTTTTGGAAAAAGTCTAGGAACGTTAACGGCCCAAGTAATTGAAGGGGACGATATACATTTGGAAAATACAAAGGCTGATATCGTTCGCGGAAATAAGGTGTTGATTGGACCAGGATGCGAGATAGGGCTGGTCGAGTACACGGCGGATTTACAACTTGACCAGAGTTCAGTGGTCAAAACAAAGACAAAAAGGTAAAGGAGAAATAGGATGACAACAAAAGAAAGTAAATTAGGCTTGGTTGTGGCAGGGTTATTATTAAGTATTTTAATGGCCTCCATGGACAATACGATTGTCGTAACGGCTATGGGGACCATTGTCGGAGACCTCGGTGGTCTCGAGAGTTTTGTTTGGGTAGTTTCGGCTTATATGGTAGCGGAAATGGCGGGCATGCCGATTTTCGGAAAGTTATCGGATATGTACGGCAGAAAGCGGTTCTTTGTCTTCGGTCTGATTCTATTTATGACCGGATCGGCATTATGCGGAACGGCCGAGACAATTACCCAGTTGAGTATTTACCGAGCAATACAGGGAATAGGTGGAGGCGCGCTAGTTCCCATTGCATTTACGATTATGTTTGACCTGTTTCCACCTGAAAAGCGCGGAAAAATGGGCGGGATGTTCGGAGCTGTTTTTGGAATGTCGAGCATATTTGGACCACTGATTGGAGCATATATTACCGACCACATCAGCTGGCATTGGATTTTCTATATTAATTTACCTCTAGGGATACTCTCGCTTATTTTTATCCTCATCTCCTATAAGGAATCACCAAGCCACCAAAAACAATCCATTGACTGGTGGGGAGCCGCCACGTTGATTGGAGCGGTTGTTAGTCTAATGTTTGCACTGGAGCTAGGAGGTCAGAAATATCAATGGGACTCCACACTTATATTAAGTTTATTTGCAGGCTTTACCATTCTGTTTGTGATCTTTTTATTCATTGAAAAAAAAGTAAAGGACCCAATCATTTCATTTACCATGTTTAAAAATCGGCTGTTTGCCGGCAGCACCATTGTAGGGTTGTTTTATGGGGCAGCATTTATGTCAGCCACCGTGTATATCCCGATCTTTGTCCAGGGAGTTTATGGCGGAAGTGCAACGAACTCGGGTCTCGTCTTACTGCCAATGATGCTGGGATCCGTCGTAACAGCACAGGTAGGCGGCTTTTTAACAACTAAACTGAGCTACCGAAATATCATGTTTATGTCCAGTGTCATTTTTATTTGCGGATTACTGCTTCTTAGCACCATTACACCGGAAACGAGCAGGACATTGTTGACACTTTATATGATTGTCGTGGGATTAGGGGTTGGGTTTTCATTTTCAGTATTAAGTATGGCTGCTATCCATCCGTTTGGAGTTGAACAGCGCGGTTCTGCCACGTCTACCAGTAACTTCATCCGGTCACTGGGGATGACCATTGGAATCTCTATTTTTGGCACGATCCAGAGAAATGTTTTTAATGACAAATTAACGGATGCATTTACCGGAATGGGCCCGATGCCACCTGGAAAATCAACGGACGATGCCCGGGCGTTTTTATCAGAACAGGCCCGAAGCCAAATTCCTCCCCAAATTCTTGAAAAAATAACCGAAGCCTTATCCAGTTCAATCGTTCATACTTTTACTTGGGGACTGGTACCAGCAGGGCTCGCCTTCCTCTTTATCTTTATTCTCGGAAAAGAAAAAATGATTATCCATAGAAAGGCAAAATCACATCAAGCATAAAAAAGAACTCCCCTCAATGCACAAGGGGAGTTCTGTTATTTTTTTAATTGATTTTTCAACTTAAAATGAAAACTAATCATTTTAAAACCGGAACCAAAGTCAAAGGTGGCCAAAATCACTAGAAAATAGCTGAAAAAGCCCCAGCCATTTGCTTGCACATCATGGATGGCGAAATAGGTGAATAAGCTACCAATCAATAGGTATATAATCCCGGAAAACATAGGTGAACGTCTCATAAGAATCCTCCGATAAAATGTTGAACTGATTCCGCCTCACGCATCATTCTTTCGATATCATCACGGTAAACAGATTGAACTAGAACGACCAATGTATTCATAGATACGTGGGCAATAATGGGTACAATGATTCGTTTTGTTTTTACATAAAGAAAAGCAAAGGTAAAGCCCATCGCTGCGTAAATCAAGATATGCTCAAAATCCATATGGGCTAAGGCAAAGACAACGGAGCTTATTAAGGCTGAAATGAAAAAATTAAACCTGGTATAAAATGCTCCAAAGACAATTTTGCGAAAAACGATTTCCTCTAAAATTGGACCAATGATACTAGTGACGATGACCGCCAGTGGAAACGTATCAATGATATTAATAATTTGCCTCGTATTTTCTGAACCTGATTTAATACCAATCATTTGCTCAATGATAGCGGATATGTACTGGGAGAAATAGGCCATGAAAAACCCAAGAATCGACCATACAAAAAGCTGCCCAAAGGAACGATCCCTGTCATTTAAACGAAAAGCTTTTATTTCTTTTCGCAGCAGAAACAGGACAATGATTAAGCAAAGTGAAAAACTTGCGATGAGCCAGATCGGAACTGCCAAGCGCATGTCAAACCCGAAAGATCGAAATCCATATTGGAATGCAGGAACACCAATGCCACTGGACAGCTGCATAACTATGTAAGTGATAAGGATATACCAATATTCTTTCTTCAAGAAGATGAACCCCTTTTGAACCCTATTTTTTAATATTAAATGATTCATTATTCCTCATTCTACATGTAAATACAGCTCAGTTTCAATCTTGAACCCTTGTTTAGAAAAAAGAATGTATAGAATGATTTGGTTTTCACATACTTTATAAGGTGCAAAAAATGGTAAATTTTTTATAAAAATTTTATGCGTGATACTTGCAAAAGATATGTAGATTATTTATTATAATAATTGTGTTAGCACTCATGATAAGCGAGTGCTAATAATGACCGAAAACACATATATTTGAGGAGGTTGTTACAAGTGTTAAGACCATTAGGTGATCGCATTGTGATCGAACTAGTTGAAACAGAAGAAAAAACTGCAAGCGGTATCGTATTACCGGACTCAGCAAAGGAAAAGCCACAAGAAGCAAAAGTCGTTGCTGTTGGAACCGGTCGTGTACTTGAAAATGGCGAACGCGTAGCACTTGAAGTTTCTGTAGGTGATCGCATTATCTTCTCAAAATACGCTGGTACAGAGGTTAAATACCAAGGTACAGAGTACTTAATTTTACGTGAAAGCGACATCCTTGCTGTAGTAGGCGAATAAGGAAAAAACTTTAAACAAAAATATCATACGGTTTAATATATGAGGAGGTTTTTGAACAATGGCTAAAGAGATTATGTTTAGTGAAGATGCTCGCCGCGCAATGCTACGCGGTGTTGATACACTTGCAAATGCGGTAAAAGTTACTCTTGGACCTAAAGGACGCAACGTGGTTCTTGAGAAAAAATTTGGTTCACCACTTATCACTAATGACGGTGTAACCATCGCAAAAGAAATCGAATTAGAAGATGCATTCGAAAACATGGGTGCGAAGCTTGTTGCTGAAGTAGCCAGCAAAACAAACGATGTTGCTGGTGACGGTACAACAACTGCAACAGTTCTTGCTCAAGCGATGATTCGCGAAGGCTTAAAGAACGTGACTGCAGGCGCTAACCCAATGGGTATCCGTAAAGGTATCGAAAAAGCAGTTGCAGCTGCTGTAACAGAATTAAAATCTATTTCTAAGCCAATCGAAGGCAAAGACTCTATCGCTCAAGTTGCTGCCATCTCTTCTGATGACCAAGAAGTTGGCCGCTTAATCGCGGAGGCAATGGAAAAAGTAGGTAACGACGGTGTTATCACAATCGAAGAATCTAAAGGCTTCACAACTGAACTTGATGTTGTAGAAGGTATGCAATTTGATCGCGGATATGTGTCTGCTTACTTCGTAACAAATACGGAGAAAATGGAAGCAGTATTAGAAAATCCATATATCTTAATCACTGACAAGAAAATCTCCAGCATTCAAGAAATCCTTCCAGTTCTTGAGCAAGTTGTTCAACAAGGCAAGCCATTATTGATGATTGCTGAAGACATCGAAGGTGAAGCATTATCTACATTAGTAGTGAATAAGCTTCGCGGTACATTCAATGCTGTTGCTGTTAAAGCTCCTGGCTTCGGTGACCGTCGTAAAGCAATGCTTGAAGACATCGCTGTATTAACTGGCGGTGAAGTAATCACTGAAGAGCTTGGCCGTGACCTTAAATCTGCCACTCTTGCATCTTTAGGACGCGCAGCTAAAATCGTGGTTACAAAAGAAAATACAACAATCGTGGAAGGTGCCGGCGAAACTGATGCTATTCAAGGCCGTGTTAACCAAATCCGCGTTCAATTAGAAGAAACTACTTCTGAATTTGACCGTGAAAAATTACAAGAGCGCCTAGCTAAATTAGCTGGCGGTGTAGCAGTTATCAAAGTTGGTGCTGCCACTGAAACTGAATTAAAAGAGCGTAAACTTCGCATCGAAGACGCATTAAACGCTACTCGCGCTGCTGTTGAAGAAGGAATCGTATCCGGTGGTGGTGTTGCCCTTCTAAACGTATACAGCAAAGTAGAAGCTCTTGAAGCAGAAGGCGACGAAGCAACTGGTATCAAAATCGTATTACGTGCGATGGAAGAACCAATGCGCACAATCGCTCAAAACGCAGGTCTTGAAGGCTCTGTCATCGTTGAGCGCTTAAAGCGTGAAGAAGTAGGCGTAGGTTTCAATGCTGCTTCCGGCCAATGGGTAAACATGATTGAGTCTGGTATCGTTGACCCAACGAAAGTAACTCGTTCTGCTCTCCAAAACGCAGCATCTGTTGCAGCTATGTTCTTAACAACTGAAGCTGTAGTAGCTGACAAACCAGAACCTGCTGGTGCCGGAATGCCTGACATGGGCGGCATGGGCGGTATGGGTGGAATGGGCGGCATGATGTGATAGCTGCTCAACCCCTTGATATATAAGGATTTTTAAAGATTTTGCTGATAAAATGCTAACATTTTGCTAACATTTGAAGGATTAGTGAAGGCTTCTCATGAGTTGACCAAACTTGTGAGAAGCCTTTTTCTTCATTTCTTTTGTTACATGACGATAGATGATTCGTGTTGTATCGTCTTCAGTGTGCCCGAGCCTTTCCATAATATCTTCGAGCACAACCTCAGCTTCTGCCAGCAATGACGTGTGCGTGTGGGGTTAGGTTTCATTTAATCCACGCTAATTTCAGTAATCGCTCCATTCTGTTTTCATCCGTTTTGATCAAGATGGGGTAACCTGGATGTCTCTCTGTTTTGGCACACACAAAGTCTTGGTCTACATAAGCATCGCCTAATCGTTTTTTAGCCTTTTCCGGAGAAGCTTTCAGTTCTTTAAGCGCATGAATGACATCTTCTTCAACGACAATTGTTGAAAATAGGATTACTTAAAATTTTAGTACTGTACCGTAAGATTGATATTTAATTTTTTCATTATTATTTTTTATTTTGTTTTCGATTCTTACAGGATATTTTTTTTTAGGGCTGTTAAAGAACCGACTAAAGAATTTGAAATTTAGCATTTGTTTTTTTAGGCGCCTTATTTAAGGGCGCGAACGTCCTACCCCGGCTACTTCAAGAATAACCATAAAAAATAGGCCAACCAGAATTAACTGATTGACCTACGTAAGTGTTTCTTCATTTCAAGCTCAGAAAAAACAGAATCAAGTTCTTTTGGTAGTTGATTGTATTGGCTATTTTGGTCTATCATGTAGAGGACACCTCTTCTATGTGGTAGTGATTTCTTTTCAATCTCACTATACCAAAGGAACGAGGCGTTTTTCATTTATCTTTAACTTGTAAAGTAACATAATAAATAGACTTAAAGTCCAATACAGTCAACGATTAGCATTTATTTATTGGTGCGAAAGTTGAGTAAATTACAAATGAAAATACCTAAAGAATAAGATTACTCCCTTTTAGGGGTCCTCACGTTCATATTATTATTCGAAAGAACAACAAAACGAAATTGATCTGAATACCCATTTCAGTTAAGTTAAGATCTTCGAGTCCCTGTTATTAAAAAAAAATTTGTATACAAATAACACAATTATGTAAAATAGAATTGATATAACATTATTATGTTAAAAAAGGAGAAAATGAAAATAATGGTAAACAAACTTAATACAGATAGAGACGCTGCCCCGCTTTATCTTCAAATAAAATCAGAATTAAAAAGAAAAATTGAAGAAGGTGAATGGAAGCCAGGAGATAAAATTCCATCTGAACTGGAACTTTGTGAATTATATAACGTTAGTCGAATTACGGTAAGAGAAGCAATCAATGAGCTAGTCTGGGAGGAATATCTCATTAAGCAGCGTCCAAAAGGAACATTTGTCCTTGATTATCAGCAAAAAGGTTCCGACAAAGATTACTATACTTATGTGAAAAGTTTTACTTATGAAATGAATGAGTCAGGAAAAAAAGTGACAACGATTCATGCAGAGGTAAAAAAAGTAAAGGCAGATTCATTTTTAGCAAAACAATTAAATATTAAACCAGGAGATGAAGTGATTGAATTGAAACGTGTAAGAGGATTGGTAAATAAAAATACACCAGTTTTCTTTAAAACCTATTTGACATATAAACCTAATTTCCCGCTTCAATCAAATGAATATTACGGCTCTTTATATGAAAAGTTAAAGGAAAATGGCATTATTTTAGCAAACGTAAAAGAATATTTGGAAGCAGTTAGACCTGATAAAGAAGTGCAAAAATGGTTGAATACTGCTGAAGATACCCCTATTTTAAAAAGGGTTAGAAACGCTAAAAACCAAAAAGGCGATTTTGTAGAGTATACGGAATGCTATTATATTGGGGATAGTTATCGATACTATATTGATCTAATCCTTAAATAAAAAAAAGATTGTCATTGTTATAACATCATGATAATATGAAATCAGAAGTTAATGTCATAACAATATAACATTATAAATATAGTAGTGAGGGGATTTGACATGTCTAACTATGATAAATTTCCAGAAATCAGGATTTTAGGGGAAGAAAAAAGTGTGTGGCAAGGATATGAACACATACAAAATGAGATTATTAAAGCGATAAAGTGTTTTCATAACAGTCATGTTGTGCTCATGGTGGATTGTTACCCTGGAGTTAGATACCAAGAAATTTTAGAAGGTATTATTTTACCGCTTCAGCCCGATCTCATTATCCATTCAGATGATCTTGCTTTTTCAGGAGAAAAAATTACCGAGATGATTCACCGGAATTTAACAGATGACCGAGTTTTTGGTGTAATGAGCAATCGCCAGTTAAGTGAGTTTTTTGATTCAGCACTCATTGATAACGCTAGAGAACGCATGGCGAAAGTTGAAAACGGTTTAATCGTTGTGTATGGAGTTGGTGCCCGTCTTATTTGCCGTCCAGATATTCTGATTTATGCCGACCTAGCAAGATGGGAGATTCAACAACGTTATCGTTCAAAAGAATTAGGTAACTGGAAAATGAAGAATTTTGATGAAGACACTTTACGGAAATATAAGCGTGGATTTTTTGTGGAATGGCGTATTGCTGACCGCCATAAAAAAACGTTATTTGATGAAATCGATTATTTGTTAGATTCAAATGAAAAAAATGAACCGAAAATGGTTACTGGTCAAGCTTATTTACGTGGACTTCAACAAATAGTTACCCAACCATTCCGAGTCGTACCTTATTTTGATCCGGGTGTTTGGGGCGGGCAATGGATGAAAAAAGTTTGCAGCCTAGATCAAAATCAAGAAAATTTTGCTTGGAGCTTCGACGGTGTTCCAGAAGAAAATAGCCTTTATCTTCGTTATAATGATGTGAAAATTGAAGTCCCTTCTATTAATCTCGTGTTTAGGCATCCGATTGAACTTCTTGGAGATAAGGTGCATGCTCGTTTTGGAACCGAATTTCCCATTCGATTTGATTTCCTTGATACAATGGGTGGGCAAAATTTAAGCTTACAAGTTCATCCTTTAACAGAATATATTCAAGAAAATTTCGGTATGCATTATACACAGGATGAAAGCTATTATATTTTAGATGCAAAAGAAGATGCGATTGTATACCTTGGTGTAAAGGAAAATGTTAATAAAGAAGAGATGTTTGAAGATTTGAGAAAAGCAAACGAAGGGCTAGAGTCTTTTAAAGCCGAAAAGTACGTGAATGAATTCCCTGCCAGAAAACATGATCATTTTTTAATCCCTGCAGGAACCATTCATTGTTCCGGAAAAGATTGTATGGTTTTAGAGATTAGCGCAACTCCTTACATCTTTACTTTTAAGCTGTGGGACTGGGATCGAGTAGGACTGGACGGTTTGCCAAGGCCGGTTCACTTAGAGCACGGAGAGAAAGTTATTCGGTGGGATAGAGACACAAAATGGGTAAAAGAAAATTTAATCAATCGAATTGAAACAATAAAAGAAGAGGAGCAATGGATCGAAGAAAAAACAGGTCTTCACGAACGAGAGTTTATCGAAACAAGAAGACATTTGTTTTCGAAAAAAACTCACCATAAAACAAATGGAAGTGTACACGTATTGAATCTTGTTGAAGGTGAAGAAGCAATTATTGAAAGCCCGACTTATAACTTTGAACCATTTATTGTTCACTATGCAGAAACGTTCTTTATTCCTGAGAATGTAAAAGAATATACCATTCGTCCATATGGGAAAGCAGAAGGAAAAACAATTGCCGTTATCCAAGCATTTGTTAGAGTGTAAGAATCTTCAAGGAGTGTGAATAGAAATGAAAGCGATTGTCGTAACAACTCATGGAGCTTTAGGTAAAGGTTTATTAGAAGCAGCAGAAATGATGGCTGGAAATTTAGAAAATACCTTTAGCCTATCTTTAGATGGAGAAGGGATTACCAAGTTTTCTGAATCCATGGACAAGCTTATAAATGACTTGAAAGGGATTTATGATGAAATACTAATACTGTGTGATTTGAAAGGGGGGACACCTTACAATCAGTCAATGAAGCATTTTTTGTTAAATCAAGATGTGGTAAAAATCGTAGCTGGCGTCAATTTGCCGATGTTTGTAGAAGTATATATGCAGCTTCAGTCAGTACCTCTTGAGGAATTGCTTAAGCTTGCGATTGAAACAGGTCAACAATCAATATCCAACTAATTGTTAACTACCTTTGAGAATTTGAGGAGGAATTGGTATGCCAATATCTTTTGTGAGAATTGATGATCGAGTTATTCACGGGCAAATTGTAGCAAGATGGTCAAAACTGAAACCATGTAATGGAATTTTGGTTATTGATGATAAGATTGCAACAGATCCATTACAAAAGGGAATTTTTACTCATGCAGCACCAACTAATGTTAAGGTAGGGATTTATACAGCAGAAGAGGGTGTTGAAAAGGTAAATAAAGCCAAGCAAGCTAAGAACAGCTACTTTGTGATTGCTAGATCACCAGTTACACTCAAAAAATTACACGAACTTGGCGGTGATTTTGGTACTGATTTGAATGTGGGGCCAATGAGTGCAAGAGAGACTACGAAAACGATTGGAAAAAATGTTTCTATTACAGAAGAAGAAAAAGAAGCGTTCGATTATCTTCAAAATAAAGGAATAAACATTACGTTCCAATTAGTTCCAGAAGAAACACCTAATAAGTGGGGAAAATTGAAAGCTTATTATATATAAAAGGGAGGAGAAATAGATGCATTTGACATTGTTAATTCAGGCCTTATTAATTGGTGTTTTCTGTTATTTAGGATCCGTTTCCTCACCATGGCTAATGGGGGTTACCGGAGGTTATTATGTGGTAGGAAGACCACTCGTTGCCGGATTGATTATCGGAATCATTTTAGGTGATGTGACTACTGGTATTATTTTAGGTGTAGCTGTCCAAGCCGCATTTATTGCTACCATTTCTACAGGTGGAACGCAAAATATGGAGATTACCTACGCCTCCTATGGGGGCATTGCACTTGGAATGTTAGCGCATGCTACACCAGGAGTTACCGTAACTCTTTCTGTTGGGATTGGCGCACTCGGCCTTGTTCTTTTTAATCTAATGATGGTAACCAATTCATTCTGGAATCGACGAGCAGAACGAGCAGCTAATCGTGGAGATGATAAAGGAATTATTTTAAATAATGCAGTGTATCCACAAATTGTTGCCTTTCTTTTACGAGTTATACCCGTTACTCTAGCAATATATTTAGGACAAGGTTTTGTTTCTCATACCTTAGCTATTATTCCTGTACAAATTACAAAGATGATGGGTGTACTAGGAGGCTTACTTCCTGCTCTAGGAATTGCCTTGTTAATGAATCTATTAATCAGAGAAAAAGCCCATTTCATTTTCTTCTTAACAGGATTTGTCTTTATTGGACTTATTTCAAAAAATATGATAGCGCTCACTGTTATTGCATCTCTAGTAGCATATATTGTGTATTTAACTAAAAATAATGCGGGCGAAGCTCCTGTAGAACTAGAAGATGAGGTGATTTAAAATGCCGAAATTAGAGAAAAAGGATTTGCGCAAAGGCTGGCGCTCTTGGGCTATGTACCATCTTTCTTCTATGAGTTTCGAAAAGCTGGAAGCACATGGATTTGCACATTCAATGATACCTATTCTTAAAAAATTATATAAAAACAAACCTGACGAGTATCAAGAAGCTTTAAAGAGACATTCTGTATTTTATAACGTTGAGCCTCAAGTCGGAAGTCTAGTAAATGGAATTGTCACATCTATGGAAGAGGAACGCGCAAATGGTAAACAAATTGATGATGACATGATTCACACCGTTAAAACAAGTATTATGGGACCTTTATCCGGGATTGGCGACTCCACGATCCAAGGAATTCTCATTCCTATCCTTTTAACGATTGCCATGGCTATTTCTAATCAAGGAAGTCCTATAGGTGTATTGTTATATATTTTAGGGTATTTAATCATTATGTTATCTCTATCGTATTTCTGTTATACGAGTGGGTACAAATTGGGGATCAATTCCATCGATGCAATTATTGGAGAGGGATCGCAAAAGTTAAGAGACTCTTTTAATACACTTGGAATTATGGTAATCGGTGCTCTTGCTGCATCATTTGTACACGTAAACACTGCTATTAAGATTCCTAATGGTAAAGCAGTGCTGGATCTACAAAAAACATTGGATGGCTTTTTCCCAGGATTATTATCATTATTAGCTGTTATGTTAAGCTGGTATCTCATTTCCAAGAAAAAAATGAGTACGACGAAGGTACTATTACTCCTTGTTGGAATTTCTGTTGTAGGAGTGTTAGTAGGATTCTTTTAAAAACATGAAATCATTTCATGGTTCTAAAAATTCGAATATGCAGAGGGTTATACTGCTTTCCAATAGTCTTTGAATCAACATCGTGCTTTAATAAAGCTTTTAAGAAAGAGGGGTAGCAGATATTGAAAGAATACCCGATTTTTTTGAAACCAGTTTTTAAAGAAAGGATTTGGGGAGGAACAGCCTTAAGAGACATCTTTAAGTATGATATCCCATCCAATCTAACAGGAGAATGTTGGGGAATTTCTGCACACCCTCATGGTCAAAGTATTGTCAAAAATGGAGAATATGCAGGGTTGGCTCTTAGAGATCTATGGGAAAATCACAGGGAACTTTTTGGTGGACAAAAAGGTGATTATTTTCCTCTTTTAACTAAAATATTGGATGCTAATGCTAATCTTTCTATACAAGTTCATCCGGATGATGAATATGCCAAAAAATATGAAAAGGATGCATTGGGTAAAACAGAATGCTGGTACATTATTGACTGCAAAGAAGGTGCTGAACTTATTTACGGGCATACTGCCACCACTAAAGAGGAATTTCAAAAACGAGTTGTTCAAGGGAAATGGGATCTATTGTTAAGAAAAATCCCCATTAAACCCGGAGACTTTTTCTATATCCCAAGCGGAACGATTCATGCTTTGGGAGCCGGTACACTAGTTCTTGAAACACAGCAAAATTCTGATTCAACCTATCGAGTTTATGATTTTAACCGAAGGGACAATCAAGGGAATTTAAGGGAACTCTATCTTAATAAAGCATTAGATGTTACAAATATTCCGCATGAAGATAGGAATTATCAACCAAAAGTAACAAATCTTGAAGGGATTAAAATCACAACATTTCTTGAGAACAAGTTTTTCTCTATTCAAAAATGGGGAATCTCTGGGACTAGTCACCTCAAGCAGACAAAAGACTTTTTATTAATAAGTGTTATTGAAGGAATGGGCGAAATTTGTGTAAACAATGAATCCTATTCCTTCACGAAAGGGGATCATTTTATTTTACCCTATAAATTAGGAGAGTTCTCTATAAATGGAGATGCGGAATTGATTGTTTCTTATAAATAAATATTGGAATATATGTTAAGTCACAATACTTTACGGACTTACTAATTATCTAATATAATAATGTCATAATGTTATGATATAGAATAAACTTATAGTCTTTTAAACATGTTAATTCAAGTTTTTTATAAGAAAATATTTTTGTTTAAAATCATATGGATGGTCTTATCATTATGATTTACAAATTATCTACAGTAATCAAGAAAATAGGAATTCATGCTCGTCCAGCAACTAGTTTAGTACAGGCTGCAAGCAATATTGATTCTGAAGTTAAGCTTAAACATATTGGAAAATCGGTAAATCTGAATTCGGTCTTAGGTGTAATGTCATTATGAATCACACACTGTTTGAAATACCTTCCTACTAAAGCGTGATTTTTGTAATTTTTGACACAGAATCTTTAAGGTATGTGGAGGTAGATGATTATGGATAAACTTAGCATAGTGGAATTGCTCGAAGTTTATAGAAATGCCGTTAAGTTTGATGTGGATAAAGACTTTTTGATATTGTTATCTGAAGAGTTAAATAAACGATTAATTAATTTAATACTAAATGATTTCGAGAGTACCCAATATTAGGTAATATGTTGATTTGATTGTCTAGATCGAAAAGAGTCCTTATTAAAACAAGGGCTCTTTTTTTAAAATATCATTTAATATAATGTATATAGTCAGTTCCATTCATTAACTAGGTACGGTGCATTAAAAAGACGTCGCCGTTTTTGTTTAGTTATCGCAGCAGATTGTGAAGTTTTGCACTTAAAGTCCTTTATAAAACTAGTGTGAACTTCTTTGGATCCCAAGTGTGCCGCATACACTCTGTACATATGGAGTGTGTGGCACTTGAAAATAAATGTTTTGTCTTTCTTACAAAAGAGCGATGCCTGAAATAGCATCGCTTTATTTGTTCAACTATGGATTGGTGTTCAGCATCACTTAGTCAAAAGAAACGTTTAATAAAAAAATGCTAACATTTTGCTAACGCAATGAAGTAAAAATCGTAAATTTTCGCTAAAGATGTTACAGTTGAAAAAATTAAAAACGTTGATTTATCGCGCTTTTAATACATAACGTTAAAGATATTACACCCTCTCACCTTGTGGGCGGCATTATGTAATAAACACTTTATATCCTTTATATTTAAGGATTTGTAAGGTGTAACGTAATCTGCAGTATCCGAAAAAGTGACCGATATAAATTATTGAGATTATTAAGAGGTCTTCTGAATTAGCTCTCTTTTCAATTATTATTGCTTCAATATATTCCTCAACTATTATCGTAATAACAAATCCTCTTATTAAAACTCCAGAGTTGGGAGGGATAATTTAAAGGTTTTCTATGTGCATATATACTCCCGATATAAACGTTTAGAACTATCCATAAAGTATTCCATACAAAACTATCAAATAGTGGGTATCAGACATATAACCAGGTTTTTGCTAGTTTGATTATTGAATCTAAGTAATCTTACAAACCTATAAGAAATTAGGCTTTTGATGTTCAACAATCGCGCCCGTTTGTGGAAGAACAATAATTTTGTAAAATATGCTGAATTCGCCCTCTAATATATTGGACTAAAGCTTCTGAAATTTATTTGCCCCACTCTAACAATTCCATGCGGTTCCCAAAAGGATCTGAAGTATCCCTTAAAGGCGAATAATTGATATTAGTTTATTTTTATAAAAAAACAGGAAAAGCAGGAATCCAGACACTTAATGGTATAGGTATCATCAAATGCAAACTTTATTCCAAACCTACAATTGAAGATAAATACCATTGGCGGGGCTGCTTCAAATGAATTGGAGGCTGTTTGAATTTAACTGTACTTGAATAATATTTACATAAGTAGTTAACTATAAAAATAATTTCCTTCGTATTGGTGATGGCAAAATGAAGATTTTTCATAATAAACCAAGAAAAAAATTAAATGAGCCTCAAAAACAAGTAAACGAAATTCAAAATAAAAAGTTAAGCACAACCCTATCCGAAAATCTTGTAGATTTGTATACACTTTTCACTTATACCCCTGACTTAATTGTACGACACTTGGATATTAAGAAGAGTGGTGAGAAAGCGGTCCTTATTTACCTTGCGGGTCTAACTAATACAGACTCCGTCCATGAACATATCCTTCGCCCGTTAATCTATGACGTTGAAGATAAGAAGAATCCTAACTTAGCGGTATCGATTGGTCACGTAGGATCAATAAACCATTGGACAGAGCTTGAGAACGGTATTCTACAAGGTAAAAGTGCATTGTTAGTAGAAGGACGAAGTGATGCAATGATCTTCGACACCCAAGGTTGGCCACAAAGAGCAATTGAAGATCCACAGCTCGAAGCCTCTTTAAAAGGGGCACATCAAGGGTTTGGGGAGACAAGCAGCAAAAATATCGCATTAGTCCGCCGTTATATTTCTAACCGTGAGCTCAAAATCAAAGAGATGACAGTTGGACGCCGAAGTAAGAGCAAAGTTTCGATTTTGTACTTAGAAGATGTTGCACACCCAGAGGTATTGCGAGAGCTAGAGGATCGTATCCGCCAATTAGATATCGACGCGATTCTTAATGCAGGAGAGTTAGAGGAATTCATTGAGGATAATTCCTTTTCACCATTTCCGCAACTTATCTCTACGGAACGGCCAGATGCGGCTGCCTCTCATATTTTACAGGGAAGATTTATTGTCATAGTGGATGGATCTCCCGCAGCATTGGTCGCACCAGTAACACTTATATCTTTTTTTCACAATGTGGATGACTATGGGTCACGTTTCCTAACGGCAAATTTTATACGGTTAATGAGGTTATTGGCTTTTTTCGTGGCTATTTTTTTCCCCGCACTTTATATATCTTTAATTTCGTTTAATTACGAGTTAATTCCTATAAAATTGTTGCTCAACATAGGAAAATATCGCGCTGAGGTGCCTTTTCCTCCACTGATTGAAGCACTTATTATGGAGATTGCACTAGAAATGCTTCGTGAGGCAGGGATACGTCTTCCTGCTCCCATAGGGCAAACGGTGGGGATTGTAGGGGCTATTGTAATCGGTCAAGCTGCTGTACAAGCTGGGATTGTCAGCAACATGATGATTATTGTTGTCGCATCTACCGCTATTGCTTCATTTATTATTCCTAATTATGATATGAGCTCAGCCATTCGGTTATTGCGATTTCCTATGATGTTTCTTGCATCTTTGTTTGGAATTGTAGGTATTGTGATTGGTTTAATCATTTTGATTGGACATCTTATTTCTTTGGAATCGCTGGGTATTCCATACAGCAGTCCATTTACTCCAATCTATTTATCCGATTGGAAGGATAGTTTTTTGCGTGTTCCACTCTGGAAAATGTCCCGTCGTCCTTTGAGCACAAGAGCGATTCAGGCAGTGAAACAAGGCTCCAATGATCCTCGGGAGGGTGGAAAATGAAAAAGTATGCTTACAATGAGATTACATTAACGCAATATATTTTTTTAATACATGGCGCACAAGTTGGCATCGGTGTACTGCAACTCCCACGAATCTTGGCAGAAAAGGCAGGTACGGATGGTTGGATCATTATCATCTTTGGCTGGATAGCATCTATTGTAGCAAGTCTAGTCATTATTCAAATAATGAAGAAATATCCTGAAGGGACACTAATCGATTTAATTACAAAGTATTTTGGAAAGTGGGCAGGAAAAGCTATTGCCCTTTTCATTGCCCTGTATTTCGCTTATAGTGCGTTTCTCATTTTTCAGCGTTCAATCCTATTTATTCAAATATGGATTTTGCCGGGAGTAGCTGGTTATGTCCTTATGTTTTTATTCGCGATCCCTACCTATACTATTGCTCGTAGTGGAATTCGTATCATCGGTCGTTACGCAGAACTCGTTTTTTTCCTCCTATTATGGATGCCTTTCTTCTACTGGTTAGCCTTGTGGGGAAACCATCACTGGATTCACCTTCTCCCACTGTTCAAAGATATGAAGAAGGTGCTGTTAGCAACTAAAACTACTGCATATTCTTTTTTCGGCTTTGAAATCGTGTTTTTGCTATATCCATTCTTACAAAATAAGGAAAAGGCTTCCGTAGGCATTATTATCGCCAATTCATTATCAATGCTCGTATTTTTATTTATAACTCTTGTATGTTTTGCCTTCTTTAGTCCCGACGAAATTACTCAATTTAACGAACCTACTTTAAGTATATTAAAAGTCGTGGAGTTTCGATTTTTAGAGAGAATGGAAATTATTTTTCTTGCGTTTTACTTGTTGGTTCTTTCTAGGGCATGGATGCCTTATATCTATGGTGCTGTTTTCTGTACAAGTTGGCTATTCGGGAAACAGAATCATAGCAAACACTTGCTTCTATTATTACTGTTGATGGTGGTGATCATATATTTTGTTATTCCTACTTTTAATCAAAATGACCTGTTGCAAGGGTTGAGCGCGAAAATTGCATTTCCCTTCATATATATAATCCCATTGTTTTTGTGGATTTACTTAAGTATCCATGAGCGTATCCGAGGTAGGTTTATCAAATGAAGAGGTTGATTGGTCTTTTTCTATTACTATTTTCCCTAATCATCCTTCCATCAGGAATGGTACCACCGCCATACATGGAGGATATAATGTTTCACTTAGCGTTTGGAATAGATTTGAATAAAGAAAATGATGTGGAATTTTATGAATCAAGTCCTGTATTCAGTAAAGAAGCAAAAGAAAAAGAAGAAATAGTTGAAGTCAGGGCCAAAACAATTCGGCAATCTAGAAAGGAATTCGACGTTCGCAGCTCTGGTGTCTCTGTTGGATCAAAACTTGAGGTTCTACTTATTGGGAAAAAATTGCTCCAAGATCCAAATTGGCTTTCCTTACTAGATGTTTTTTTTCGCGATACTAAAGCTACAGTCAATCCTAGAATAATAATAGTAGATGGTCCTGTTTCAGAGATTATGCTTTTTAATGCTAAAGATAAACCAATCACCCCAATATATTTAAAGTCCATGATCGATACTTCAAATGAAAAGGGTGAAACTATAAAAACAACGCTCCAGGATCTGCATCGGCAGATTTTTGACAAAGGTCTCACTCCCAGCATCCCTAACATTAAACTGGAGAAAGAAATAACAATAACAGGCAGTACATTATTAAACGAGAAAGGAGGGTATAGCACTTCGCTTAATCCTCAAGAAACAACCTTGTTACAAATATTAAAAGGAGAGAATGTTGATTTTAGTTTTACCCTCCCTATTGTATATGGGAAAAAGGAGAACACAATCTACAGAAATATGTTAAGCTTTAATGCTCGTAACGTAAAAACAAAAATTCATACAGGGTATAATCATGGTAAATTTACATTCGACATTCACGTAAAAATGTTCATGGAAATAACGGAGCGTCTATCTCCAATTAATATGAGTCATAATAATGACAAACTAGAAGAAATGGTAGAAGAACAACTGAAAATACAATTTGACCAATTAATAAAGAAAATCCAAAAACATAATATTGATCCAATTGGCTTAGGTTTATATGCAAGAGCCTATCAAAATAAGCAATATGAACAAGTTCAGGACCATTGGGGCAAAGCCTTAGGAGAAGCAACGATCAATACTTCAATAGATGTTACAACACGAACCATGGGGGCTGTCAGATAAACAAAGAGAATGGAGTTTACATTCTTTTAAGGAGGAAAAGACGAAAAGCCCTCTGGATAATAATTAAAGTGCAATACTTGAAAGCAATTTTGTTGCTAACCATGAAAGTATTAAGTTCGGATTCATTTTATCTCCTAGAGCAGACCAGAATTATTTGGAGTCACCATTATTCTTTAAGAATATGGCCCATTTCATAATGAAAGGCGCTTTCCTTATTTTAGAAAAGCGCCCAGATTGCAGAAGATCAATTATCAAAATCTTTTCCAATATGTTTGAATTATCATTAGTTGGGTTTAACCAAGATAATTTTGTACCTATTATTATACTTTAGTTATTTTTGCATTGAATAATCTCGTGATACCATCTGAAGGTAACGATAAACACTTGATTCAGACATTCCCATTATATCAGAAACTTCATTTATGGTACCTTTAATATCAAATACCCCATAGTCTTTTAACTTTGCTATCGCCAGTTTCTTTTGATCTGGTGATAATTGGGCACCTGATTCTAGGATATCTTTATCGATTACAGTATAAATGATATTACTAACATTATCGTGAAGTCGTTCAACTGGCTGCTCTTGTTCAGTTTTCATCTCGATATGTTCAATATCAAGGCTTAGATTAACTAACTTTAACACGTCTTTTGCGACTTTGCGGTAGACGTCTGCATCGAAATTTATACATAACAGACCCTGTAATACACCTTTAGAATCTTTTATAAACAGAGTAGATGAACGGAACTTTTTTCCTCGCGGCCCTTCTCCAACATAATCTGTAACGAAATCCTTCTCTAAATAGACTTTTTCGCTGATAAGCTTTTTGGCGTAATCCGTTAAAGGCCCATTCAGTGTCCTGCCACTTAATTCTCCATTGACGATGTGACCAATCTGAGAACCACCCTCAGGTTTTAAGACATGTAAAACAAATTCATAATTAGATCCTAAAATTGCTCCGAAGTAATTCATGATATTTTGATAGTGCCGAAATAACTCTTTCTCCAATCAATACTCCTCCTTACATAGCCCTTTTCCAATAAACAAGAGTTCTTTTGCTATTATTTAAATTTTTATTGAAAGCGTTTTAGTTATACTGTTCGCTTGGTTACGCTTGATTTATATTACTATCAAGATAATGGATAGTAGGGGAAAATTGGTATAATTATCCCTATTTTTTTATAGTTCAATTAGATTATATCAAACTTATGAAATATTCCAAGGTTATATAATAAATTTTTTTTATAATAATAGATTATTATTATTATTGCGTTGACATAGGTTAGAAGGCATGATATATTTTGCATGTGATAATAAAAAATAATTACTGTAATAAATTATTTCTATTAACAAGGTAATAGTTTTACAGAAAAATAAATTTTTTTGCAGGGGTCTGGAAGCGTTTTCTAACATCTTCATTCTAATGTCTGCTAGAGTCCGAATGGTTAAAAGCGCTGTATGAAACTCCATTTGGGCCAAATTTAAGGAGGTACTCTTATGAGTATAGGGTTGGCACCTATTAAAGAAAAAAAGGCAGTTAAGTACAAAAGTTGCTTTGATGTGATTGGTCCGGTTATGATCGGTCCTTCCAGTTCACATACAGCAGGAGCTTTAGCAATTGGTGCTGTAGCAAATAAGTTATTTCAAGGTCTTCCGAAGAAGGTTGTCGTCAAGTACTACGAGTCCTTTGCGGAAACTCATAAAGGACATGGAACAGACTTTGCCATTATTGGGGGAATATTAGGGTTTGCTCCAGATGACAGCAGGGTACCAGATGCGATTAATATAGCAGAAGCCAAAGGCATTGATATTACTTTTATTGAAATTCCAGGGGAAAGTCCAGCAGGTCACCCAAATACAGCAGATGTTTATTTGGAAGATGATAGTCGAAGTATTCGAACACTCGGAATTTCGATCGGCGGCGGATTAATTGAAGTGAAAGAGATTGAGGTAGGTGGTTTCCAATTAAAACTAATGGGGTCACTGCCAATTGTTATCGCCATTTCTGAAGATACGGATATTGAATTCATGTTACGCAGAATTCTTAAGAAATATGAAGTAGAAGTAAACGACTATTATCATTTAGAAGGAAGCAAGAAGTATTTATATGCGTTTGCTTTAGATATGTTATTGTCAAAAAATGTTCAGAAAGAACTAGAAAGCTTAAACAACTTAGCGAATATTATGATTCTCTATTAAAAACAGGGGGGAGAAGATATGTACACATCAATAAAGGAAATTGTCGAAGCAGCAAATAAGAGACAAATGCCCCTTTATGCATTAATGATTGAACAGGAAATGGAAATAACCAAAGCTTCTTACGAAGAGGTTTGGAGCAAAATGGAAAAGAATTTAACGACAATGGAAAACTCCATTAATAGAAGCATTGAAGGCGACGGTGTATTTTCACCAACTGGTTTAACTGGTGGAGATGCAGTAAAGATAATGAACTATCGATCAAAAGGGAAAACACTTTCTGGTGATTTGATGGTATACGGAGTCCAAAGCTCAATTGGAGTGAATGAAGTGAATGCTTCGTTAGGGGCAATTTGTGCGACTCCAACAGCAGGTGCAAGTGGGACGATTCCGGGCGTACTATTTGGTATTAAAGATACACTCAACCTAAGTCGCGAAGATATGATTCATTTTCTTTTCACATCTGCTTTGTTTGGGATGGTTGTTGCAAATAATGCTTGTATTGCCGGAGCTTTCGGTGGATGTCAGGCTGAAGTAGGAAGTGCGTCAGCTATGGCAGCAGCTGCAGCGGTAGAAGCGGCAGGAGGAACACCGCAGCAATCTTCTGAAGCATTCTCAACAGCACTGCAAAATTTACTAGGTCTTGTTTGTGACCCTGTTGCTGGTTTAGTCGAAATACCTTGTGTAAAAAGAAATGCCATCGGAACAGCCAATGCTTTAGTCGCAGCGGATATTGCATTAGCAGATGTAACAAATGTGATCAATGCCGATGAAGTCATTGAAGCGATGTATAGAGTTGGAAGGCAAATGCCTCGTGAATTAAAAGAAACAGGTCTTGGTGGAGTTGCTGCAACACCGACAGGAATTGCGATTAAAAGTAGAATCTTCGGCGACAAACATATACCGAGGTAACATTTGCTGACAATTTGTGAAATATTGAGCAAACTTTTAAAGGGTAGTTAGTTATTTTAAAAATAAAAAATATAAGATATTACGAGGAGGACTGTATTATGCAAGGGAATACCGCTAGACAATTAGATTACGAATATAAACAACCTGAACAAAAACAGTATCCAGATCCGAAAAAATGGCATAAACAAGATACCACATGGGCTTTGAGCCTTTTTGCAACAGCAATTGGAGCAGGGGTACTCTTTTTACCGATTAATGCCGGAGCAGGCGGTTTACTTTCATTACTATTAATTACTTTACTTTCATTTCCAATCATGTACTACTCACATCGAGCACTTGCTAAAATGATCTATGCTTCTAACTCCGCTGAAGAGGGGATTACAGGCACGATAAGAGAGTATTTCGGGAAAAAGGCAAGTATCATTTTTAATATCGTATTTTTTGTTTCCATCTATACGATTGTGTTGATGTATTCAGTAGCTCTTACCAATACAGCTAGTAGTTTTATGGTGAATCAATTGGGCATGGCAGAGCCTCCAAGGGCGATCTTATCACTTGTGTTAATACTTGGTCTAATAGCGATTTTAAATTTTGGACAAGATATTACAGTGAAATTTATGAGTATGCTTGTATATCCGTTTATCGCTTCTCTACTTTTTATTGCAGTATCGTTAATTCCACAGTGGAATACGTCGATGCTTAGTTTCTCAAGTGTTTCAACTGCTTCAACTGGAACTGGAATTTTTGGAACGATATTAATGATTCTACCAATTATCGTATTCTCATTTAATCATTCTCCTATCATTTCGCAATTTGTTATCAAACAGAGAGCAACTTATGGTATCGAAGCTGTTGACGCAAAGAGCGCGCAAATCCAAAAGGTTACTTATATTATGACCTTCACAGTAGTTATGTTCTTCGTTTGGAGCAGTGTCTTGAGCTTAACTCCAAATGATTTAGTTATGGCAAAAGAACAAAATCTATCTATTCTGTCTTATCTTGCGAATGAGCAAAACTCAAATCTAATTACAATTGCAGCTCCTATCATCGCATTTGTAGCAATAACAAAGTCTTTCCTTGGACACTATGTTGGAGCGTATGAGGTTATGCGTGACATGATTCTTGAGGCTGGCAGAGCACGTGGAATGAACATCAAAGAAAAGACAGTTAAGACATCAATTCTTATCTTTGTAGTATTATCATGCTGGTATGTTGCGTATACAAACCCAAGTATCCTTGGACTAATTGATAGATTGAGCGGTCCGCTAGTTGCAGCAATCCTTTGTGTATTACCAATGTATGCTATCCGTAAAGTTCCTGTACTAGCTAAGTACAGAGGCAAATTAAGCAATATCTTTGTTATTATCATCGGTATTCTTACAATCCTAGCAAGTATTAAATCATTCTTCTAATAATAACAATAGGTAAAACCACTTCCTATCAACGGGGAGTGGTTTTTTTATGTTATTGAAATTTGGAAAAATGAAAATTTTTTGTACATTTGATTTAAGAATGAATTAAATAGTAATTCTACCAGTCCGGTGTAGGATACTGAATGAACGGTATTATACCGGCATTTGGTGTCTTTTTTATTTGATTAAGGAGTTGAGGCAATGAATAATCTATAAAAATAAATGGAAGGAGCATTTGAAGAGTTCCAATAAGGTTAATAGAAATAGATAATAATCATAGTATAATGAAGTTAGAGATTGATATAATGGTGCAAAATGGGAATTTTGCTGTTGTTGTGTGTAACGGAATGCTAGACTCACCGAACTACCTGTTCACGGAGAGACAAAGATTGTTACGCACCAAGGTAAAGTGAAAAGGGTTAAGTTCGATGAGGGGGGAAGAGTGTTGAAAGAAGCAATTTTAAATGAATATGACCAAAAGAAAATAATATACTTGGAATACGAGAAAAAATTGAGAGATTTATTATTTTCCTTGATTAGGGAAAACGGGATTACTATTCATGGTATTGAATCAAGGGTAAAAGACAGGAATAGTTTATCTAAGAAAATTGATAGTAAAGAAGATAAATATACGGGTCTAGATAAAATTACTGATACTCTAGGTCTAAGAGTTATAACATATTTTGAAGATGATGTTGATAAAATTGCTAATATTGTTAAAACTCAGTTTCATGTAGACGAAAATAACTCATGTGATAAAAGGAATAAAAATTTCGACTCTTTTGGCTACTCATCACTCCATTATATTATTAAATTAACAGAGCCAAGAGCATCCCTGCCTGAGTATTCAAGGTTTAATGAGATTAATTTTGAAATTCAAATAAGATCTATTTTGCAACATGCATGGGCAGAAATTGAACATGATATTGGATATAAGAGTGCAATTGAAATTCCTGTTGATATGAGAAGAAAGTTCTCTAGGATCGCAGGTTTATTGGAATTAGCAGATATCGAATTCATAAGAATAAAAGAAGAAATAAAAAAGTATACAATTGAAGTTAAAGAACAAATAAAATCCCAAAATTTAAATTTATTAATAGATAATATCTCATTAAAGGAATTTCTGCAGGAAGAAAAAATAGTTAATGAAATCGAGCAACATTTTATGATGATAACGAAGGCAATTACCGTTGATTATACTGATGAAAGATATATTGCAAAAAGAATTAATCAACTAAGTTTCTTTGGAATTGATACGATCGAAAAGTTGAAGGAATCCTTAGAATCAAGGAAAGAAATGATTAAAACTCTTGGAGAAAAGTGGTTGTCAATGCATGAGAAACGTTGGGAATCGATCACGAGTGGAATTTCCATTTTTTATTTATGTTTTGTATTAGCTTGTGAAAAAGAAGATTTACAGTTTGTCCAAGAATATTTCAATTTTGGAAAACTCTCAAAAAACCCAGAATTACCCAAATTGTTATTTGATCTTTATAATCAAATTGTATGAACTTTAATTGTATAAACAAACTAACACGCTAACATTTTGCTAAACGCAATTCGATAAAAAACTGGTAAATAGGCGTTAAAGAAGTTACAACAAGTAATATCCAAAACATTCCTTTACCGTGCCTTTTGCACCTGTCGTTAACGATATTACACACTCTAAACTCACGGGCGGTATGATGTAATAAGGTTTTAAACTACTTTAAATAAGTCAGTAGAAAGCCTTGAATTATTCAGTATAACACTTCTTTTACAGAAATAGTGTTGCTCACAATTAATTAGTAAGACAACTACCACTTCTCAGAAAATAATCTGAGAGGTGGTTTTTATATACTTTTAAAGTTTGCATATGATGATTTTATAGCAGACAGACGATTTAAAATATGACAGAAAAGAATATTAAGTACTATCATCAATTACTAAAGCCTTTTATCGAATACCCTGTTCAAAAAATGGCAGATGAATTAAACACGAGTTTAACCAAACAACAGGATTACCGCCAGGAAATTATGGGATATTTATACAAAGTAACGAAGTATTAAAACGTACGGGAACCGCAAAAGTAACAAGGGTACAATAACTGATATTATTGTAAAACCAAAAGGTGAGATATAGATGGCTGATACAAATGTAAAAATTTTAAAAACTACTGATCATCTAATATTAAATAAATCCAGCAATCCTCGAGTCGAGAAACAGGCGCTTTTCAAAAGCCTTTTATAATACAGAAGGCAGTAGTTTAGTATTATAGTTCATTTGATGCTTTTGTTCTATTTAGTTCAAACTGTAAAAGAATTACCATAATACTAGCAATTAATACATATTAGGATGTGGAAACATGCGGCAAAAGAGGGAGATATATTGGGTCATTCTAATTAGCATGACTCTCATATTAGGAGGATGCAGCTTTATCAGTAATGAAACGGGTGATAAAAAAAATGCTGAAGATGGGTATATGCCGGTTCAGGACTATACCGGTCAAGGGTACTCGTTCAATTATGGCGAAAAAACAGGCGAATTTGCCAAAAAGCACCGTCAGAAAATTATTGATAAAGTACATCATTTTTTTATGGAAAAATACGGGTTGAACGTGACGGTTCACAATTTAGTGGGAGCAAAAAATGCAGTTGTCGCCTTCGTGGAATCAAAGCAAAATCCTAAATTTCATACATCTGTTATGGTAGGGGTTGACTTACAGAATCAAAAAGTCGGCGGAGTAGGAGCTTATGAAGGAGATGTTGAGGGAGCTATCACAACCGGTTTATACGCAATGGCGTATGAAAAGGAGTTTCAAAACCTGGATGCATTTTGTGAAAGAATTGTACAGAAGTATCCAGTAATGGGAATGCGGGAAGAAGCAGTGAACAATACAAGGGTAACAGGTTATGCAACCCCGTTTTATTATATAAGTACTTCAGAACTGGACTTTCCAAAGGCCTATGATGCATTCCTTAAAAAGAACTACAGTTCAAATCAGGATTTTCGTAATTTAATAGAAGAAACAAAATTTAATAAAAAGGGAATGCTAATATCTTTAACTTTTTATATGAAAAAACAACATAGCTTACCAGATAAAAAAATAGCGAATGAAATAATCGAATTGTTTAAACAAAGTAAGGGGTTCCCTCCTGGAAATTACGGGGTATTTATCGAAAGTAATGACATTTTAAAAAGAACAGGAACTTCAAAAAAAGATGTGGGATCAACCCCAGGAATAGATGATATTATCATTGAGCCACAAAAGTGAGATGATGAAATGAATAGTGTAAATGTAAAAAACAACATACATTTTGATTAAGATTTAGTGATTGGGGTGCAAAAGTGTTTATATCATCGTAACGATATTTTTATATTGGTAACAGTCTTATAGTATAACAATTTGGCCCATTCTAGCAGTTGGGCCATTTTGCATGTATTAAACCCCATCTGGAAAAATAGATCTGATATTCGATAAATCTTCGAGTCGTGAAAAAGGCCATTTTTTTATAAGGATTTTATTAATACTACTAAGTAGTAATTAAGTAATATGTGCCATTCGGTACTTTTGTTCTATTCAGTTCGAACTGTAAAATAATTACCATAATACTAGCAATTAATACATATTAGGATGTGGAAACATGCGGCAAAAGAGGGAGATATATTGGGTCATTCTAATTAGTGTGACTCTCATATTAGGAGGATGCAGCTTTATCAGTAATGAAACGGGCGATAAAAAAAATGCTGAAGATGGGTATATGCCGGTTCAGGACTATACCGGTCAAGGGTACTCGTTCAATTATGGCGAAAAAACAGGCGAATTTGCCAAAAAGCACCGTCAGAAAATTATTGATAAAGTACATCATTTTTTTATGGAAAAATACGGGCTGAACGTGACGGTTCACAGTTTGGTTGGAGCAAAAAATGCTGTTGTCGCCTTCGTGGAATCAAAGCAAATTCCTAAATTCCATACATCTGTTATTGTAGGAGTTGACCTGCAGAATAATATAGTTGGTGATGTTGGGGCTTATGAAGGGAAAGTTGAAGGAGCGATTACATCAGGCCTTTATGTAATGGCATATGAGAAAGAATTCCAAAACTTGGATGAATTTTGTGAACAAATTGCAGAAAAATATCCAGTAATAGGAATGAGGATAGAGGCTGTGAATAATACGATGGATTCGGGTTATACAACACAATACTATTATACAAGCACGTCTCAATTAATTTATCCTAACGCCTATGATGCATTTGTCGAAAAAACCAATAGTTCAAATCAAGATTACCGTAATCTAATAGAAGAAAAAACTTTTAAAAAAGATGATATGAATATATCTTTAACCTTTTATATGAAAAAGAAACATAGCTTACCAGATCAAAAAGTAGCTAATGAAATAATTGACATGTTTAAACATACTCAGGGAGTCCCTCCAGGAACTTATGGAATATTTGTTCAAAGCAATGACATTTTAAAACGAACTGGAACCGAAAAAAAATTTGAAGGGACGACACCAGGAGTAGATGATATTATTATTGAACCAAAAAAGTGAGATGATTAAATGAATAGTGTAAACGTAAAAAAACAACATACGTCTGACCAAGATTTAGTGCTATTGGGGGGCAAAAGTTTATCGGCATCCTAAACAATATTTTCATATTAATATGAATGAAAATTTGGGTAACAGTCTTGTAGTATATAACAATTTGGCTCATTCCAGCAGTTGGGCCATTTGCATGTATTAAATCATCTGAAAAATAGATCTGATATTCGATAAATCTTCGAGTCGAGAAACAGGCAATTTTTATAAGTCTTTATTAATACAAAAAAGTAGTAATTAAGTAATATGTGCCATTCAGTACTTTTGTTGTATTTAGTTTGAACTGTAAAAGAATTACCATAATACTAGCGATTAATACATATTAGGATGTGGAAACATGCGGCAAAATAGGGAGATATTTTGGGTCATTCTAATTAGCATGACTCTCTTATTAGGAGGATGCAGCTTTATGAGTAATGAAACGGTTGATAAAAAAAATGCTGAAGATGGGTATATGCCGGTTCAGGACTATACCGGTCAAGGTTACTCGTTTAATAACGGTGACAAAACAGGAGAATTTGCCAAAAAGCACCGTCAGAAAATTATTGATAAGGTAAATCAATATTTCAGGGATAAATATGGATTGAATGTGCAGGTTCACAATTTGGTGGGAGCAAAAAATGCTGTGGTCGCCTTTGTGGAATCAAGGCAAGAACCCAAATTTCATACATCCGTTATTGTAGGTGTTGACCTACAAAACCAAAAAGTCGGCGACGTTGGGGCGTACGAAGGAGTTGTGGAGGGTGCCATTACATCTGGACTATATGTAATGGCATATGAAAAGGAGTTTCAAAACTTGGATACATTCTGTGAACAGATTGCAAAGAAATATCCAGTAATGGGAATGCGGGAAGAAGCTGTAAACAATACCATGGATTCAGGTTATTCAACACCATTCTATTATACCAGTACACTAGATTCATTCTTTCCAAATGCCTATAATGCATATACAGTTGATCATACAATCTCAAAAGATAAGGTACATAATTTAATAAGCAGCGATCTGTTTAAGCAAGATTTTAATACATTAGAAATTAGTTTAACTTTTTATATAAAGAAAAGATACGATAATCCTAATCAAAAAATGGCAGATGATATTATACGTGAGTTTAATCAAACAACAGGATTACCGCCAGGAAATTATGGGATATTTATACAAAGTAACGAAGTATTAAAACGTACAGGGACCGCAAAAAGTCACAAGGGTACAATTACTGGTAAAACAGATATTATTGTAAAACCATAAAGGTGAGATTTAAATGGCTGATACAAATGTAAGAATTTCAAAAACTACTGATCCAGATTTAGTTCAATTGAGCGGGTATTATGTGTATTTGCATCCAAAAGAAAAGAACGTATTAAAATTGGAAAATCCATATCGTGTCTTGGAAACGAATTATAATACAAGCCACACTGGTCTTGATGCTATGGTTGTTCAAAATATACTTACAAAAGAAATTTCTATCATTTTCGAAGGCACGCAACCCGAGAATAACAACCAAGATATACTCACGGATGGAAGCTTGGTATTATCAAATGCAACCCCGGATCAATATAAAGCAGCAAAAGAATACTTTAATGAAGTAAATAATAGATACGGGCATGTTGACCATGTAGCAGGAAACTCGTTGGGCGGTGGCTTAGCAAACTATGTATCTCTTCTCACTGGCGTCCCATCTGTAACCCTGGATCCAGCTTTGGTGCCGGAGGGCGTGTTAAAGGAAAGCGGGTATTCGAAAAATAAAACTGTTAATATTACCAATTATTGCGGACTCTATGATCCCCTAACTCTAGGGGAAACCGCCGGTGGTTACGGAGATCGTCTGCCTGGTAAAAATATAAAACTAGATTTTGGCATAAGCTGGCTTAAATATTTCGCCAGCAATCATACAGGATATGTCACAGATGAAAAAACTGGAACAATCGTCGATAAAGTAACAATTGGTGAAGAAGGAACAAAATCCTATGGGCAAATAAAATTCTTAGCCGATTACGCCATTCCAACCAGTGTTTGGACAGGAAAAGGACTGAAAGGGTCATCTGTTGGTACTGGTCAGAAAATTAAGATTGATAAGAACAGTATGGACCAACTCGTTACCGCTATGGATACCAGGGTTTTAGCCGCATGTAAAGAGTCTTTTAGTTATTTAAGAAAATCAATTGATACAGTAGAAACAGAGGGAAGACATTTAGATGACCGAAAAACCACGCTTCAATTTGATTTTGATCAATTGCTCAAGCAGAATGGTGTAACGAAACTAATGCTGGACATGATTGAAGCTGACAGAGCACAGAGTTCTATTTATAAAAAAGTTCATCCGGTCGAAGCCTTAGTGATCGAAAAAATCAGGGCTTTCTTACAGGCTCCTATCGTGGACAAAGCCTTTACGGTGATAGAAAGCAACCTTAGCCGCTTATTAAATCCTATTTTGGAAATTCCCTCTTGCTTGGGCAACTTGACTGCAGCCTTTTTAGACATGGAAGAATATTTAATGTACATTAGATCCCACTCGATTCCCCTTTTGGTCAGAGGTGTGGATAATGGCTTTTTAGATGGAGTGGTAGATGAATTAAAGGCCCACTATCTAGTAATAGAAGCCAATAATAAAATCGTAATGGATGATGTAACGAATTTTCAAACCCATACTAGAGATGTCAGGTTGAAAATGGACATGGTAGATACAGCCGTTGGTAATGCCATTAAGAATAGGACAGGAACCATTCCAAATGCTGCAGCAATGGAAGTAACTCCTACTATCCATGCAGACTGTAAGCCATCTAACTACTTGAAATCAGGGATGGATATTCGCCGGCGTCAATTGGAACAGAATTATAACCGCTTTGCTTCAAGTACAAATGCTAATCTTGACCCAATATTATTACATATTGAAACAGCAGCAGGTCAGGTACTGGATTTATTGTATGAAGCACAAATAATAATAAAGGTTATCAAATTAGACGTTAATATGATTAGGATTCCTTTTGTATCATTTGATAACAAGCTAAGGGCATACATATCCCATATTGATTCCTATTTGCAATCAGCCATTGATACAATGGATCATTTAAAAAAACTGGTGAATCGATTGCGGGATAAATTTCCACAGATCATACAAGCCTTTAAGCCCTACATAGAATTAGCCATATTTAATGGCACTCAGTATGAGGCAGTGATTCTTTATAATAAAGCTGCATTAAGTATTCTTAATAGTATGAAAATGGAATTCCAAGATATTGCCTATCAGTTATCCGAAAATCAATCTAAGGCGATTACACAATTGGGACACCATGCAAAACGGGTAGAAAAAAACATGTCAGTATTAATCGAGCAAGTAACAAGGGGTACTCTATAATGGAAAAATATTCATCTCATCACAAAACGAAGTGAAGAGGATGGATGTTTTTTAAGGTAAATTCATGATATAAAGTGAACCTACTAGATCAAAACTCTTGATTCACTACCCAATTTAGATGGAGTGAGTAGGTCTTGCAAATAAATATCTACAAACAAGCGATGCCTAAACGAGCATCGCTTTACTTATCGAAACTAGTTATGACCCAGTCTCTTTTTTTGTAACCAAAAGAATCGTCCATCCGACAACATTATGTAAAAAACAGTAAATAGCTCCTAAAATTTGTAATATTACCTCTAATTAACCCTATTTATTAAACCTATCGTCATAGTTAAAACGAACTGTTTTTCTTGTGTTTGCTTTGAAAAAATCCTAGTTTCAAAGTAAAGCTAGAAACAAAGTCCTACCATTATTTCCAAATGATTACACCGCTAATTTGTCCGATTATCTATCCTGTGATATATAGATATAAGGGAATTACTTCCAAAGTAATAGAGAAGAGAAGTACATAAACCACAGATATATTCTGAATATGTTTATCATGATTTTTATGATAAAAAAATATGTCTATTATCTTTAGGCAAACAAAAGGTAGAGGAGATGGAGAAATAATGGCTGGACAAATTCGTATGACCCCAGAGGAGCTAAAATCAAAAGCGACTCGTTATGGCCAAAGTGCACAGCAAATTGAACAAATTCTAAGAGAACTTACTAATCTGCAAAATGAACTTCGCGGTGAGTGGGAAGGCCGTGCGTTCCAAAGATTTGACGATCAATTTAATCAGTTAAAGCCAAAAGTGCAAAACTTTGCTCAATTAATGCAAGATATTAACACACAATTGAACAAAACTGCAGATGCTGTGGCTCAACATGATGAGCAATTATCACAAAACTTTGGTTTGCAATAATATATTTATCTAGTAGATAAATATATAAATATTAGACCTTGAGCCATCTAGTTAAAGGCCACGCGACAATCGTTGTGTGGCTTTGTTCATTGTTTACTCGATCTACGTAAAGCAATGATTCATTTATATACATATAGCAAATTTCAGGGGTTGATGGAATGAAAAAGGTTGAGCGGAGTGTCTTGTTATTCCTGATTTTTGTGCTTGTTCTTATGTCGGGGAGCTCTTACCTGGCGTTAGATCAAGCATCAAAAAGCAAAAATAACAAAGATGAGCAGAAGATGAGTGTTGCTTTGGTCAATGAAGACCAAGGGGCAAAATTCAACGGTAAGAACTATGAATTCGGCAACGAATTTATTAAGAATATCGAAAAAGATGACCAGCATGACTGGTATGTTGTCAGCCGCGGGGTGGCAGAAAGCGGCGTAAAGCGGAATGTGTACAATATGATGATTGTCATCCCGAATGACTTTACGCAAAAAGCATTATCCATTGATTCAAAATCACCTGATCAGGTCTTACTCAATTATAAAATTAATGCATCCGATAACAGTAATTTAAAAGCGAAAGCAGAAAAAACAGCAAGCTCAATCCTAGGCGAATTTAATCGCCGGATTATCGATGTTTATTTTGCCAGTGTGATCGGCAACTTGCATGATGCCCAAGACAATATTGCCTCACTGGTGAAAAAAGAGCAATTATATACCAATATTTATAATGATTCCATCCATCGACCGTTAGCGGGCTATACAACCCAATTCAGTCAGGTTCAGAATGATACTCAACAATCAAGGGATAGTTTCAAAGGTTTGCAGGATATTTTAAAAGAATTTGAGGGTGGTCTTGGCCAGGGTGTCCAAAATGGGAATTTGTATCAATCCAGCATTACAGACTTTACGAAGCTGCAATCTGCTAACGGACTAATTTCACAGAACTTTACAAAAGACCTTGGCCAATTTAACAGTCAGATGAATGACAGCAATGTACAGCAGCAGTTAGATCACTTAATTGAGGCAAACAAGGCGATTAATGAACAATTCCATACAAAAGAAGACCAGACGGCCAATATCTTGACGCAATCTGCGGCACTCCAAAACTACCTAGCGTCTACAAAGGAAAAAGTGGAAAACGCTGATACTGAAATAGCAGACCAATTAGCATCCGACATGCAGGAGATGACACGTCAAAAACTTATAAATGAGATTAAGAATTCTTCCGGCAAGGAACAGAGTGTGTACTTAACCCACTTTTTCGCAAAGCCGGATGAAAATGCACGTCAAACGATTCAAAAGCAGATCGATAAGCTACCTTCTTTAAACGCAGGGGATATAACCGGACTGACGTTGAAAGACCAAACAATAACCCAGCTTAAAAATATCATCGCATTAACAAACAAATACAACCGTGAGTTTAACTATACGCCAAAACATGACTCAGACAGTATTCCTTTGGTAGACCAAGTTGAATACCTTAAAAAAAGTTTGATCACGGATGGTGTAACTATATCAGACTCTGTAAAATTACCGGCAAATGTAAAGAAGGAGCAGGGGTTCACCTTATCTATTCCAGAAAATTTCTCTGTCGCTCAAGTATTATTAACATTGCCACACAGTGAAGAAATGGATTACACCAGCTCGTATATTGGTAATAAGAAGATTAACCTTCCGCAAACAGAGGAAGGAAATTTCACTGTCCGTTTAAAAGTAAAATTAAAGGAATCGGGACAAAACATTGATGTTTTCCAGCCCATCACTTGGAAGTGGAAGCTAGATCAAACGGATATCACGGATGCCGATGTTCCTGACACGCCGGAACATCCAAAAGTTCCTGAACCTACACCGGCAGCGGAACAGAAACCAGCTGATAATGGTGAAACAGCTGCCACACCAGCTGAGAGCGGAACGGATCCATCAACACAGTCAACTGAAGGCAGTCAGAGCACGGATACTACTACTAGCAGCGGGGACAGTAGTACGGAGACCCCAACTAGTGAAAGTCCAAGTGAGCCCGCTCCTGAGAATCCAAAGGATGAAGATCCGATTCCACTGATTTTCAATAATCTTATTATCCATCAAGTTATGTCACCGTTAGTTACAGATTCAACCAGTGTATTAGTGAATGCTGCTAGCGATACAGTTAGTGATTATCAAAAGCTGCTATCACAGTTTGATCTTTACTTTGGCATCGGGCTTGATCAGTTAAATCGTCCCGACCTAATGGATCAGTTGAATCAAACTAGTTTGACTGATATGGCTTCAAAAGATTCTCTGTATTATTTATTTAATAAGCAAGATATTGTCGATATTTTAGCTAATTATGTGGCAGAGCAGATTACAGAGGAAGTTCGTCAGCAAACGGAAGAATTAAAAGCAAAGATGGATAATTACCTGCAGCTCGTGAATAAGGCAAACGACGATTCTACGGAAATGGCAAAAATGATAAACAAAACGATGGAACAGGCTGAGCTTCAGAATGAAAATCTGTCGAAGACCTTAGAGGACGTTTCCGCGTGGCGTGAGCTAAGCTTGAAGCTGCAGGATACCCAAACCAAAATGATCGAAAATAGTTTGAATGAACAGACGGCATCGCTTTCACTGGATACCCAGTTTAAATCTCTACTTTCCGAAAGTCAGTCGCTAGCGGATCAATCCAAGAATAATCTAAATGCGGCAGATCATGTGTATCAAACCTTTGATGATATTGATAATCTGGCAAAGGATATTCAGGCAAGCGGGATTACTTTAGTGAAGCAGGCAGGGGATCTTTCCGATAATTTAACGAAGAAAGCCATTCAGGATCAAACCTTTGCGAACAATTTCGCCGGGGTCCTTGCGAACAGCAGAGTTGGAGAGCGGCCAAATGAGAATCTCATAAACTTCTTGTCCAATCCTGTACAAACCCAAAGTGCCGGAGTCATTATGGCAAATGGCGATACCTTTACCCCGTACTTCATTGTTTTGATTTGTTTCATTGTTGCTTTATTTTCAGCATATGTTCTAGCTAATAATGAAAGAAAAAAGCATAGTCAGGATTCTTTTGTAGAGGAGCGTTCCTTATTGGGGCAGAATACGGCGATTACCATGCTTACAGTCAGCTTGGGGCTGGTAGAAGGACTAATCATTGGGCTATTGTCTGCCAATCTACTAAAGATTAGTGATGAGAAATTCATGACTTGGGTCGGAATGATTACCCTGGTTATGACAGCAATTGTTCTTGTCGCTGCCTACCTGCTGCGTCAATTGAAGATGGCAGGTATGTTCATCCTCTTGGTGATTTTAAGTTTGTACTTGTTCTTAACCAAAGCCATCGGCCTTCAGTTCGATCAAGCCTCTTTTGCTGCGAAATTAAAGGATTACTCGCCATTGCAATATATTGAGACATGGTTAACGAACTTTGGCAGCGGTACGACGACCAATGATCAGCTGACAATCATCGTTTTAATAGTTGTATGTGTGACAAGTGTCATAGGCCATTTATTTGTTGTACACCGCTTTTTAGGGAGTGAGGAGGTTACGCATGAAGGAGTTAGTGAAAACCTTTAGTACACTCATTGTTTTTCTAGGTTTCTGCCTATTTCTATCCACCTCGGCATGGGCGGAATCTACCACTGATGATAACGGGAAAATGCAATTAAAAACGGACCGTATTGGCCAGGATGCAGCGAATCGAGAGAAACTAGATCAACAGTTTAATAAAGAAACAGAATTAGAGAAAATGGCGCCCGATTTGTTCGAGGAACAAACTCGGGCGGTCATTCAGACCAAACAATCTGAATTAAATCAACAAACCAAGGACATGGAACAAAAGCTTCTTGTTGAACCAAGCAGCGTGAATACCACCTTAAATGACACGAAAAACGCTCTTTTTGCACGAAATTATACAGTTCAATACACGAACATGTCCAACGAAGAACAGAATGATGGAGAAAATAAAGGGCTGCCTGTTCTTATCGGATTTGTTCTGGCCAGCTGCGGCGGCATCTATGTCATGATGAGGAGAATGCTTGAATAGAGGGAGAAGACGATGGCCAAAGAAACACATATCAACGTAACAGTTGATTTTAGTAAGTGGGGCAAAGGGAGATATGATGTTCGTATCCCTTTGCACCAACCTATTAAACAACTGCTTGTCAATTTAAATGAAGCACTGAATTTGGATATTGAAAAGCCGGCCATCTTTGCACTTAAGGTTGCCGAAAAGGAGCTGCTGCTTGCAGACGATGACCGCCTTGCAGATTACCCGGTTACAAATGGCGATATACTGCTAGTTTTATAGCTTAAAGGAGTCTAAATACCATGAATGAAAAAAAGATTGAAATGGAGTCTCTTCATCTCCATTTCCTCATAAATACGGATAAATGGCAGCTTCAACTGCCAAAGTCACAAACACGCGTTAAAGACATTCGTCAAATGGCCCTGATCAATGACGACTCGAGAATGTTTGTACCCGCTATGGTGGAAGAGGAAGATGACTATTTTATCTTTACTTATTCCGTGAATCCCCAATCCAAAACCTGGGAGGATATACGTAAACTGGACAGAAAAGATAAACTGCGCTTATTATGCAACCTAGCTGGTTTCAAGAACTGTCTATCTACACGTATGACTTTCTTCCTGCATCCGGATAACCTGATTGTTGATGATAATCTAAGTCCATCCTTAGTGTATCGAGGTATCCGGGATTTAATCCCCCCGTATCTTTTTGATGAAAAGAAATTCATTCTCCAATACAAATGTCTGATAATCGCCATGTTCTCGAAAAAATATAGTTTTGATGAGCTATATGCTGGTTCGCTAAAACAGGCAAAGGATACCGAGTTTGAACGTCAAGTGAGTGAGATGGAGGATGTTGACTCATTAATTCAGTTTTTACATGAAAAGTACATAGAAGAGAAAAAAGCAGCAGAAAAAAATCTTCAAATTGTCCCGAAAAAACAATTTCGCCTGTTTAAACGACTAGCCTTTACCATGATTGCTATATCGGTCTTATTGGCAGTGCCGCTAGTGTATTTAGGTTTTGTCAAGATTCCTTTTCAAGGACATTTATTAGAAGCACACC
Organism: Neobacillus solisequens; assembly: GCF_051233465.1. Classification (NCBI taxonomy): domain Bacteria; kingdom Bacillati; phylum Bacillota; class Bacilli; order Caryophanales; family Bacillaceae; genus Neobacillus; species Neobacillus solisequens. The sequence goes on along the minus strand of NZ_JBKFGJ010000027.1, from coordinate 46,625 downwards.
GCCATTTTTTAGCAATGGATTACGGCGGCGTCATTAATGATTTAGACGGTCAAACGCCAGAAAAGCTGCCAGACACAAGCAAATATGTTCTTGCCTATTCCTATATTGAATCAGAGCCTCTAGCTGATAGACAAAAAAAGGCAATTTTAAAAAATATCAGCATAAAAAGCGATCCTAATTACTTATTGTATTGGATCTATAATGGCCGCGGTGACTTTGACCGTACCATTGATCTTGCCAAATATATCGATGACCCGCAGTTAATTATGTATGGCCTGATTAAGCAAATAGAAAAGGCCAAAAATGATCCGAATCTTAGTGGCAGTGAACGGGAAAAGAAGGTTTCACACTATCAAGAACAATATCAGACCTATGCTGAAAAGTACGGGCTAGATTTGTCGTTGAACGAGGAAAATACCGAGCCAGCAGCGGTTCAGGAAACCAATCATGCGGAAGATACACAAGACAATGTGAAAACTGACAATCAAGAAAAAACGAATCCATCTCCAGGAGCAAAAGAGGAAAAGACTAGTCCTGAAAGTAGTGAAACGAAAAAAGCATCTGAGAATAAAAAGTAGAGCGATGCGATTCGTGTGTAGAGAGGAAGAGAAAGATGGCACAACGATTATTGCTGCTAACGTTTAGAAATCAATTGCACAAATGCCATTTGACAAAAAATGAACCCAAACGGCTGACGGTTGGGAGTGATTGGTCCAACACGATTACATTTAGCAATTTAACCCAATCTTTTGAGATTGAATGGGATGGTGAAGGATGTCAGGTCAGGGATAAGCTGCTAAGGGTGAATGAACGTCTGGAAGTGAACCTTGATGACGTCTCCATTCACACCTATTTAATAGATGCTAATCAATGGTCTGTATACGATACGATGAAGCATTCTAGTGTTACGTTAGGAATGAATGATTACGATGATGTCATCCTAGCAAACATGGATGCTAGTTTAGCACTAATCCGTAGACAGAAGGAGGATGCTTTTAATCTAGAAGTCTATAAAGGCCAGGTTTATCACAACTTCCTGCTTACTGATGGCGATGTTCGGCTGGAACCTGGAGATGAACTGTTTATTGATGGGCTGATTGTAAAAATTGGCCGGAATGATATACGTGTACTTGGAAATGAAAGAATAAAAGACACAAAGCTTATTCAACTGTTTGGGGTTCAACAAGGATTTGACAGCGACTATCCCGATTTTCACCGCTCGCCAAGGATTATTTATCGGGAGCCGGAAGATAAGCTGAAAATTGCTAAACCGTCCAATAAACCGGTAAGGCCGAGTGAACAACTGGCGCGGGTCATTGTACCGCCGATTGTCATGATTGCGGCAATGGTGGTTCTCTCCATTTTCCAATCCAACGGCTTTTATATCCTTGCGATGCTGGCGATGACGGTCACGACGGTGATATTTTCAGTCACCTCCTATTTAAAAAGCTTGAAGCAATATCGGATGGCGCTTAAAGAGCGGGATCAAAGCTATCAGGATTATCTAAAACAGAAAACCCATGAATTATATAAAGCAAGTGAAGAACAGCGGCACGCCTTACATTACCATTACCCTGATGCCGATGAAATTCGGGAAATGGCAAGAAACGTCCATTCGCGTATTTATGAAAAGACGATGTTCCATCATGACTTCCTTACATACCGTGCAGGGTTGGGGCGAGTGGATACTAGTTTTGACATTGAGTTTAATATGGAGGAGTTTACCCTTGAAAAGGATGAACTGGTAGAGGCGGCAAAGAACCTAAGGCTGCAATACCTTACATTAGATGATGTGCCGGTTGTCACCTCCCTGATGAGGGGGCCAGTTGGTTACATTGGCCAGCGACATCTAGTGCTGGAACAACTACAGCAGCTCGTCATTCAAACGGCTTTGTTCCATAGTTATCATGATCTCCAATTTGTCACGATATTTCCAGAAGAAGAGAAATCTAAATGGGAATGGATGCGCTGGCTTCCACATGCAAGCTTGCGTGATATCAATGTCCGCGGCTTTGTGTACCATGAGCGCTCTCGTGATCAAGTGTTAAATTCTCTCTATCAAATTTTAAAAGAACGGAAACAAACAATCGATGAAAAAACAAACAAAAGTGAAAGAATATATTTCACTCCACATTTTGTTGTTCTGATCACCGATGAAAAGATGATATTGGATCATTCTGTTATGGAGTACTTTAATGAGGATCCAAGTGAACTAGGTGTTTCGCTCGTGTTCGTTCAGGATGTCATGCAGTCGCTTCCGGAGCAGGTAAAGACAGTGGTGGATATACGAGATGCACAAACCGGAAATATCCTCCTCGAAGAAGGGGAACTGGTCAACCGGAGGTTTATACCAGATCATCTCCGCGAGGATTTTAACAAAGAGGATATTGCAAGGGCATTGTCCCCGCTCAATCATTTGCAAAATCTAAGAAATTCGATTCCTGAAAGTGTTACCTTCCTTGAAATGTATGGCGTTGAGAAGGTGGAAGACCTCCGCATTCAAGAGCGCTGGACCAAAAATGAAACCTATAAAAGTCTTGCGGTGCCGCTCGGGCTGCGCGGAAAAGAAGATATCGTCTACTTAAACCTGCATGAAAAGGCACACGGTCCGCATGGATTGGTTGCAGGGACGACAGGTTCTGGTAAATCAGAAATTATTCAGTCTTATATTATTTCGCTTGCGGTTAATTTCCATCCGCATGAAGTGGCCTTTTTGCTGATTGACTATAAAGGCGGCGGGATGGCGAATTTATTTAAGCAACTACCACATTTGCTAGGTACGATCACCAATCTGGACGGGGCTCAGTCGATGCGTGCGCTTGCATCCATTAAGGCGGAGCTGCAAAAACGGCAGCGTCTTTTTGCTGAACATGACGTTAACCATATCAATCAATATCAAAAGCTTTATAAGCTTGGAGAGGCCAGTGAGCCCATGCCGCATTTATTCTTAATCTCAGATGAATTTGCGGAACTAAAGTCGGAGCAGCCTGATTTTATGAAAGAACTTGTTTCTACCGCTCGTATTGGCCGTTCATTAGGGATCCATTTAATCTTGGCCACCCAGAAGCCAAGCGGCGTGGTCGATGATCAAATCTGGTCCAACTCGAAGTTTAAGCTTGCGCTAAAAGTACAGAATGCCAGTGATTCGACTGAAATTTTAAAAACTCCGGATGCGGCAGAAATTACCTTGCCAGGAAGAGCATACTTACAAGTAGGGAACAATGAAATTTATGAATTATTCCAAAGTGCTTGGAGTGGGGCGGATTATGTCCCTGATAAAAATGAACAGGACTTTATGGATACAACCATTTATGCCATTAACGACCTCGGTCAGTATGAGGTTTTGTCAAAAGACCTAAGCGGTTTATCGAGCCGAAAGGACATTTCTAAAGTACCAACCGAACTGGATGCAGTTGTCAATTATATTGATGTGTTTGCAAAAGATAAAGGAATTGTTGAACTTCCTCGACCATGGCTGCCGCCTTTAGAGGAACGGATTTACCTTCCTGACTTGGCTGGTGTCGACTATCAAACGGCATGGCATGAATGGAAGAAACCTTTGGAAGTGACATTTGGCTTCTTAGATATACCGGAAATGCAAGAGCAAAAGCCTTTGACATTGAATTTGAGCAAGGATGGCCATATTGCCGTCTTTTCTAGCCCTGGCTATGGAAAGTCGACCTTTTTACAAACAATTGCTATGGACATTGCCAGACGACACAGTCCGGAAAGAGTTCATATGTATTTCATTGACCTTGGAACCAATGGTTTGCTGCCGCTTCGTGAGTTGCCGCATGCAGCAGACACTATTATGGGAGATGAAGAAATTAAGCTTGGAAAGCTCCTGCGCCGTCTGCAAACAGAACTAAAAGAACGTAAACAAAAATTGAGCCATTACGGTGTGGCCACGATTCAAATGTACGAACAGGCAAGTGGCAAGGAAGTGCCGTCCATTCTGTTATTCATTGATACATTTGATTCGATCACCGATGTGGTCTACCGTGAAGAATTTGAAAAAGTAACGGCACAAATTGCCAGAGATGGTGTTAGTGTCGGAATTCATCTCGTGATTAGCGCCGGCCGTCAAAGTGCACTGAGGGCACCGTTACTTTCAAACATGAAGCATCAAGTAGCCTTGTATATGATTGACGGGACGGAAGCGCGAAATATTGTTGGAAGAACAGACTTAACCATTGAGGAGCTGCCTGGACGAGGATTAATCAAAATCGAACAGCCAACCTCCTTCCAAACCGCGCTTCCTGTAAGAGGCCAAGATACGCTTACGGTCATTAAGAACATCCAAGAAGAATGTAAAGAAATGAGCCATGACTGGAAGGGCGTTCGACCGCTACCGATTCCGATGGTTCCGGAAACAGTAGAATTTATTGATTTCATGAAAAAGCCAGAAACCAAAGCAATGATCAGCAATGGAGCCATCCCGTTTGCTGTTGATTTCGAAAAAGTAGAGCCAGTGGAGTTAAGTGTTGTGGAGGACCAAAACACATTGATTTTAAGCGACCGGATGGAATTAGTCGAGCAGACCTATTTGACGCTTGTCTCTAGTATTGCAATGAATGAACAACTCGATGTGGGTCTTATCGATAATGCATCATCGAGATTTAGAGGATTTAAAGATACCGTCAATATTTATGCGGAAACAGCTCTGGAAATGGACGATTTCATCGAACGTTTGCAGCAATTATTGGAAACGAGGGAAGATACCTTCCGTCAAGTACAACAGGCAACAGCTAACCGTGTGACCATGAAAGACTTTTTGAAAGAACTACGGCCAATGGTGGTACTCATTACGGATGTTGCCTTCATGACCGAGTCACTATCGTTTACATCTCAAACAACGGTCACTAAATTAATCGAATCAGGTGCTAGAGTTGGAATTTATTTCGTGATTGGCGCTGTACCCGGGGCAATTGAAAGACAATATGACGATATTGCCACTGTTGTTAAGAAACAAAAGGCAGGCGTCCTAGTGGGACGGATCAGCGACCAGAATATCTTAGAAGTATTAAATCGTCCGTATAAAGAACAGAGTTTACCTCCATACGAAGCTTATTATATTAAGCACGGCAGAGCAGAAAGAATCAAAATTGCAGCTCCTTACCTAAACAGAGAGGAAGTGAAGACAAGTGTTTGATTGGTTTAAAACGGCTACCGAGAAGAAACGTGATGATTATCATGAACTATATGAAAAGCTCAATAGTGCAATCACTGAGCATGATAAAAAGGTCTCTGAGGCTAATTCGGCATACGGTTCCTATATAGGCACTGTTCCCAATCTATCAAACTCAAAAATACCATCCAATGATTTTGAAGTGAGCCGTGAACAATTAAATGACAAATTAAAGAAGTATTTCCATTTAGACCAAGAGAAGCGGCACTCACTTGTTGCTGCAAAAGATAAAGCTTATGAACGATATATTCATTATAAAAATTTAGCCATTAAAGAGGCAGAGGCAGAAAGAGCTAGAAGAGAAAAGGAAGCAAAAGAGCTAAAAGAGAGATTGGAGCGGTTGATCAGTGGGGAGCGTTAGAATTGATGGCGATAAGGTGTATCAAGCCAAAGCAGCAGCCAAGTCATTGGAACATTCCCTTGAGAAAACATATGACCAATGTGAACAGCTGATTGCGTATGTTCATTCGGCAGAGTGGAGCGGCAAAGCAAGAGACGCTTTTTTAACCTATCTGGAAATCATTCAAAAATATCATCATGACATGAAGTCTGCCGTTGCCAAACAGACAAAAGCCTTAAATAACCTTGAGAACTACATGGACGACTTTCTTCAGGATGGCTCTGTAAAAGAAGTGAGGGATTTAGGATGAAGTCACTTACCGATGTATTTACTGCCCCTGAATTATATTTGTTGGCCGCTGCCTTTGGCGGCAATGTCCTTTTTGGCTTGCCGGAAAAAGAAATATTCCAATTGAAGGGTGAAACGGTCTTTAAAGAAGCGCATGAGCGTCTAATCGAAAAGGGCATCATTACAGCGGACGGTAAAATTACTAAAAATGGAGCCATCATAATCCGAACGGTTGAATGTTACCATCAAAGTGAGAAGTATGTCCGGGTCAATAATTTAATGTTTGCTTTTAGGGATAAGGAAAGCGACGAGCTGATTGTCCTAGTGGAAATGGCGGAACCAGGACATTATCAGCTTCGAGTTACCTCGAAGGCAATTATGTTAAAAATGTTAAATGAGCACTTTCCTGTTATTAATAGGGAACCAGATGAAAAAGAAAAGACCTTCTTAAAGGTAGAATTATCGAACCAGGAAAGACACGGGACAGAGGCTTTTGAGCCGGAGCATATGTTAATGAATCTAGAATTCTTTCATCTTAAGGCAGAACCTAAAAATCGATTTAACTCCAACTACTATCAGCAATGGCTGATTTTTACGAAAGACGAAAAGTTAATCATGGTTGATACTGTGAATAAGAAATATTATCATGCCAGTCAATATTGGTTCTTGAAGGTTCTATTTGATGAGCTGGATTTCCCTTATAAGGAGGAGAAGTCATATGTATAAGGCAGTGGGTGATGGAGGCGGCTCAGGGCTGCTCGTTAACATTAATCCAGATGAAATAACGACGATTTATAAGTTATTACAAGGCATTCTGACAGAATTAGAGACAAATGCTGCTCCCAATATTGAAAAGTTGGGAAACCTCGGCTATTACGAAGAGGGCAAGGCGAAAAAAGCGATGGAAGTTTATGCCGAAGCGAATCAGAAGATAATGGATTTACATGACAATTATTCCCGTGCTGCAACATTGGTTATCGATATCCTAAATACGATGATCCAAGCGGATGAAGCAATTGCTGAACAAATCATTGCAAAACTGGGGGTATGAACGGATGGATGTAAAATATATCCCCTCTGACTGGGAAAAGATGAAGGATGGGATTGGGGATCTCATTGGCCTTGGCCGTTGGGGCAAGGGAATGATTGATAATCTAAAAGATTTAAGCGAGAACTTGGAGGATGCTGAAGACGATATCGCGAAATATGATAGTGACGGTGTGATCTCGTTTCATCATAGTAGTCAAAAAGGCAAATACCAAGGACTGTATGAGGACTTTGAAGTGCTGCACCGCTTCGCTGGCAAGGTGGGAGACATTGTCGACCGCACGATTGATCAGCCATTCTATGAAGATATGGATGCGTTTGTGGAAGCAATGCGGGACTTAACGATTTCCAACTACACCACCAAAAACCGGATTGGATCAACGGAAACTCAGTTCGTCTATGGCGGTTATGGTGCCTCGCAGTCTTTCGAGGTCCCGAAGACGGAAGTAAGCATCGATGATTTGTTTAATGCGGATAATTTTTATGCCGGACAAATGAAAGTGGAATATGACGCGTGGAAGGAATTGAACCCCGGCCAAGATTTCTCTCAAGAGGAATACCAGCAAGCAGCCCTAAACACTCGTGCATTCCAATATGAATCGATCCGCAATCAACAGGAAAATAAGGAATTTTGGGTACAAATCGGGGCGTTAGTAGTGATTGTGGGAGCGACCCTAATCTGCCCTCCAGCAGGCATAGCTTTAGGAGCTTTATATGGTGCGGCAGAATTGGGTTCCGCCGTATCGGGCAAGGATTGGGTATCAGGCAGGGAACTAGGGACAGGAGAACGGTGGTTCCGCGGTGTATTAGCACCTTTGGACATTGTTCCGGGTGTGAGCGGCCTGGCGAAATTCAGCAGCACGGCCCGGCTCGCCCACGTGGGAGAAACAACCAGTCAGTTAGGATTGAAGACGGGTGTAAATGCTGGTTTCCGCCAGGGTGTCAATCACATAGACAACATGATTAAAACTGCTGGCCAGCACTCAGTGTCACGTTTGAAAAGCGCCTCTGCCGCAATAAAAGATGCGGCTCATGTTGTGAAAAATAAGCTGGCAACGGATATAATAGAGACAGGAAAACTAGCAGACACCATCATAACGGGTGTTAAAAACACAATCCCATCGCCCAAAAGACTTGTGGTGACGTCAACAGGTGAAAAGGTGTATATGCCTGTTGAAAACAGCCATGGGGTTGAGAACTCGATAAGGGATTTGATTCGTAAGATTGATGGGATCAATATTGAGGGTTCTAAGGGTACGGGTAATGGAAAGATACAATTGGGTAAAGAAGAGTTGGATGCGCTAAGGAAAAAGTGGAATGTCCCGGAAACTAATACTATTGCAGTTGGAAAAACGGATGTAAAAGGACTCGAAGGTTTGACTTTTGAAGGTGGATCGCCGAAAGTTAGGAAGGAAGCAGGTCTTCCAGATTTAGATGTATCAAATCCTAATAGACCTATTAAATCTTCAGGAAAAATACCATCTGCTACAAGACATGCTGAAGAAGGAGTAGCGAATCAATTTGTTGATGCAGTAGAGAAATTAGGTATACAACCTAATGATGTTGTTGGGACTTTAAAACTACATCAATCTAACCCCTCTGGGGTATGTCCAACTTGTCTTAGTGGGTTAGGAAATCCCAAAAAAGATCCAGGTGTTATAAAACAATTAAGTTTAAAATATCCTAACCTTGTAATTGAGGTGACCTCACAGGTGATTGAAGGGGCTAAAGTAAATGGAAGATTGGAATTCAAAGTGAAAAATGGTGTATATATTGATTAGGAGAGGTTTATATGAATCGTTTTGATAATCTGAATGCGGATGCAAAAGTAGTGTATCTTTTATCACTGTCTGAATTAATTATTGATAAGATTTCACAATCTGAAGGTTATGAAATAGCAGTTGAGTCATTGCAAAAAGGTTGGGAATGGGTCAAATCTAAAAATATTGAGGCATACAGCCTTTATTTATATTTAGAAAACATGGATGAGACTGATGTTATGACGTATATGCAACTCGAGGACGACAGTGATCGGGAAAAAGTATGGATATGTATAGGAAATGCATTGGCATATACAATCTGGGAGGCATATCAATATGAAAAAGAAAAATATCTCCCACAGACTATTGAAAGTGTTGATTATGAGACTGTTGAAAGCTTTAAAATAAATTTTGAAAAGGTATACGAGAGTAACCATTTGGCTGATAGATTAATAGACTACCTGGAAAAAAATTACCCAAACGACTCTGATAAAAAAGTGGATATAGACTCGCTTAAGACTTTTATTAATAATAGTATCGAGAAATAGATATAAGACATAACATTTGAATTTTTATGAGCTTATCCAACTTAAATGATAAGGAGGATTAAGCTTTTTTTATACCTTAATTTAAGAAATATAAAGAGAAATGACTAGCAAAGGAATAGAATTACAAAAAGGTTGTTAGGGATAAATATTAGCGGATTTAATAGATTCGGGTCTTACTAAGGCGAGAAATGCCTTTCAACTCCAACAGTCCTGTTTGTTATGCACATATAGGTGATATTGGTAAAGTAAGTATAGAAAACTCGCATGCAGTTGGGAATAAAATGAGAGATGTGCTATTTCGGATTGATGGGATCAATATTGAGGGTTCTAAGGGTACCGGTAAAGATTTAAGTAAATAGAACTTGGAAAAGCTGAATTAGATGTTTTACGTCACCTGAGACTCATACTATAGCTGTTGGAAAAACGGACCTACCAGGACTAAAAGGGAAGATTTTTGAAGGGAGTTCAATAAAAGTTCGTAGAGAAGCTGGGATATAATGCCTAATAGAGAAATAAGAGCTCCATATGATGGAACTAATCCACGACATATACAATTTATGAAGCATGCTGAAGAAGGAGTTATTAATGAATTTGATATGGCAATCAAAAAATTAGGAGTTAATCCAAATGAGGTGAAGATGCATAAGATGGTAGATGATATTAATAGGATAAATAAAAAGGAGTGATTTCGGCTGGATAAATTATCCTTTTTAAAACAATATAGAAAAAGTATAGAGTTTGTATCTAACAGAGACTTACTCAATATTGAAAAGGAAAAGATGCCTGAAGAATGGATAGAGATATTTAAAGAAACGGATAAAACTAGAAAGAAGGATAAATTGATAGCTTTATGGAATAGCGTGTGTGAAAAAGAATTGAGTAATACCATATCATACTTGAAAGAGAATTTATTAGAAGTTGAATTAATTGTAGATCATGGACAATATGCAGTACTTTACAGCGTAAAGAGTGAAAATGACGAAATTCTTTATTATGAAGGTGGTATACCGACCAATTTTATGTATATTTCTGAAATGCAACGAGATTGGTCAAATGTTCCAGAATCTATTAAGAAGTTCTATGAAAAGTTACACAATGGGTTTTATTATCTGCCAAGTAAAGCTATGGGACTTGTACCAATGGAAAGCATTACTCGTTTTGAGGATTATGAATGGGGAATACTTGAAGAATTAGATGAACCAGTAGGAATTAATATGGCTGCAACATATGGTTTTTTTGAAAATGGCATGGGAGGATATGTTGCTATCGATTTAAACAACTGTATAGGTGATTTAGCGACATTGTGGTTCACCAATGATAAGCCTGAATATAATGTGAATTTCTGGGATATTGTAGATGAATGGATTGTAATAGGGCTTCAAGACAATTAGTTATAGCCATTTTCTGCCCCATTTTGAGAAATATTTATGTAAATAATTGATATCAATAACAAAAACCACTTTCTATAAATTAGGGAGTGGTTTTTTTTTGTTGTTAAAATTTTTTTGCTTAGCAAGAAAAATTATACGAAAACAGAAGGACAAATTACTAAACCAATAATCGGTTAATATTAACATTTAAAGTAAATAATACAATCAATGGATTCTAGACGTTATAAGGAAATCTATCTGAACATTTATAGGAGAGGTTTTTATGTTCAAGAAAAATTTTTTTCTAATACCAGGCTATATCATTTTCGTATAAGCATTAATTAGATCTATAGTTCAACTTGGATTTATTAAATTTTTATATATGGGTTCGATCATTAGAGGAAGAGTGATGATTAGTGAAATGGTGGAAGCTAGATAAAAACCAGATGAAGACTGAGGAATCTGCCAATAAAGCAAAACAGGATGAACAGCCTTTTCAATCTAAAGATGAAATTACCGGCAATCTTACGGCAGATTTGAATCTAATTCGCAAAGAGATAGGCCATAATGCAGATGTGAAATTTCGTGAGTTTCAAATGGGAACAACGGGTATTCGTACTGCCATTATATTTATAGAAGGGCTTGCGAATGAGGATGTAATTAATAATCATATTTTGATTGATTTCATGTCAGTATCATCAAAAGAAACCGACCATCCATTAAAAAACTCATTCTTAAAAGAGTATATTAAAAACCAAGCCCTTTCTGTATGCGGCTTAATGGAAGTTCGTACTCTTAACGATATTACCTCCGGAGTAATGTTTGGATCAATTGCGATTTTAGTCGATGGTATTGAAGAAGTTTTCCTGGTTGAAGCTACTAAGTCCAAAACAAGAAATATTGATGAGCCGCCTACTGAGTCATTGGTACGCGGACCCAGGGTAGGTTTTATAGAAAATTTAAAGGATAATACAGCTCTTCTGCGGCGCCATGGCAAAGATCAAAACCTAACCATAGTTAGCTCTCAGGTAGGGGAACGATCAAAAAAGGAACTAGTCATTATCTACATGAAGGATCTGGTGGACCCTCATTTATTAGAAGAGGTTAAGCAACGGATTAATAAAATTAAAATGGATGATATACATGATTCTAGTTATATTGAACAATTAATTGAAGATAATTTTATAAGTCCATTCCCGCAAGTGCAAAGTACAGAACGACCTGATCGTGTTATGGCTGCATTGATGGAAGGAAGGGTCGCTTTACTGTTGGACGGTTCACCTTTTGCCTTAATTGTTCCTGTTACCTTCCATATGATGTTGCAGTCACCTGAGGACTATTACGAAAGATGGATGGCTGCGACATTAATTCGTTTATTACGTTATTTTTCAGCCTTTATTGCTTTATTTGGTCCTTCTCTATATATTGCCTTTACTTCCTTTCATCCGGGATTAATTCCAACCAAGCTCATTTTTTCCATTGCAGCCAACAGAGAGGGGGTTCCTTTTCCTCCGCTAATTGAGGCTCTCATAATGGAAGTATCTATAGAAGTATTAAGAGAAGCGGGACTTCGTTTACCAAAACCTATTGGACAATCAATAGGTATCGTAGGAGGGTTAGTCGTTGGAGAAGCAGCAGTGCAAGCAGGAATAGTTAGCCCAATCATGGTCATCGTAGTGGCTGTCACAGCCATATCTTCATTCACATTACCGCAATATAATATAGGGATTGCATTAAGAATTCTTCGCTTTGCCTCAATGTTTTTTGCTAGTGTGTTTGGATTATATGGAGTCGTTCTGTTCTTCCTGGTGCTGTGCACCCATTTGGTTAGGCTTAAAAGTTTTGGCATTCCATATGTGAGCCCTGCAGCATCATTTCGATTGACTGATTGGAAGGACTTCATGATAAGGCTCCCTCTATTCCTAATGAAACGCCGTCCAAAACTGTTATATCCAAAAGATTCAGTAAGAAAAAGGTAGCGGTTCGAAAGGAGATGACTAATGATGACTTCCAGTCCTTTAGATCGAATAACTTCTAATCAAGCAGTCATGTTTATCATAAATTTTATTTTCGGTGCAGGGATTTTAACGTTACCCAGGACTACGACAGAGAAAATCAAAACTCCCGATTCTTGGATCGCCATCATTATTAGTGGATTAATTATTACACTTGTAGCAGTGTTAATATTAAAACTATGCCAAAGATACCCGAACGAAACTTTCTATCAATTTAATCAAAAACTCCTTGGGAAATGGATAGGTTCGCTGCTAAGTTTAACAGTGATCTGCTATTATATTGCGTTATCCGCATATGAAGTTCGAACTATGGCTGAAAATACCCGGTTATTCTTACTTCAGGGAACGCCAGTCTGGGCTATTATGATGCCATTTTTGTGGATTGGTCTATACTTAGTTCAGGGCGGGGTAAATGCCATTGCTCGGTTATTAGAAATCATTTTTCCAATTACGGTTCTTTTTTTCCTTTTGGTCATGTTTTTAGGCATCGAATTATTTGAAGTAGATAATTTACGTCCAGTGTTAGGTTCAGGGGTAAAGCCTGTCATAAAGGGATTAAAAACATCCTCTTTATCCTTTGCAGGTTTTGAAATTCTCCTCTTTATTTTTATGTTTCTGAAAGAGAAAAACAAGGTAACAAAAATCCCATTACTTGGGGTTGGAATACCCTTTATCTTTTATACCATTACTGAAGTAATCGTAATAGGTTCCATTTCAGTAGACGCAGTGCTGTCACAAACATGGCCTGTACTTACATTTATTCGAAGCTTTGAAATCAAAGGCCTGTTATTTGAACGGTTTGATTCCCTCCTTCTTGTCATTTGGCTTATGCAAATATTCACTACGTATGTTATTGCTTTATTTGTTGCTACTTTGGGATTAAATCAGCTTTTTTCGATAACTTCCCAGGCCTTTATTTATGGGTTAATACCTCTCATTTATGTAGTTTCTATGATTCCTAAAAATATAAATGAAGTATTTATAATGGCAGATATGCTGGGTAAGTTCGCCATTAGTTTATTTTTTATAATGCCGTTGGTTCTTTTCATTATCTCAAAGCTGAAGGAAAGAAATTATGAAAAAATGTAAAACGATACTAGGAACCTCTTTTGTCTCGATATTTTTACTTTCTCTGCTGTCAGGCTGCTGGAGCAGCAAGCCCCTTGAAGATTTGAATATGGTTGTTGGCACAGCTGTAGATAAGGCGAATGATGGAAAATTACGATCAACGCTTCAATATGTAATACCTAACGCAATCGGTAATTTAAATAGCAAATCACCACAACAAAAACCTTATACGAATATCACTGCGACAGAGTTTTCACTTGAACCAGCCGGTTGGGAAACGACCTTACGAAGAGAAGGTCCTATTTCAGGAGCACATCAAAAAGCAGTGATTATTGGGCAGAAGCTTGCTCGTGAAGAACCAATTAGAGAAATTACAGATTTGTTTTTTCGGGATATCGATATTAGAGGAAGTACCTTAATCTTTATTTCCAAAGGAGAAGCTGCACGAACTCTCGAATCTAAGGAAGTCGGCGTAATTCCTGCCATGCGCTTGGTAGAAATTGCTGAACAGGAACTTACACCAAGAGCATTGAGGCACGTCTCTTTAATAAAGATTTGGGGAAAATCGAACTCGCAGACCAGCTTCCTGTTACAGCTGGTTGATGTAAAAAAAGGAGAAATTGATTTTAATGGAGCAGCCATAATAAAAGGAAGAACAAACAAGATGATTGGGACTCTTAATAAGGAAGAAATTGAAGGCATAAATTGGATAACCGGAGAAGGTAAAAGCGGAGCGGTAAAAGCATTCCAAAAAAAGTCTGATAAACCCACATATTATCAGATTCAGTCAATAAAAAGCAAAATTACGCCGCATGTGATCGGTCATAAAATTTCCTTTCATGTAAAAATTGAGTCAGAGGGAAGAATCGCTGAATATTGGAATCCTCACTTTAAACCTGATTTTAAGAATAAAACTATTAAATACATAGAAAATGCGACTGAGAAAGAAGTGAAGCGCTTAGTAGAAAATACCACAAAAAAAATGCAAAAGGAATATAGGGTAGATGTTGGGGGATTTGGCAATCAATTGCGAATAAAATATCCAAATGTTTGGAAAGACATGAAGGACAATTGGGATGAAAAATTTAGTGAGATCCCCATCACCTATGAGGTATCGATAACGATAAAGGATTACGGAATGATTGGTTCAAAGAAAAATAAATAATGTTTGTTAGTCCTAAAGACTTTACTTATATTCATCATGAAATAAGGGCCTGAACCTAATGTTCAGACCCTTTTAATGGGAGTCCTGATAACCGGTTTTTCCTTTAAATTTTGGTCGGTTTCAGGTATATTTCGGGCACTGCCTCCAATAGCTATAATAGGTACTTGCAGGTTCTTAAACCAGGGTAAACTTTGAAATGAATTCTTATTAAAAGTGTGTCTACATTAAAACTTCATTTTCTTCTGTAAAAAATGTAGGATGCATTTCCTTCTAGTTTTCTTTTACTTTGAAGTTAATCTTCTTTAACAGATCCAGGCAGTAATTCAACAGTTTCAACAAGAATTTTTATTGATTCTTTTAGTTGATTCTTAACGGCTTTTTTCTCTTTTTTAGGGGCATGTATCTTATTCTCGTATGTTTTTAATTGCTCCATCCAATCCTTCGTGATATGGACTTTTGCAAGTTGGTGCTGGATATTTTTATAATACTTTTCTTTCTCCACATACTTATTGCTGAAAATATCATTTAAATAGCTATAAATATAACTTAATGTTTTTGCCCTTTTCCGGATTTTATGGAGGATTTTTATGGTCTGTAAAGATGATTTTCCTTTAGCATCAACAGATTGGCCATATTCCTTAAGAAGTTCTGTAAAACGTTCCTCATACTTATTCAATTCTTTATCTTGTAGGATAGACAGATTATAATAGTCTAACTCTTCATTTACGAAAGTTTTTAGCTGAGTAATATAAGAATCATTGATTAATTTTGGAATGCGGTTCGTTAAGCGTTCGTTTGCTTCTTTTTGTTTTTTTGTAAGCAGTTTAACCATTTCAGCATTAACTTTATTTTCTTCATTTTGTTTCGCAATTTCATCAAGAAGGACATCGGATTTTTTAATTATCTTTAAGTCTAGGTGAACTTTTCTGATTGGAAGTAAGAGTGTGTGATCTTTTGGCAAGCCTAAAAATAAAAACACGGATTGGATTTTTTTACCTAGAATCCTAGCTTTATAGATGTTTTCAGGATCATCAGAAGATAAGCAGCCTAAACAGGCATCCGTGTAATCGTTCAATAGTTTTTCAATTGAGTTTGTCCATAAATATTTTAGATTCTCATTACCAATGCTTAGACACTGATCACAGATCCACTTTTCTTGGATTTGGAACAATGTAGCATTATTGCCGCAGATACAGCAATTTCTCTCGGTATTTTCCATTCTTTAACCCTCCATAAAAAAAGTAATTTATGTAAATAACTATGAGGTCTTTCATATAAACTAAGAAATTATCCATAAATATCTTATACTCTCTTAAAATACGGGATTCTTTATGTATTTAAAAAAGTTTAGTAAAGAATGTTGTTACCAATGTTCAAATAAGATTCATTATGTGCCTTACTCAATACTAATTGACTGTCAATTTCAGGCACATCCATGCTTCTTTTTACATAATGATAATGACCTTCATGATCCTGCTCTCTCGCTTTCACATTATCAGCTAGTAGTGTTCTTAAGATATGATTCAATTGAAGCTTAATATTCCCATCAAAAATAGGGAATAAAATTTCTACCCTCTTATCTAGGTTTCGTGTCATCATATCGGCAGAAGAGAGAAAGGTTTTTTCCTCCCCATTATGACGGAAATAATAAATGCGACTATGTTCTAAAAATTTGCCCACTATGCTTCTAACACAAATATTTTCACTTACTCCTTTGATACCAGGACGTACACAGCATATACCGCGAACAATCAAATCAATTTTGACACCTGCGATGGATGCCTCATATAATTTCATGATTATTTTCTTGTCTGACAAGGAATTCATTTTTGCAATGATATAACCATTTCCATATCGTTTTTGGAAAGTTATTTCTTCATTAATTAATTCAATAAAGTCTTTTCGGATATCAAAGGGTGCAACAGATAGATGATTATACATGGGCTTATCTGTATAACCGCTTAAATAATTAAAGAAATTAGTGGCATCGATGCCAAATTTTCTTTTTGATGTAAATAAACTAAAATCCGTGTACAACTTGGCCGTTTGATCATTATAGTTACCTGTGCCAAGATGGACAAACCGTTCAATTCGATTTTTCTTCTTCCTTACAATAAGTGTAATTTTACTATGTGTTTTTAAGTGGCTCATCCCATAAATCACATGGCATCCGGCATCTTCAAGTTCCTTGGACCATTGCACATTTTTTTGTTCATCAAAACGGGCTTTGAGTTCAACTAATACGGTTACCTGCTTGCCATTTTCAGCAGCCCTTTTTAATGCCTCAATAATAGGGGAATGGCCGCTTACCCGATAAAGAGTTTGTTTTATTGCTAAAACATCAGGATCTACAGATGCCTTTGAAATGAATTCAATAACAGGTTCAAAAGAATCGTAGGGATGATGAAGTAAAATATCTCTTTCTGAGATTTTCTCAAATATATTATTTCCTGAAAGTAAATCTTGAGGAGTATGTGGAATGAGATGATCATATACCAAGTGATCAAAGTGATTTTCTAACTTACTATACAATTTGAGAAACATCGTTAAATCCAGTGGCCCGTCAATTTCATACACATCATTTTTGCCGATTTCTAACTTGTCCATTAAATAATGCAGAAAATGAGAGGGGAAACCGGTATGCTGTATTTCAAGCCTTACAGCCATGCCCCATTTCCGTTTTTTTAACTCTTTTTCCATATCTTTAAGTAAATCTTGCGCTTCCTCTTCGTCTAATGTTAAATCAGCATTTCTTGTAATACGAAAAGCAGTTACGGAAACGATCTCATATCCAATAAACAATTTAGAGATAAAATAGCTAATTAAGTCCTCAAGAAGGATGAATCTCTCTCTTTCTGTAGCTGAGTTTACCGGGATAAACCGCTCTAAAAAAGAGGGAACCTCCACAAGGGCTACTTTTGAATATGTTTCTTCATTAACCGTTTTGTGGTTTAGAGCAACAGCAAGATTGATGCTCTTATTCAACAACATTGGAAAACGATGATACGCATCAACCGCCATCGGAGTTAAGACAGGAAAGATTTGCTCATCAAAATAATTTTCTAAATCCTTTATCTGTTCAGGGGTTAAATCCTTTATTTTGAGAATTTCAATCTTTTCCTCAAAAAGATTCGGGATCAGTATTTTGTTATAGGTATCATACTGAAGTTGTACTAAACTATGCACTTTTTCCCCGATTACCTTTAATTGCTGGCTAGGAGACAGTCCACCCTTCTTTTCTGATCGATTCTTTCCAGCTTTAGCCTGATTTTTAAGCCTTGCTACACGTACCATAAAAAATTCATCAAGATTGGAGCTGAAGATTGATAAATATTTTAAACGTTCCAATAAAGGGTTACGTTCATCAAGTGCCTCTTCCAATACACGTCCGTTAAAATCAAGCCAGCTGATTTCTCTGTTGTTAAAATAGTTCAATCCAGAGAGTTTAACAGCATTTTCATACAATGTTTTCATCTTATCCAACCCTTTTTTTCGACAAATGGTCTCATACAAAATATACCATCATTTGTAATATTGGACAAATCGAAATATGGTAATAGTTTAAAATGTTCTTATAAATCGGAAACTTCACTTCCGCTTTTTTTTATTTCCTTAATGAAAATTTAACATGCCCGACCTTGAAGTATGCCAAGTGAAGGTATAGGATAAAATAAAAAAGACATAATATTCCAACAAAAGGAGTGATAGCTAAATTGAAAGAAAGAGTAGCTATTATTGATATTGGTTCTAATACAATAAGACTTGTTATTTATGAAAAGTTAATCAATGGTAGACAATTAAAGGAAATAGAAAATATAAAAGTGTCATCCCGTTTACGTATGTATTTGGATGACAAACTTTTTTTAAAAGATGAAGGGATCTCCTTATTGATTGAAACCCTTCAAAATTTTAAAATGATGCTCGATCTTTATGGAGTATCAGAGATATTTTGTGTGGCAACTGCCACGGTGAGACAGGCGAGTAATAAAAAAGACATCGTGCAAATCATTCAAGAAAGGACGGGCTTCACCATTACCGTATTAACTGATTATGAGGAGGCTTATCTTGGGTACTTAGCTGTTTCCAATTCCATCAATATCCATGAAGCAATAACAATTGATATGGGAGGAGGAAGTACAGAGCTTACGTACTTCCGCAATAAGAAACTGGTTCACTATGTTAGCCTGCCTTTTGGTGCGTTATCGTTGAAGCTACAGTTTGTGAAAGACGATATTCCAACAATCGAAGAGCTACAGAAAATACGAAATTATGTACTTGCGCAAATTGAAAAATTAACATGGGTTTTCAATAAACATGTTCCGATTATTGCCATGGGGGGGAGTGCACGAAATGTTGCAAAACTTCATCAAGGCATAATTCAGTACCCGCTTGCAGATATTCACCATTACGAAATGAAACTGTCAGATATTCATGATGTTAGAGAATTACTTACACCCTTATCATTATTAGGAATTCAAGATGTTGAAGGAATTTCGAAAGATCGTGCCGATATTATTTTACCGGCAATAGAGTTTTTTGAGGTTTTGTGTCATGTTTCAAAGGCAACTCAGTTTATAGTAAGCAATAAAGGTTTGCGTGAAGGTGTACTGTATCAAAGATTGAATCGGAACCAACAAGAAATAACGGGACTTATAGATTCTGAAATCCACGAATTAATGCATGATTATTATGTAGATCCGATTAAAAGTAAACAGTTCATTCATCTTGCAACAATGTTTTTTGAACAGGTGAAAGGTATTAATGGAATTGGAATTGTTTTTTCTGATCACGACCGAGATCTACTTAAACAAGGTGCCAGTATCTTTCATTTAGGAAAATATTTATACGAAGAATCCGGACCTTATGTTTTTCACTTGATCGCTAATCGGCCGATTGTTGGCTTATCCCATCGGGAGCGTATCAAATTAGCCCTTGTTGCCTCGTTTAAAAGTAGAGGGGCTTTTCGCCAGCATATCGAACCTTTTAAGGATTGGTACACAAAAGAGGAACGAAAGAAGATCTGTTTATTAGGTGCTATTTTAAAGGTATCCAGGAGTTTAAACAGCACAGGGCGAAATATTGTTCGTGATATAAAAATTACATCACAAGGAAATTCTTGGGTAATGGACATACAAACCCAAAATAACTATGCACCTGAAAAATATCAACTGGAAAAACAAAAGAAACATATCGAAAAACTTTTGAAAATCACACTGATTCCCCACTTTCAAATGATAGAATCATAAAAACGTATTTAGCTAATAAACATAATTGGTGACCTATGATCCACCTTTTAAGTGATGTCGGTCACCAATGGCTCATCTTGTTCCCTGAACTTTCCTTCCATTCACCAGTACAAATTTTACCACATCCACAAGCGTAGAAAATTTAACTCCTATAAGAAAAAAATCCTAAATAGATAAAATTTAATTGTTTTCGCTAACTTCCATTGAGGGTCTACATTTTTTTACCATAATTTAACGGTGAATTTACATATAATTTACAATTTAATGGTATCGTTATAATTAATTGAAATATTAATTATTTGTTTTGGCAATAAAGGGGTTGTATTATTCGTGACTATAATGAATAAAGACAGAAAAGGGAACTTGGCTTCACCATCCTATTACAATAATCGGGAATTAAGCTGGCTGTCTTTTAATCAGAGAGTCTTAGAGGAAGCAATTGATCCATGTAATCCATTACTAGAACGATATAAATTTTTGGCCATTTTCAGCTCTAATTTAGATGAATTTTTTATGGTACGAGTAGCAGGTTTATTAGACCAGATAAAGACTGGATATAACAGGCGTGAAAATAAAGCTGGTTTAACCCCGAAGGAGCAGGTTGCCGCCATTTCCGCTATTACGCGCAAGCTTGTTGAAAAGCAAGCTCACACTTATTTACATATTTTAACCCCATTATTAGAAAAAGAAGGCGTTAAAGTTGTTCAAGTTTCTCAACTCAATTCTGCTGATCTATCTTTTTTAGAAATGTACTTCGATGAGCAACTGTTCCCTGTTTTAACTCCTATGGCAATTGATGCTTGCCGTCCTTTTCCATGTGTATTGAATAAATCATTAAATTTGGCCATTATTATGGAGCATAATAGGGAAGAAAAAGTATTACAGTTACCTTTTAATGGGAAATTGGCGATTGTACAAGTTCCTGCAGTTATCGACCGCTATGTTGAACTGCCGACAGATGGTCAAGAAAGAGTTTTTGTCCTGTTAGAAGAAGTGATTACTCATTTTATTCATAAACTATTCAAGGGACAATATATTAAATCAGTTACTCCGTTCCGAATCACACGAAATGCTGACCTATCCATCCATGAAGATGGTGCTGATGACTTATTACATGAGATCGAAGAAGAGCTCAAAAGACGCAAATGGGGTGCAAGTGTAAGACTAGAGGTCCAATCATCTTGCTATGATGAGCAAGTGATTAACTATTTGACAGAGGAACTGGAAATCCATCGTAATGACGTATATTTTGTTCAATCTCCGCTTGATTTGACATTTCTTTTCTCTTTTTGCAAAACGATTCAATGTACACATGAACATTTAGTGCAGCAATTACATATACCGCACCCCCCACAGGATTTAAAAAGGGGAGAAAATATTTTTACCAAAGCCCTTAAGGAAGATATTTTACTACACCATCCATACGAATCATTCGAGCAAGTTGTCCAATTTATTTCCCAGGCTGCAGATGATCCAGACGTTCTCGCTATAAAACAGACTCTTTATCGGGTAAGCGGGGATTCGCCTATTATTAAAAGTCTGCAAAGAGCTGCAGAAAACGGAAAACAAGTAACCGTTTTAGTGGAGTTGAAAGCCCGTTTTGACGAAGAAAACAATGTACAGTGGGCTAAAGAACTAGAACAAGCAGGCTGCCATGTAATTTATGGGATGACACATTTAAAAACTCATAGTAAAATCACTCTCATTGTTCGGCGAAAACAAGGGAAAATTGAACGTTTTGTTCATCTGGGTACTGGGAATTACAATGATGCCACTGCCAAGCTTTATACAGATATTGGGCTAATCACCACAAATCGTTCTATTGGTATCGACGCTACCAACTTTTTTAATTACTTAAGTGGCCATATGGAAATCCCGGAGTATAATCATCTTTTTGTGTCTCCATTTAATATAAGAAGTGCATTCCTTGAGTTAATTAATCGGGAAATCGTTTTTCATAAAGAAAATGGAAATGGACATATCATTTTAAAAATGAATTCACTGACTGATAAGCAGATTATCATGAAGCTTTATGAAGCATCCATTGCAGGGGTAAAAATTGAATTAATCATAAGGGGAATTTGTTGTTTACGACCAGGTATTAAAGGCATAAGTGAAAATATTTCAGTAACAAGTATCGTTGGGATGTTTTTAGAACACTCGAGAATCTACTATTTTCATCATAATGGCGAAGAGAACCTATATTTATCTTCTGCTGATATGATGACACGAAACATGGAAAATCGAGTTGAAATCCTTTTCCCCATCCTAAAAAGACATCTGAAGAACCGTATTAAAGAGTGGCTACTGGTCATGTTGAGCGATAACGTAAAAGCGCGTGAACAAAATTCAGCTGGGGAATATCATTATGTAAAAAGGGCCAATGAAGAAGATGAAATAAACAGTCAAAGTATATTATGTAGGATGTCTTAAAATAAAAGATGGGTCTTTTAATGATAAAACTGTTAGATTTATAGTGTCTAGAATAATTTTTGACAAAATATATAAAGATATCCTTTCCTAATTACATTGTCATACTTAAGGTAGTAAAATATGGGAGAGTAATGATGTGATTTTATTGGGAGATGTTTTAAATGGAATGGTTGGCAGGACTCTTTTTAGTGGTCATGGGAGCGATCATGTTGGTTAAACCTGATATGATTTGGAAAATATCGGAATCATGGAAAACTAAGAACAGCACAGAGCCGACAATTATCTATAGAAACCTCATCCGAATTGGTGGCAGTGTGATCCTAATTGGAGGTATATTCGCAACCGTAACGATTTTAATAATGAAATGATAGAAACCAAACTTTACAAGACTATCTTTGGTTTTTTCTGTACATGGCAATTAAAGATGTATGTAATTCAAAGGCATTTCATCCGTTTTCAAAACGGGTGGAAGGCCTTTTTTATAATTAAATGCCTATTATTTCCTAACATGATAAAATGTATGGGATAGTTTGAAACATCTTTTTATAGAAGATCAATCAATAGAAAGGGAGTTACATATGTTCACCAATCTTATTTTAATTTTTGCTCTTCAATTACTCTATGTTCCTGTCTTAACACTTCGGACCATTTTTTTAGTGAAAAATATGAGTGTAGCTGCCTCAACATTTGGAACACTTGAGGCCCTTATTTATGTATTCGGGCTTTCTTTAGTTTTTTCGGGTCACCAAAGCATTGCTGAAATGGTCGTCTATGCGATCGGTTTTGGCGTTGGATTATACATTGGTACACGCATTGAAAGCAAACTGGCCATTGGCTACACTTGTTTGGTTGTGAATTTAATGGATATGAATCAAGAGCTTATTGTTTTATTGCGGGAAAAAGGATTTGGGGTTACTGTCTTTGAAGGGATGGGGCGGGATAGTAAAAGATTCCAATTAGAAATCCTAACAAAGCGAAATCGTGAAAATGAAGTGATGAATCTAATCGAAGAATACGAGCCAAAGGCATTTATCATCTCTTATGAACCTCGTAAATTTAAAGGTGGCTATCTCATTAAAGCGATGAAAAAGCATTTGAGAAAAAATACCACTATTAAACTTCATTAGAGATTATTTTTCCAAGTCGACTATTGTAGAAGGTCTTCCAACAGTTTTTAAATTTGTTGGGTGGCCTTCTTTTTATGCAAATTTTGGAGTTTGGATATTCAAGAAGTATCCACCTTCACAAAATTGAAACAGTATTATTCCTTTAACATCATTAAAATAAAGGAAAGTCCTTTAAGATAAAGGGAGGCATTTCAAGTGAAGTTTCAATTCAACCTTCCACTGCGATATAAAATGATGTTCTTAGTTCTATGTATTGGCAACCTCGACCATTCCAAAAATGGCGGGTATCCCAAAATAATTTTAGAAAAGAAATTGTCACAAGTGTTTTTTGCCTAAAGTCATAAAAAGGGTATAATAATGTTTTATTAAAGAATGAAATGGAGTAGTTTAAATGGTCCAATCAATCAATAGCAAAGTCGATTTAGTTATAGATGCAACCTCACATATGGGAATTGCGGAATATGGTAAAATCATGATCGGAGATAAAGGTTTTGAATTCTTCAATAGTCGTGATGCCCGGAAGTTTATTCAGATTCCTTGGGAAGAAGTGGATTATGTAATCGCTTCAGTCATGTTCAAAGGGAAATGGATTCCACGTTATGCAATCCAAACGAAGCGAAATGGGACGTATACATTTTCGTCTAAAGATCCGAAAAAGGTTTTGCGAGTCATTCGGGAATCCGTGGATCCCAGTCGGATGGTTCAATCATTAAGTTTCTTTGATGTGCTTAAACGCGGCGTGAAGAGCAAATTTAAAAAGTAATTAGTTCTTAAAATCCTGACAGGTTGGAAAATGTCTTAATTTAGACAAATCCAAAAAAATTTCCCTCTTGAAAGCGGAATATTTCCTGTGCTATAATTTCTCATGTAAGCTCATTAAAGTGATGCAGCAAACATTGAAAAGATTGTATTGATGCAGAAGCTATTTTTAAACATTTCATTTACAGCGTTTGCAAAATAAATTTAAATAACATCGCCATTATTTTTTACGTGTTACTGATTCGATCAGGCATGAGTGAAAAGTATTGATTGAAATGAAGGATAAGGGGCAATCTATACCCATATCTTCATTTGATCTACTTTTTGCTCATGCCTTTTTTATTGCTTTTGTTGAAACTGTAACCGCTTTAGATGAGCCGAAAAAAACTTAATAGGAGGTAAAAAGATGGTAGGAATTATCATTGCAAGTCACGGTGAATTTTCCAATGGTATCTTGCAATCTGGAGAGATGATCTTTGGAAAACAAGAAAATGTAAAAGCTGTAACATTGATGCCGAGCGAAGGACCTGAAAATGTTAAAGCAAAAATGAAAGAAGCAATTGCCTCTTTCGACAACCAAGACGAAGTATTATTCTTAGTCGATCTTTGGGGTGGTACTCCTTTCAACCAAGCCAACAGCTTGTTAGAAGATCATAAAGACAAGTGGGCAATCGTTGCTGGTTTAAACTTGCCAATGTTGATTGAAGCATTTGCATCACGCTTCTCAATGAACACAGCACATGAAATTGCTGCACATATTTTGGGCACAGCAAAAGAAGGGGTTAAAGTACAACCTGAAGCATTAGAACCAGCAGCTCCAGCTGCTGCAGCTGCTGCTAAACCTTCAAATGCAGGTGCACCTGGTAAATTTGAATACGTGTTAGCACGTATCGACTCACGATTACTTCACGGACAAGTAGCAACTGCTTGGACAAAAACAACACAGCCTACACGTATCATCGTTGTATCTGATGCAGTAGCAAAGGATGATCTTCGTAAGAAATTAATCCAACAAGCTGCTCCTCCAGGTGTAAAGGCACACGTTGTTCCGATCAATAAAATGATCGAACTTGCAAAAGATGATAAACACTTTGGCGGCCAGCGCGCGTTGCTTCTATTCGAAAACCCGCAAGATGCACTCAGAGCGGTTGAGGGCGGCGTTCCATTGAAGACAATCAACGTTGGTTCGATGGCACACTCACCTGGTAAAGTTCAACCGAATAAAGTGTTGGCCTTTAGCCAAGCTGATATTGATACTTTCAAAAAGTTAAAAGAAATTGGTTTGAATTTCGATGTGCGTAAAGTTCCGAATGATTCAAAAGGCGACATGAACGAAATTCTTAAGAAGGCTCAAGAAGAGCTAAAGAAACAAAAATAATTCCAGAGAAAACGGAGGATTAATAACATGGATTTGAATGTGATTCAAATAATATTAGTCTTTATCGTAGCATTTTTAGCTGGTATGGAAGGAATTTTGGATGAATTCCAATTCCACCAACCACTGGTTGCTTGTACGTTAATTGGCTTAGTTACAGGAAACTTAGTACCATGTCTTATCTTAGGTGGTACGCTTCAATTGATCGCTTTAGGTTGGGCAAACATCGGAGCTGCCGTAGCACCGGATGCTGCGTTAGCCTCAGTTGCATCTGCCATTATTTTAGTATTAGGTGGACAAGGTAAAGCTGGTGTGGCTTCTGCAATCGCGATTGCTGTCCCACTTGCAGTTGCTGGTCTTTTATTAACCATCATCGTTCGTACACTTGCAACAGCCATCGTACACTTTATGGATGCTGCTGCTCAAGAAGGAAACATCAGAAAAGTTGAATTTTGGCAAATCGCTGCGATCTGCATGCAGGGTTTACGTATTGCCATCCCAGCTCTATTAATAGTAGCTGTTGGTGCAGGTCCGGTTAAAGACTTACTTGGCTCTATGCCAGTTTGGTTAACAGATGGTTTAGCAATCGGTGGGGGAATGGTTGTAGCCGTTGGTTATGCAATGGTTATTAACATGATGGCTACAAAAGAAGTATGGCCATTCTTCGTAATTGGTTTTGTATTAGCATGTATCTCACAAATTACACTTATCGGTCTTGGAGCAATCGGTGTGGCTCTTGCACTTATCTACTTAGCGCTTTCTAAACAAGGCGGTTCAGGTAATGGCGGAAACGGAAACACTGGCGATCCACTAGGCGATATTATTGATAGTTACTAAGAAGGAGGGAGCATAAACATGGCAAATGAATTAAGATTATCCAAAAAAGATCGTATTTCAGTTTGGTGGCGTTCCACTTTCCTTCAAGGTTCTTGGAACTATGAACGTATGCAAAACGGTGGCTGGGCATATACGATGATTCCAGCAATCAAACGCTTATATACAACTAAAGAAGATCGTGCAGCTGCACTAAAACGTCATTTAGAGTTCTTTAATACTCACCCATATGTAGCTTCACCTATTATTGGTGTAACATTAGCGCTTGAAGAAGAACGCGCAAATGGCACACAGGTTGATGACGCAGCCATTCAAGGGGTTAAAGTCGGTATGATGGGGCCTTTAGCAGGTATCGGAGATCCAGTTTTCTGGTTCACGGTTAGACCGATCCTTGGTGCATTAGGCGCTTCTCTAGCTTTGACTGGTAATATCCTTGGACCGATTATTTTCTTCGTATTATGGAATCTCATTCGTATGGGCTTCACATGGTATACACAAGAATTTGGTTACAAAGCTGGTTCTAAAATTTCCGATGACTTATCTGGCGGATTACTTCAAGATATTACAAAAGGTGCATCCATCCTTGGTATGTTCATCCTTGGTTCATTAGTTAACCGTTGGGTATCAGTAAAATTCGCGCCGGTTGTATCCGAAGTTAAACTTTCCAAAGGTGCTTACATCGACTGGAAAAACCTACCTGCAGGTGCGGAAGGTATTAAATCAGCATTACAACAACAAGCTTCTGGTCTTTCATTAGAACCGGTTAAAGTAACGACTTTACAAGGCAACTTGGACAGCTTAATCCCTGGATTTGCTGGATTGCTTATCACATTCCTTTGCATGTGGTTACTTAAGAAGAAAGTTTCTCCAATCGTTATGATTCTTGGATTATTCGTGGTTGGTATTGTATTCCACTTAATCCACTTAATGTAATAGAAATAAAGAGCGCCTCCTGATATCAATTTTGGGAGGTGCTTTTCTCGTATGACAATGGGGTTGAGAATAGTAATAATAAATATTTTAGGGGGTAGCTATGCTAACTATAGGTTATATTGGAAATGGAAAAAGCACGAACAGATATCATCTGCCATTTGTACTGCAAAGAGAGAATATAAAGGTCAAAACCATTTATCAAAGAAATTCTAAGAATGAAGGTTGGGACAGGATTCCAGGAGTCAATTATACTTCCGATTTAGATGAATTATTAAATGACAAGGACATTCAACTCATTGCGATTTGCACAAGAACCGACAGCCATTATGAATACGCAAAATTAGTATTAGAACATAATAAGAACTGTTTGGTTGAAAAGCCTTTTATGGAAACCTCAGAACAGGCAAAAGAAATATTTGCAATGGCAAGAGAGAAAGGATTAATTGTTCAGGCGTATCAAAACAGACGTTTTGATAGTGATTTCTTAACTGTTCAAAAGGTTATTGAAGAAGGAAAAATGGGGGACTTGCTTGAAGTTGAAATGCATTACGATTATTTCCGTCCCGAAGTCCCAGAGTCTGTTCATTCTTTTGATCCTGGTTCTTCATTTTTATATGGACATGGATGTCATACACTGGATCAGGTGATTAGCTATTTTGGCAAGCCGGATCATATCCATTACGATGTAAGGCAACTTTTAGGACAAGGAAGAATGAATGATTATTTTGATCTGGATTTATATTACGGTAAGTTAAAAGTATCTGTAAAATCCAGTTATTTTAGACTTAAAGAAAGACCAAGTTTTGTCGTATACGGCAACAAGGGAAGCTTTGTGAAGGAAACAAAGGATCGTCAGGAAGAACATTTAAAGTTATTTTACATGCCTGATCACAAAGATTTTGGTGTAGATACCATCCATCATTATGGTGTACTTACATATATTGACGAAGAAGGTACAATCCACGAAGAAAAAGTAAAATCCGTAAATGGTGATTATGGAAGAGTATATGATGATTTATATGAAGCCATCATCAATGGTAAAGATAAAACCATTACAGACGAACAGACATTGCTCCAAATGGAAATATTGGAAACTGGAGTTAAAAACTTACATTAACATGGCTGATTCTAAAAGGCCTCTTTTCAGTTTGCTGAACTGATGAGAGGCCTTTTTCTATGTTGAAAATTAAGAAAATATTAAGGTTTAAGGGATATCATAAAGCAAAGACTGCAAGATTTAAAAAAGAGGATTAATAATAGTGGGAGAAGGGACCATATGCATGTTTCATCTGTAAGTAATTCAAGCTACACTAGTCAAACAGCCAAGGATTCATCTAGTGCCATCAAGGATTTACAAAAGCAGAAACAAAAGCTGCAGCAAGAGATTCAGCAAGAGAATATGTCAAAAGATGATGCAAAAACGAAGCAGAAAAAAATACAGGAATACCAAGAAGAAGTGAAACAGATTGAACTGCAAATCCAGCAATTACAATCTAAACAAAATCAAAGCACAAGTGATCAACAGCAGACAGTCAAGCAACAACAGCAGACAGTCAAGCAACAACAGGATACAGTGGAAATCAGCGAGGAAGCTATAAGACTTTTTCAAGCACAACAAAATAGTGTGATTAGCGAATAAAAAATTAGGGACCTTACTTCGTTAAAGAAGAGAAGGTCTTTTGTTTTTCTTTTTAAATATTATGAATAGTCATTCATTTTGTGTTACTATGAGAAAAAGGATGGTTAATGGGGGATGAATCTATGTTGGTTAAAAAGAATTTTGCCCAGGATTCAATAAATGGTGTCCGGCTGGGGAATGGGTCGCTCTCGTTGCAAGGTGTAAAACTCAATGTCCATTGTTTTTTTCTCGACGGTGTGCTTATTGATGCAGGGGCAAGGTCATTGGAGAAGGGGTTTATCTCATTTTTTAAACAACTGGAGATTCAGCAAGTGGTGATGACACATTATCATGAAGATCATACGGGTTGTGCCGCCTTTCTACAGAAAGAACTTGAAGTACCCCTGTATATGAATGCTATGATGATTGATTATTGTAAAAAAAAGCCGGATTATCCGTTATATCGTCAATTGTATTGGGGGAGACGACGGCCGTTTCGTGCACAACCTATTGAAGAGACATTTACTTCTCGTAATGCTACATGGACCGTCATCAAGACACCGGGGCATTCCAAAGATCACCTGGCTTTTTTGAATAACGAAACGGGTCAACTTTTTACAGGGGATCTCTATTGTCAGGAGAAAACCAAAGTGATCCTGAGAGAGGAAAGCATCCCGGACATTATCGAATCATTGAAAAGGATATTAACTTTTGATTTTGAGGATGTGTTTTGCTGTCATGCCGGGTATCTGAACGATGGCCGGACAGCATTAAAAGGAAAGCTGGAATATTTGCTTGACCTGCAGGGCGAAATTGTGAAGCTTAATGATGAAGGCAAGACGCCAGAGCAAATTAATGCCACACTTTTCCCAAGAAAATATCCTATTGTTCGTTTCTCATCTGGTGAATGGGATTCCGTGCATATTGTCAATTCAGTTCTTTTCGGGCACCAAAAGACAGTTTAAAAATATTGGAAATTCCCCCCTAATAGCATACAATATAATAAAGGGAAGCCATGCGAACTAGCTTTTTCAGAATTACCCTTTGATGATGAAAAAGGAGGGCTCATGAATGGGATGGCTCGTGATGATTGGCGGACTATTCGTATTTGGGTTTATCGTTGATCTAGTATATAAGCGAAAAGGGATTCGTGATTTTGACCCTGAAGAGAATGCGAAGCATGTGTCGGATTCAGAAAGGGTTTATATGGAGTCATTTATGCACAATGTTCGAAATGATCAACATAATAGTGGAGGATTTTAATGAGGATGCTGCTGAGCATTCCTTTTTTTATTCTTAGACAGATCTATTAGACTTTAAAAAGAAAATACCACACCTAAAAAGGGAACATAGAGGGGTTCTACGTTCCTGAAAAAGGTAAGACATTATAAAAGGGGAACATAGAGTGGTTCTACGTTCTTGAAAAAGCTAAGACATCATAAAAAAAGGGAACATAGAGGGGTTCTACGTTCCTGAAAAAGGTAAGACATTATAAAAAGGGGAACATAGAGGGGTTCTACGTTCCTGAAAAAAGCAAGACATCATAAAAAAAGGAACATAGAGGAGTTCTACGTTCCTGAAAAAGCCTAGATATAATAAAAAAGGGAACATAGAGGGGTTCTACGTTCCTGAAAAAAGCAAGACATCATAAAAAAAGGAACATAGAGGAGTTCTACGTTCCTGAAAAAGCAAGACATCATAAAAAAGGGAACATAGAGGGGTTCTACGTTCCTGAAAAAGCCAAGACATCATAAAAAGGGGAACATAGAGGGGTTCTACGTTCCTGAAAAAAGCAAGACATCATAAAAAAAGGAACATAGAGGAGTTCTACGTTCCTGAAAAAGCCAAGACATCATAAAAAGGGGAACATAGAGTGGTTCTACGTTCCTGAAAAAGCCAAGACATCATAAAAAGGGGAACATAGAGGGGTTCTACGTTCCTGAAAAAAGCAAGACATCATAAAAAAGGGAACATAGAGGGGTTCTACGTTCCTGAAAAAGCCAAGACATCATAAAAAGGGAACATAGAGTGGTTCTACGTTCCTGAAAAAGCCAAGACATCATAAAAAAGGGAACATAGAGGGGTTCTACGTTCCTAAAAAAGCTAAGATACAATAAAAAAGGGAACATAGAAGAGTTCTACGGATCCGAATACGATGAAAACTCGGAAGTAGAGCCACATAAAACTCGGACCCTCAAATCAAAACGCATTTTTGGGTAATATATGACAAAATAACAGGATTTTTCCTAAAGTAAAGCGAATACATAGGATGATATACTTAACCCCCCATGAGGAGGAATCACAAGTGGCTCAAGGACAAATAAATACTAAAATAGATCAAATTCTCTCCAATATTGAAAAAGTCATGATTGGCAAAAGAAATGTAGCTGAATTAAGTTTGGTGGCGTTGCTTGCTGAAGGGCATGTCTTACTTGAAGACGTACCGGGTGTCGGGAAAACGATGATGGTCCGCGCCCTTGCCAAATCCGTTAATGCTAACTTCCGCCGGATCCAGTTCACCCCTGACCTTTTACCATCTGATGTAACTGGTATATCCATTTATAATCCAAAGGAAATGGAATTCCAATTTCGTCCGGGTCCTCTGATGGGCAACATTATCCTAGCGGATGAAATCAACCGGACCTCCCCCAAAACCCAATCAGCCTTACTAGAAGGAATGGAAGAAGCCAGCGTTACGATTGACGGTATTACTCATAAGCTGAAAAAGCCATTCTTTGTTATGGCAACGCAGAATCCGATTGAATACGAGGGAACGTACCCACTACCGGAAGCCCAACTTGACCGTTTTTTGTTAAAAATGAAAATGGGCTATCCTGAACTACACGAGGAAATGGAAGTGCTAAATCGTGCCCAAAAGGTACCGCCTATTGAAGAATTGCAGCCGGTCATTGACCTAGACGGACTGCGCACTCTGCAGAATGAGGTTAAAGAGGTCTTTGTGGATGATACCATCAAGCGGTATATTGTCGATATCGTCTCCCGGACGCGCGGGCATGGCAGTGTATATCTCGGTGCAAGCCCAAGGGGATCGATTGCACTGATGAAAGCGGCCCAAGCTTATGCCTTCATGTTTGGACGCGAATATGTTTTACCTGATGATGTTCAGTATTTAGCATCATTTGTGTTATCTCACCGGATTATTTTAAAATCGGAAGCAAAATTTGAAGGCTTCTCGGCAGAAGAGGTAGTGAGCAATGTGGTCGGAAGAGTGCCGGTACCTGTTCAAAGGCTTGTGAAATAAATGAGGAAGCTGAAATTCTTTTTACAAAAAGCTTGGAAGTTTATTATGCTTTTGTTCCTTATTCTGCTGACCTTTTCTTATGCCATGTTTCAAGGCGGATTCGTCAGCTGGTTCCTTTTCTACAGTTTCCTCCCGTTTGCCATTTATTGTATGGCTTTATCCATGTATTCCTTAGGAGATCTAGATGTAACAAGGACTCTGCAAAAAACAGATTACAATGCAGGAGAATCGCTCAAAGTAACGGTTACTATCAAGCGTTCGAGGGCGTTTCCGCTCTTCTATTCACTGGTTGAAGACCAATTATGTGATGCCTTAAAATTTGCCGAAATGGCTGAATCCCCGAAAACCTTGCTGATTCCTAGAATGAAAAAGGAGTTTTCCTATGACTATACCATTCATAAACTGCCCCGTGGGGAACATCATTTTCACTCGTTTACAATAAAAACAGGTGATCCGCTTGGACTTTTTGAAAAAGTAAAAACGCATAAGGCAAAAGGAAAATTGATTGTGTACCCTGCTTTTACTGAGTTGCTCTATCGGCCGTTTGAAAACCAGTATGATCAGGGACTTACAGCTTCAAGGGAGCGGGTCCAGCGGGACACGACAATGGCGGTTGGAGTGAGAGAGTATCAGCCGGGCGACCGGTTTTCCTGGATTAACTGGAAGGCCAGTGCTAAACGGAATGAGATCATGACAAAGGAATTTGAGCAGCGACAATCTCATGATGTATATGTGGTGATGGATTGTGTGCCGGATAAACGATTTGAAGCAGTGGTTTCCTTTACAGCCTCTTTACTGCGGGCAGTTTTGAAAAAAGGGGCCCAAACTGGGCTGCTAACTGTCAGCAAAGACAAGGCGTCCTTCCCGATCCGAGGTGGCGAGCAGCATCTGCAGGAATTGTTTTATCATTTAGCAAAAGTGGAAGCAAAGAGCAATGTGGTATTTGAAAAAGTGCTGGATACAGATGGAGTATTTATCCAACAATCTGTTTCGTTTATGTTTGTGACCGCGCAACTTTCTAAAACATTAATTGAAAAGGCGAGTTTCCTTGGACAAAGAAAAGGTGCGATTACCCTATTTTTAATAAAAGGAGAAAACGAACCACCTGCGGAAAATGAGATTTCACTGATTGCGATGGCAAATGCACGGGGAGTTAGGGTTGTACTGGTACATGAAGGGCAATTTGCTGCCGCCTTTTCGGAGGTGATGATCCGATGACGAAGAGGGACTTTCCAACCTTCCTGTTATATTTCCTTGGTTTTATGCTGTTATGGGAATGGCTCAGGCCAGTTGAGGAATTAACAAAAACAAATGGTATTGAAATGTTTATCGGCTTTCTGCTTGTTTCGTTTGGGTTATTCTTTTTAAAGATAAAATGGTTTTGGCATGGTCTCATCAATCTGTTAATTATTTTGATTTCCATTAACCGGCTGTATTTTGACGAGGGGTTCTTTCATTTTCAATGGCTAAAGGACTTCAGTTCCGATCTCATTCATAACATTGGCTACATAGCTTCAAGAGATTGGAACGAATTGTCGAATGACTTTCGTTCACTATTATTTTTTATATTATTGTGGCTGATGGTGTACTTAATTCATTATTGGCTGATCAAACGGAGCCGAATTTTTATCTTTTTCTTTTTGACCCTCGTGTACATTACAGTGCTCGATACCTTTACTACATATAGTGCTAAAACGGCGATTGTCCGAACCGTTATTGTAGGGTTTACCGTGATGGGCATGCTGACGTACTATCGAATGCAGCATAAAGAAAAACTCCATAATCAACCTGCAGCTTTTAAAAAATGGATGGTGCCGATTCTAGGTATGATTGCCATTAGTGTTTTATTCGGTATCATGACCCCGAAGGCAGCTCCGTTATGGCCCGACCCTGTGCCCTATTTAAAAGCAACTGGGAAAAAGGGTGAAGCGGGAAGTGGAGGTGCCGGACCACATAGAGTGGGTTATGGAACCAATGATGCTGCATTAGGTGGTCCATTTATCGCTGATAATAAACCGGTTTTTAAGTACGAAGCATCAGGGAAGTTTTATTGGAAAATGGAAACGAAGGATACTTATACCGGAAAGGGCTGGATTCCATCGGGGGCAGCCACTATTACGTATGAGCAAGATGAGAGTGTTCCGATTGTTGCTTTTCCGAGCACATTAAAAATATCAAAGGAAACAGCTATTGTCAAAACGAATGGGAACTATCAATACCCATATCTCATGTATCCATTTGGAATTAAAAAGGTGTTGAAAATCTCACCAATTGACCCGGATGGGAATGTGTTCTTGATTGATAAAAATATTGAAAGAATTGGTTATTACAATCACAAACAACGTCCTTCAATCCCTTGGACATTTGCCGTAGAGTTTGAAGTACCGGAATATACAGAAACGGAATTAAAGGCAACGACTGAATACAATTCGGCTGTTCTAGCGCCGGAATTTTACAAGCGTTATACTCAGGTGCCGGACAAACTGCCGGATAGAGTTCGGGTGCTTGCGGAGAAAATCACAGCGGGGGAAACAAACTGGTACGACAAAGCCAAGGTGGTTGAAAGTTACTTTAGCAGTAACGAATATACGTACGATCAGAAAAACGTAGCTGTTCCAGGGAAAAATATAGATTATGTCGATCAGTTTTTATTTGAAACAAAAAAAGGCTACTGTGACAACTTTTCCAGTTCGATGGCCGTACTGTTGCGTTCGGTTGGAATTCCAACCCGTTGGGTAAAGGGATTCAACGGTGGCGAATTTGTAAAATTTGGAGAAGGGACTTCAGGAACTCAAATTTTCGAGGTGAAGAATAAAAACGCCCACTCCTGGGTGGAAGTGTATTTTCCTAATCTAGGATGGGTGCCATTTGAACCAACAAAGGGATTCAGTAACCCAATCGATATTGACTTTGGGACGGAGCAGCCTTCTTCTGGGAACCAAACACCTGCACCATCTTCCGTTAATAAACCGGTTCAGAAACCTGAAAGGGATCCAGAGGCAACCAAAATACAGAGTGAAAAATCTGCTGATGTTTCAAACAATTGGAGAATGACTCAAATCTTTTTCAAGGAAAATTGGAAGCTGCTCACTCTCATTATCATCCTGATTTCAGCCATCGTTACGGCACTTTATAGAGTAAGGGGTAAATGGCTGCCGTATTTGATTTTGCTGAGATTCCGGTTTAATAGACAAGACGAGGCCTACGGTACTGCCTATTTGGTATTGTTGCAACAGTTGGAACGTTATGGTTTGAAGCGGAAAGATCACCAAACACTCAGAAACTATGCAATATACGTAGATCAATTTTTTTCAAGCCGGGAAATGACACGGTTAACCAGCCGTTATGAACAATTCCTCTATTCAAGAAATCTTCCTGAGGGAAGCTGGAAAGAGGACCGTAAATTGTGGGAAAATTTAATTAAAAAGACAATCGCTTGACCGGTAAAACGACCTATTGTTACAATATGTGATAAATTGAAGACTAGCTCAAGCTTACATGATTGCTTGGGCTTTTCTATATAGAACGTTTCCTTCATATATCCTCGAAAATAGGGTTCGAGAGTCTCTACCGGTCCGCCGCAAATGGTCCGACTATGAAGGCAGAATTTTTTCGAGCGAGAAATTACGAGAGAACTAGAATTCTGCCTTCCTGAAGACTTTCAAGGGAGAGGATTCTAGTTTTTTTTATAATTTATTGGAAAAACTAAAAAATACTTTAGAAATAGGGGTGGCTGTTTTGACCGAAAAGCAAGATTTGATTGTAGTTTTGGATTTTGGAAGTCAGTATAACCAGTTGATTACACGGAGAATTCGTGAGTTTGGCGTGTATAGTGAGCTTCATCCGCATACGATTACGGCAGAAGAAATTCGTCAAATGAATCCAAAGGGAATTATCTTCTCTGGCGGCCCGAATAGTGTCTATGACGAAAATTCATTCCGCTGTGATGAAGCGATTTTTGAAATGGGTTTACCGATCCTAGGGATTTGTTATGGCATGCAATTAATGACAGTTCACTTTGAAGGCAAGGTCGAGCAGGCCAAGCATCGCGAGTATGGAAAGGCAACAACGGAAGTGAAGAACCCATCCGCGCTGTTTGGCGGCCTGCCGGATGAACAGGTGGTTTGGATGAGCCATGGAGATTTGGTTATTGAAGCACCGGAAGGGTTTACTGTGGATGCAACAAGTGCTTCTTGCCCGATTGCTTCCATGAGTAATGAAGCTCGGAAGCTTTATGCGGTACAATTCCATCCCGAAGTTCGCCATTCTGTCTATGGAAATGAATTGTTGAAGAACTTTGTGTTTAACGTTTGTAATTGCAGCGGAGACTGGTCCATGGAAAACTTCATTGAAATGGAAATGGCGAAAATCCGTGAAACCGTTGGTAATAAAAAGGTTCTTTGTGCATTGAGTGGCGGGGTAGATTCTTCAGTGGTGGCTGTATTGATTCATAAAGCCATCGGCGATCAATTAACTTGTATCTTTGTTGATCATGGATTATTGCGAAAAAATGAAGCGGATAGTGTCATGAAGACTTTCACTGAAGGCTTCCATATGAACGTCATTAAAGTGGATGCGAAAGAGCGTTTCTTATCCAAACTTGAAGGTGTTTCTGACCCTGAGAAAAAACGTAAAATTATCGGTAATGAATTTATTTATGTGTTTGACGATGAGGCGGCGAAGCTAGAAGGAATTGAGTTCTTAGCACAAGGAACACTTTATACAGATATTATCGAGAGCGGCACAGCTACAGCTCAAACGATTAAATCACATCATAATGTTGGCGGTCTGCCAGAAGATATGCAGTTCAAGCTGATCGAACCGTTAAATACATTGTTTAAAGATGAGGTTCGTGCACTTGGTACGGAACTTGGCATTCCGGATGATATTGTTTGGAGACAGCCATTCCCTGGTCCAGGGCTTGGTATTCGTGTTCTTGGGGCGATTTCAGATGATAAATTGGAAATTGTCCGTGAATCTGATTGGATTCTCCGTGAAGAAATTAAAAAGGCTGGCTTAGATCGTGATATTTGGCAATATTTCACGGTATTACCGGACATTCGCAGTGTAGGCGTCATGGGTGATGCCAGAACGTATGATTATACAATTGGCATTCGTGCGGTGACATCCATTGATGGAATGACTTCGGATTGGGCACGAATCCCTTGGGATGTATTAGAAGTGATCTCAACTCGAATTGTTAATGAGGTTCCTCATGTGAATCGAGTCGTGTACGATATTACCAGCAAACCACCTGCAACCATCGAGTGGGAATAGATTTTAACTAAAATACGAACGATATAAAATTAATTTTTTATATCGTTCGTATTTTTTGTTTACAAAATGATATTTCGCTGTTACAATAATAGTGGAAATAAGAATATTGTCGAATACAGTCGTATAATATTGGGGATAGGGCCCAAGAGTTTCTACCGAGCCACCGTAAATGGCTTGACTACGGCAGTGATAAAAGAGAGACTTTGTTTCTTCTCTTCTATTTATGTCACATGCCTTTGTCAACGCTCCGGTAGAAAATGCCGGAGCGTTTTTTATGTAAAAAAATGCAAGATTCATAGAGGAGGAGAAGAAATGCAAAAGTATTTTGAGTTTGAAAAACTGGGTACGAATTACCGTCGTGAGTTTATTGGTGGGATGACAACATTTTTGGCGATGGCCTATATTTTAGTAGTAAACCCGTTAACATTGTCATTAGCTTCGGTAAAGGATTTTCCGGAAGCATTAAGAATGGATCAGGGTGCGGTCTTTGTTGCTACTGCATTGGCTTCAGCAATTGGATCGATCATTATGGGACTTATCGGAAAATATCCACTTGCCTTGGCACCTGGCATGGGGTTAAACGCCTTTTTCGCTTATACCGTGGTATTAGGAAGCGGAATTCCATGGCAGCATGCATTAGGTGCAGTTTTTATTTCCGGTATCTTTTTCTTTTTACTAACCCTAACAGGTCTTCGCGAAAAAATCATCAATGCGATTCCCATTGAATTAAAACATGCGGTTGGTGCCGGTATCGGTTTGTTTATTACTTTTGTTGGTTTGCAAAACGCACATATTATTGTTAATAATGATGCAACCCTTGTCGGTTTAGGTGATTTAACTGCTCCGGATGCCCTTCTTGCCATTTTCGGGATCGTCGTAACAGTGATTATGATGACAAAAGGGATTAATGGTGCAGTATTTTATGGAATGATTATTACGGTTATTGCTGGAATGATTACAGGTGAAATAAAAATGCCTCATCATATCGTTGGTAAGGTACCTAGCTTGGAGCCAACTTTCGGGGCCGCATTTTCATCCTTTAGCGACAGTTCTTTTTATACCACTGGAATGTTAGGAATTATTTTGACTTTCTTATTTGTCGACTTTTTTGATAATGCAGGTACACTTGTAGCAGTAGCAAATCAAGCTGGTTTAATGAAAAACGGTAAGCTAGAGCGTGCAGGAAGAGCGTTATTGTCTGACTCTGTAGCATCTACTGTTGGTGCTGTTCTAGGTACTTCAACGACTACCTCCTATATT
Organism: Neobacillus solisequens; assembly: GCF_051233465.1. Classification (NCBI taxonomy): domain Bacteria; kingdom Bacillati; phylum Bacillota; class Bacilli; order Caryophanales; family Bacillaceae; genus Neobacillus; species Neobacillus solisequens. The sequence continues at coordinate 7,712 of NZ_JBKFGJ010000027.1, read as the reverse complement.
GAATCAACAGCGGGTGTAGCAGCAGGGGCAAAAACAGGATTTGCTTCTTTAGTAACAGCAGGACTATTTATTTTATCGATCTTTTTCTTCCCGCTTTTATCGGTTATTACAGCGCCGGTAACAGCGCCAGCTTTAATAATTGTCGGAGTACTAATGGTATCTTCTTTAGGGCACATCGATTGGAAACGATTTGAAATTGCGGTTCCAGCCTTTTTAACAATGATTGCCATGCCGTTATCCTACAGCATTGCAACAGGAATTGCCATTGGTTTTATCTTCTACCCGATTACCATGATTGTTAAAGGGAAAATCAAAGAAATTCACCCAATCATGTATTTATTCTTTGTCATTTTTATCTTATATTTTATTTTCTTAAAATAGTATTTTTGCATAGGGAACTGCCATCATGGCAGTTCTTTTTTAATTTGTTGGCACGTTAAACTTGTATGTTGAATTAAGCTCCTCAACAATCCAATACAGCCGATTTGTTAAAAGATTAGTAATTTTTGTATAGAAATGTATTTTTTCTCAATTTGCTTTTGTATGATAAAAGGTGGAAGTCGAGTGCGAATGGAGAAGTGATTGAAATGAAAATGCTCACCGTTCAAGATTTGAGTAAGAGTTTTGGTCAAATTGAAGCCGTTAAGGATGTTTCGTTTGCTGTTGAAAAAGGGGAGTCCTTTGGCTTGCTTGGTCCAAACGGTGCGGGAAAGTCGACCACAATCAATATGATTACCGGTCTGTTTCCGCCATCTTCAGGAGCCATTCAGGTGAAGAACATTGATGTGGTGAAAAATCCAAAACAGGCACAAAAATTAATTGGTGTTGTCCCACAAGAAATTGCTCTTTATCAAGAAATGTCAGCGCGAGAGAACTTAAAGTTTTGGGGTAGAATGTATGATTTAAGTGGGAAAGAGCTGGAGAAAAATGTTGATGAAGTGCTTGAAATTATTGGATTAAGAGAAAGGGCCAAGGATAAAGTAGATACCTTCTCTGGCGGCATGAAGCGTAGGGTCAATATTGGGGCGGCAATTCTACATCGTCCGGAAATGTTAATTATGGATGAACCGACAGTCGGAATTGACCCGCAATCACGAAATCACATTTTGGAAACGGTTAAACGATTAAATGGCGAAGGGATGACGATTATTTATACGAGCCATTACATGGAGGAAGTTGAATATCTGTGTGAACGACTTGGAATTATTGACCATGGTCAGTTAATTGCTTGTGGGACCCTGAAGGAAATAAGGGAAACCCATGGAGATCATTCTAGAATAAATGTAACGGTCGATACCAATGCAGCAATGATTGACCTCATTAAAACCACTTTAGCTAAAAGTTTTTTGGAAAAAGATATTCAAATAAAGGATTATCAAATTTCCGTTTTACATAAGGAACCTAATACTGTTTTGAGTGAGTTGATCCAGTCAGTAACGAATACTGGGGCAAAAATTACTTCAATGGAAATAGTTGAGCCTAATCTTGAAAGCGTATTCTTACATTTAACTGGCCGGAATTTACGGGACTAGGAGGGAATAGTCATGAATTTTTGGTGGCTTGCCTGGAAGGACCTGATGCTGATTGTCCGTGATAAGAAGGCGTTTATAACTCTTATTGCGATGCCTCTGTTGTTAATCTCTATATTGGGGGCTGCATTTGGTAATCTTATGTCTGAAAAAGATGTGACGATAAAAAAGTTTACTTTGGGTGTCGTTAACCAAGACAAAGGTCAGTTAAGTAAAGTTCTAACGGATGATGTACTATCTAAGGGCTTATCAAAGCAAATTCGGATCAAATTTTATAATGAAAATGACTTGCTTGGAAAAATTAAGGATCACACTCTGGAGATTGGCATCATCATTGAACCTGATTTTACCTCATCGTTAATTTCGGGGGATCAAACAAAAGTAAAGCTAGTAACAGTTCCAGACCCAGGCATCAAAGCAATGATTGTTCAATCTGTTATTGAACAATTTTCCCGTTCGATTCCTGTTGACATGATGTCGGCACAAATGGCACAGCCTGTTCAAGGTGGAACGACGCAAATGAATATTCAAGAGCAGCTGCCAATAAAGAAACTCATAAAAGAATCCACTGTTGATGCTAAAACAAAACCTGTTGGCTCATTTCAGTATTATGCTGCGGCCATGGGCGTAATGTTCTTGTTAATGACAGTGGTTCAGGGTGTTAACATGATGATTCGCGAAAAGGAGCAGAATGTATATCAACGATTGCTTTTGACAAATTTAACCTACACGAAATACCTTTTAGGAAAAATGCTCGGCCTTGTGATTATCTGCCTATTACAAGCATTTATCATCATTATCGGAACCAAGTTGTTGTTTGATGTTAACTGGGGGAAATCAGTATCAGGAATTGTTGTGATGACAATAGCGTTTGTCATCAGTGCTTGTGGCTTAGGGATATTGGCCGGATCTTTTGTAAAAACAGAAAAAGCCTTCGGTGTGGCGGGCATGTTTGGTACACAAATCATGGCGGCTTTAGGGGGAAGTATGGCACCTCTTTATATTTTTCCGGATTGGGTTATTACCATAACGAAGGTCTTACCGAACGGACTTGCCTTGCAAACCTATTTGGATTTAATGTCCGGGGCTACTTTAACCAAAATCATGCCAGCAGTGCTTAGTTCGATTGGCTTGGGAATCTTCTTCTTTGCCATTGGTCTGATCCGCCTTTCGATGGAAAGGAGAGGTAAATATGCGTAAAATAAGATCGCTCGTAGCCTTTAATCTAAAAAAATTATTTAAATCTCCAGGAACCTGGGTACTGATGTTTGTCATGCCGTGTTTATTTGGTTCTATTTTTGGAGGAATCGCAGTTAAATCTGGACAGACTAAACCGTTAGTAAACATTATTACCTCTAATAATCATACTAGCAATCAGATTGCACAGCTCCTTAAGCAGGATGAAAACTATAAATGGGAAAGAGCTTCGTTAAAAAAAGCCAAAGAAAATGTTTCAAACGAGGATGCCATAGCAGCCATTGTCATTCCTGATCACCCTCAAAATCAGATTCATAAAGGAGAGCAAATCTTTACCGTCATCATTCAAAGGAAAACAGAAAATTATCTTGCCTTAGAACAACATATTCAGGGAACTGCCAGATTAATTGCTAGTTCCTATCAAACGGCAGAAAAAATAAATTCCGAAGCTTTTCCTAAATTGTTGGAAGCAGCAGCCGACCATAAGGGGATTATGGTTAAAAAACAAACGGTTGAAAAGGATAGTAATAAATTAGTGGACATTAATTTAATGTTTGTTGGTTTTGCCATCATGTTTATGATGTTCGGACTTTCCGGAGCAGCGTCCACCATTTTGGATGAACGAGTTGGCGGAACCTGGGGAAGGTTATTAATATCTCCTGCACGTAAATCAGAAATTATGGCGGGGTATTTATTGTCGTATTTTCTAATGGGCTGGATCCAATTGGCCGTATTAATGCTTGCGATGAGTGTCATGTTTGATACTGGTTGGGGGAATTTAGTCTATTTAATTCCGTTCGCCTCACTCGTGATCATAACGGTTACTGGATTCGGATTAATGATTGCTGGGCTTGTAAAGACGAAGCAACAGGCGGGAGCTTTAAGCGCTATTTTAATTGTAAGTACCTGTATGCTGGGAGGCGTTTATTGGTCGATTGAGCTTGTTCCGGATATAATGCAAAAAATTGCTTTAGTTGTTCCACAAAGTTGGGCAATGTCAGGATTTAAAGAAATCATAAGTGGAAGTCTTCATGGAGGAACTATGTTTAAGGATTCAATGGCGTTAATTGGCTTTTCTGTGCTGTTTTATATCATTGGGTTAAGAGGAATGCGTTTTGAATAAATTTCCAATGGGGTTTCAAGTATTTGTCGATAATTGTCGTTGACTTCCTGTTTCTTCTATTGATAGTATGAAAATACTGATGTTATTTGGGCGAAATGGGGAAAGTAAGGGTATGGCTAAACTTTTAGTTGATAAAGTCTTAAATAATAATGTGTTAATTGCTGAACACCCTTCCTATGAAGAAGTTGTCGTCATTGGGAAGGGAATCGGATTTAATCGAAAAAATGGCGATTATATTGATATGGAAAAAGCGGAAAAACTGTTTGTATTAAAGAATGAAAAGGAACAAGAAAATTACATTCGATTACTACCCTTTTTAAGTAATGATCACCATGAAGCGATTATTTCTGCGATCGAACATATCAAACAACGAACGAATTCACAATTAAATGAGCATATCCACGTTGCGTTAACCGATCATATTATGTTTTCCTTGTCCCGGGTTTCGCAGGGAATGGAATTTAGGAACCCAATTTTACTGGAAACTAGGGCCTTATATCGATTTGAATATGAAATAGCGCTTGAAGTGGTGGAGATTATTAAAGAGAAAACGGGAATTTCCCTTCCTCACGAAGAAGCTGGCTTTATTGCGTTACACATTCACAGTGCAATTACCAAGCGAACTCTTTCTGAAGTGAACCAATACTCTCAGCTTGTCACCAAACTGGTGAAGATGGTCGAAGAACGATTTGATCTCGTAATTGATAAGGATAGTATTGATTACATGAGACTGGTTCGTCATCTCCGTTTCGCGATTGATCGTGTGGAAAAAGGAGAAAAAGTCGTTGAACCCGATAAAATAGCTAGTCTCTTGAAAGAAGAATATCCCGTGTGCTATAATCTCGCATGGAAGCTCATCAAAGTGATGCAACATACATTGAAAATGAAAGTATTCGATGCAGAAGCGGTTTATCTTACCATGCATTTACAGCGTTTACAAAACAAATTTAAATAGTCATTATTTTTTGCGTGTTACTGATTTTATCAGGCATGAGTGAAAAGGATTGGTTGATAAGGAGATTTGGGGAAAATCTATACCTATCTCTTCTTTCAATTGAACTTTTACTCATGCCTTTTTATTGTTACTTCCTATACTATAATGGGCTAAAGTTAATTTTTATTGGGGGTGGTACAATGTTTAAAAATGCTTTTGGCGTTCTGCAAAAAGTAGGTAAAGCCCTAATGCTCCCTGTTGCGCTCTTACCTGCTGCAGGCTTGCTGTTAGGAATTGGTAATGCCATCCAACAGCCAACTACGCTACTTTATCTACCGTTTTTAAATGTTCATTGGGTTCAGTTAGTGGCAAACGTGATGGAGGATGCTGGATCCATAATTTTTGGTAACTTAGCCTTGATCTTTGCGGCAGGGGTGGCTTTAGGTTTAGCGGGAGATGGTGCCGCCGCTCTTGCTGCTATTGTTGGTTATTTAGTGTTAAACCAGGTAATGAGCTCATGGGCGGGAGTTACTGCGAAGATGGTAAGTAGTGACCCATCCTATGCAACTGTTTTAGGAATTCATACATTACAGACTGGGGTATTTGGTGGTATTATTGTTGGTTTGATAGCTGCCTTTGCTTACAATAAGTATCATGATATTGAAATGCCATCCTTTCTGGGGTTCTTTGCGGGGAAACGATTTGTTCCAATCGTAACAGCAGCTTTCTCGTTAATTGCTGGTTTATTATTATTAGTTATTTGGCCACCGATTCAGCATGGTATGAATAGTGCATCTGAATGGTTACTTGGTAGTGGAACCTATATAGCTGTATTCTTCTTTGGTTTTATTAAACGTTTATTAATTCCGTTTGGATTACACCATATTTTTTACGCACCATTTTGGTATGAATTTGGTTCATATAAAACGCAATCAGGGCAAATTGTACATGGAGATATGACTATCTTCTTTGCGCAATTAAAAGATAACGTAAAACTTACTGCAGGTTATTTTATGCAGGGAGAATTCCCAATCATGATGTTTGGGTTACCCGCAGCAGCGTTGGCAATGTATCATACAGCACGTCCTGAAAAGAAAAAGTTAGTAGCAGGACTATTGGGTTCTGCTGCCTTAACTTCTTTTCTAACAGGTATTACTGAACCAATGGAATTTTCGTTTTTATTTGTATCGCCACTTTTATTCTTTATCCATGCAGTCCTGGATGGTCTTTCGTTTGTATTGCTGGCTTTGTTTAAAGTTCACTTAGGATATACATTTTCGGGTGGAGCGATTGACTTTGTTTTATTCGGAATACTTCCAGGAAAAGAGCGCTGGTGGATTGCAATTCTGTTAGGATTCGTTTTCGCAGTGATCTATTATTTTGTTTTCCGCTTTGCGATAACAAAGTTGAATCTCATAACACCAGGAAGGGAAGACGATACTGAAATTACTATAGAAGAATCAAAAGGTTTAGCTGGTGATCTGGCCTATCAAATCCTTGAAGCTATGGGAGGCCAGCAGAATATCTCACACCTAGACGCATGTATTACCCGTCTTCGTGTTTCTGTAAATGATATTAAAAATGTAGACAAAAAAGGTTTGAAGAGACTAGGAGCTGCCGGGATTCTTGAAGTTGGCAATAATATTCAAGCAATCTTCGGACCGCGTTCAGAAACCATAAAAAGTCAAATGAATGACATTATGAATGGTAAAAAGCCGCGTGTGATGGAAAAAGAACCGGAAAAAGGGATACGACAACAGGTGGAAGGATTAACTCCTAACGCTTTGTATTATACAAGGAGAATCGATGAAAACTTTGTCTCTCCAATTAAAGGAGAGATTAAGAAGATTTCAGAAGTGCCAGATCCAGTATTCGCAGAAAAAATGATGGGCGACGGATTTGCTATCGTACCTGCAGAAGGTTTGATCGTATCACCTGTTGACGGTAAAATCGTAAACTTATTCCCAACAAAGCACGCGATTGGCATCTTATCCAACGCTGGTCACGAAATCCTTATTCATGTTGGATTGGACACAGTGAATCTAAAAGGTCAAGGTTTCGAAACCTTAGTAGCAGAAAATGACATCGTGAAAAAAGGTCAACCGCTTTTGAAGTTTGACATTGACTATATTAAACAAAATGCAAAATCAACGATTACTCCAATCATCTTCACAAACTTAACAGACGGTGAAAAAGTGGTTATTGAAAAACAAGGTTTGGTTGAAGCCAAGCAAGAAGGTATTGTTAAAATTTCTAGATAATTTATATATAATGAAGCTGGCTCAAACAAGAGGATGTTCCTTTTAAGAGTCAGCTTTTTTATTTGTAATAAGGAGATCTTGGTAGTAAAGGGATTTTTGAATACATGCTATAAACGTAGACTAGAGGGAGATGATTGATGGACGGGCTCTCAAGGGTGGGTAGCCGTAAAAAGCGATAAGAGAATTCCGATAGTAGCACTCAAGGATGAATACGAAGAAAATAAGAGAGATGTCTAATAGAAGGGGCGGGAAAAAGGTTATAAATGCTCTTTAGATTCTGAAAAAAGACTAGACCCTTATGTATAAAAATTCCCGCAATATAAATTGAAATTAACTGTTGACTCACCATGCCCACGGTGTTATAGTATTAAAGCAGTCGTTAACGACGGGTTAACAACATTGTGATAATAAAAAACTTCACAAAAAATGTTGACACGAAACAAACGACGTGATATATTAGTAGAGTTGCTTCTGAAGGAAGTGACCGACATTGATCTTTGAAAACTAAACAAACAAGAACGTCAACAAACAATAATATTCATTTCGTTAGAAATGAAGCCAACGTTTTATTTTATGAGCTAATCACTCTTTTTGGAGAGTTTGATCCTGGCTCAGGACGAACGCTGGCGGCGTGCCTAATACATGCAAGTCGAGCGAACCACTTCGGT
>NZ_JBKFGJ010000026.1:0-8877 GCF_051233465.1 Neobacillus solisequens | reverse complement strand
AGGATCAAACTCTCCAAAAAGAGTGATTAGCTCATAAAATAAAACGTTGGCTTCATTTCGTTAGAAATGAATATTATTGTTTGTTGACGTTCTTGTTTGTTTAGTTTTCAAAGATCAATGGAGCGGGTGATGGGAATCGAACCCACAACAACAGCTTGGAAGGCTGTGGTTTTACCACTAAACTACACCCGCATATATTTTTAGAATGGTCGGGAAAACAGGATTCGAACCTGCGACCCCTTGGTCCCAAACCAAGTGCTCTACCAAGCTGAGCTATTTCCCGTAAAACTATGGCGCGCCCGAAAGGAGTCGAACCCATAACCTTTTGATCCGTAGTCAAACGCTCTATCCAATTGAGCTACGGGCGCATTTATTTAAATCAGCTTTTATATAATATCAAAAGCATTTAATTTTGTCAACATCTTTTTTTGGTGCGGCCGAGAGGACTTGAACCTCCACGGGGTTGCCCCCACTAGGCCCTCAACCTAGCGCGTCTGCCATTCCGCCACGACCGCGTTTCGATTAGCGACAAAATTTATCATACCACATTTTGATATAAATATCAACTGGAAATTAGTGGTGCGGGTGAAGGGAGTCGAACCCCCACGCCTTGCGGCGCCAGATCCTAAGTCTGGTGCGTCTGCCAATTCCGCCACACCCGCAAATAATGGCTGGGCTAGCTGGATTCGAACCAACGAATGACGGAGTCAAAGTCCGTTGCCTTACCGCTTGGCTATAGCCCAAAATATTTTAGGAAAGAAACAGGAAATGAAGTTCATTTCATTCCCCATTCCTGATGACCCCTACGGGATTCGAACCCGTGTTACCGCCGTGAAAGGGCGGTGTCTTAACCGCTTGACCAAGGGGCCAAAATAATATTCTTCTACGGAGAAGGAGGGATTTGAACCCTCGCGCCGCTCACGCGACCTACACCCTTAGCAGGGGCGCCTCTTCAGCCTCTTGAGTACTTCCCCAAAATGGCTCCGCAGGTAGGACTCGAACCTACGACCGATCGGTTAACAGCCGATAGCTCTACCACTGAGCTACTGCGGAATAATAATACTCTTTTCGTTAATAAGGCGTTTGCCCTATCGACTCTTTACATTATAATGACGTTGCTCGCTAAAGTCAACACGATTTTAACAGGAAATAAATGTATTTAATTTACGAAGCTTTCATCCACTTTTTCTAATCTCCCTTTGCATTTACCGCAAACATATCGGCTTGTATCAATCTGTCTTTTTCTTTTATAAGGAAGATTACATTTTGTACATTTGTATAGAACTATCTTTTTTATTGTTCGTTTCTTTTTCACTTCAGGCAGTTGATTACAAAATCTTGGCGCCCCCGTTTTTTTTAACAATACTTTAAAGTCCCTATCACGATGCTGGTATCCTTTTCCCTCAAGGTGAAGGTGATAATGGCAAAGTTCGTGTTTTATAATCCCTATTAACTCTTGTCTTCCAAGCTGTTCTAGATACTTCTTATTTATTTCAATGTTATGGGATTTTAGAAGATACCTTCCACCCGTGGATCTAAGCCTAGGATTAAATATAGCTTGATGTTTAAACGGTATCCCGAATACCTCATTTGAAATCTTCTCCACCAGCTTTTGAAGTTCCGAATCTTCCATATTTATTCTCCTTACTTTGTTTGCGAACGTGACAACCTATTATAGCATATATTGTATATACAATTAATGAGGATACCATCACTTTCAGGAGGTTTTATTATGCCAACTTGGTTTCAAAACCAAATGAAAAGGGCTTTTTATGAAAAGAACCGATATCAAATTAAACTTTTAAACCAATGCTGGTTTTTTTACAGGAAGAAGCATGATTCTTAGAGATTGAATTGTTCTTTTTCAATTGTACTTTTCTTCTTTTATATGGGTCTATTCTTGATATTGCTAGTTAATGCTGATTAGTCTTTTTAAGGGACCTTTTTGATTTGTTTTATTTGATTGTAATTGTAACTTTGTATTTGAGGCTGTTTTGAAAGGCATACCGCTGCGCTTTTTTGATGATGAAATTTTCGTTGAGTCCCTAAACTTAGAACGCTTAATAGTTTACTGGGGAATATAGAGGCCTTCTATATTCCACTTTTTCTTGAGCTATCACTTTTTCAGGAACGTAGGGACCTTCTATATTCCCTTTTTTCTAGAGCTAACACTTTTTCAGGAACGTAGAGGCCTTCTATATTCCCTTTTTTCTAGAGCTATCACTTTTTCGGGAACGTAGAGGCCTTCTTTATTCCACTTTTTCTTGAGCCATCACTTTTTCAGGAACGTAGAGGCCTTCTTTATTCCCTTTTTTCCTGAGCCATCACTTTTTCGGGAAGGTAGAGGCCTTCTATATTCCACTTTTTCTTGAGCCATCACTTTTTCAGGAACGTAGGGACCTTCTATATTCCACTTTTTCTTGAGCCATCACTTTTTCAGGAACGTAGGGACCTTCTATATTCCCTTTTTTCTAGAGCTATCACTTTTTCAGGAACGTAGAGGCCTTCTATATTCCCTTTTTTCCTGAGCTATCACTTTTTCAGGAACGTAGAGGCCTTCTATATTCCCTTTTTTCCTGAGCTATCACTTTTTCAGGAACGTAGAGGCCTTCTATATTCCCTTTTTTCTAGAGCTATCACTTTTTCAGGAACGTAGAGGCCTTTTATATTCCACTTTTTCTTGAGCCATCATTTTTCAGGAACGTAGAGGCCTCTATATTCCCTTTTTTCCTGAGCCTTCACTTTTTCGGGAACGTAGAGGCCCTCTATATTCCACTTTTTCTTGAGCCATCATTTTTCAGGAACGTAGAGGCCTTCTATATTCCCTTTTTTCCTTAGCCATCACTTTTTCAGGAACGTAGAGGCCTTCTATATTCCACTTTTTCTTGAGCCATCACTTTTTCAGGAACGTAGAGGCATTCAATATTCCCTTTTTTCCTGAGCTATCACTTTTTCGGGAACGTAAAGGCCCTCTATATTCCACTTTTCCTTCTGCCACCTCTTTCTTGGGAACGTAGAGGCCTTCTATGCTACATCTCTATGCTTTGCCTCTACCTACAAGCCACTTCTAACTAAGAAACCCTCTATGCCCCACAATCAAAAAAGAATCAAAAAAGCACACAGGTAACTTCCCATGTGCTTCTTACTATTCAATCAAGACGGTGGCAGCATGGTTAAGGCCACGCGTCCTTTTTTCATGTCGACAGAATCGACCCATACGGTAACCACATCCCCAACAGATACAATATCTAATGGATGTTTTACGAAGCGGTTGCTGAGTTTGGAGATATGAACTAGGCCATCCTGCTTAACCCCAATATCTACAAATGCCCCAAAATCGACTACATTTCTAACTGTTCCTTGCAGTTCCATGCCCGGTTTCAGATCTTCTAGTTTTAGGACATCCTTTTTTAGAAGAGGGCGTGGTAATTCGTCACGCGGATCACGTTCAGGTCTTACTAAGGCATCAACGATATCCTTCAGAGTAAGTTCCCCAATAGCGAGCTCTTCGGAAACCGCCTTTAAGTCCAGACCGCTTAATGAATCCTTCAATTCTTCCTTACCCAAATCTGCGGTTGTGAATCCTAAATTCTTTAATAATTTTTCAACCTCAGGGTAATGTTCAGGATGGATCCCGGTCCGATCTAAAGGCTGTTTCCCTTCTAAAACCCGAAGGAAACCAATGGCCTGCTCGTATGTTTTTGCCCCGAGACGCGGTACTTTCTTTAATTGGGTCCTGCTTGAAAATTTCCCTGTTTCTTCGCGCATCTTTACAATATTGTTGGCCGCAGTTTTATTCAAGCCCGCAACATATTGAAGTAATGAAGAGGATGCCGTATTAACATTTACACCAACCTGGTTAACGGCTGTCTCCACTACAAAGTGCAAGGATTCGGATAGACGTTTTTGAGAAACGTCATGCTGATATTGGCCGACACCGACGGATTTCGGGTCGATTTTTACCAATTCTGCAAGCGGGTCCTGCAATCTGCGGGCAATGGATACAGCACTTCTTTCTTCTACCTGAAAATGAGGGAACTCTTCTCTTGCCAGATCCGATGCAGAATAAACGCTAGCTCCCGCCTCATTGACGATTAAATAGAAAATCTCGTCATCCATTTCTTTTAAAATGTCTGCCACAAATTGTTCTGTTTCTCTGGAGGCAGTACCATTTCCGATTGCGACCATTTCCACTTTAAACTCGCGCAAGATTTTAACCATCTTCTCTTTTGCTTCTCTGGCTTTTGAAACAGGTGGATGCGGATAGATGACGCCAATTTCCAAGACTTTCCCCGTTTCATCTACTACCGCCAACTTACAGCCTGTCCGATAGGCTGGGTCAACCCCCAATACCATTTTTCCTTTTAACGGTGGCTGTAATAGTAAGTTTCGGAGGTTTTCCGAGAAAATATGAATGGCTTGCTCTTCGGCTTTTTCAGTTAATTCATTGCGGATTTCCCGTTCAATCGAAGGCTGGATTAAACGCTTATAGCTATCCTCGATTGCCTCCAAAACAACTGGAGCCGCTGGTGAGTGTTCTTTTTTAATCCACCTTTTTGATAAATAAGCAAGGATCAAATCGGAATTTACTTTGATGGATACTCGTAAAATATCTTCCTTCTCCCCACGGTTTAAGGCAAGGATTCGATGTGGCACAATCTTGTTAACTGGCTCTTCATATTCATAGTACATTTCATAGACATTTTTCTCGTCATTTTCTGCTTCTTTTACAGTAGAAGTCACAGCACCTGATTTAAAGGTTTCTCTTCTAATCCATTTCCGGCTCTCAGCATCATCAGAAACCATTTCTGCAATAATATCCTTGGCACCGTTAATCGCATCTTCAATCACCAGAACTTCTTTTTCTTCTGATAAAAATTCTTGAGCTTTGGCCGTGATATTTTCAGAGGGGAAAGTTAGCAGCCACTCAGCCAATGGCTCAAGGCCTCTTTCTTTGGCAATAGTAGCTTTTGTCCGTCTTTTTTGTTTATATGGACGGTAAAGGTCTTCTACCTCTTGCAGTTTTTCGGCCTTATTAATGCTTTTCTGTAACTCTTCTGTCATTTTCCCTTGTTCAGCAATAATCCGGATGACTTCTTCTTTTCTTTGTTCAAGATTCTGTATGTATTGCCAACGTTCCATTATGTTCCGGATCTGTACTTCGTCAAGCGCACCTGTCATTTCTTTACGGTATCTGGCAATGAACGGAACGGTGTTTCCTTCGCTTAATAACGAGATAACATTTTTCACTTGTTTATATGAGACAGCCTGCTCGGCTGCAATTTTCCCCAAGAGCTGATCGTCTTTTACCATCGTTTCACTCACTAAACTGTTCCTCCAATTCGTTTTTTTATTATTGTATCAAATTACCAAATGCGTTTCATGTCAAAAAGAAAGGCAAGCTGGAGAGCTTGCCGATAGCAGTTTAAGTATGAAGGCAGGATTATGTACGAAAAAACGCTCTTTTGTTAAAGAGCGTGTCTTTGCTAAAATTCGATGAGGCCTAAGCTGACTTGCAGGGCTTCATCCACTTTTTCCATCATTTCGTCATCGAGATGGGTTATTTTATCGGTTAACCGCTGTTTATCAATTGTGCGGATTTGCTCTAACAGAATGACCGAGTCTCGTTCAAAACCGTAGCGCTTCGCATCAATTTCAACATGGGTCGGAAGCTTCGCTTTTTGTATTTGAGCTGTAATCGCTGCAACAATAACGGTGGGACTAAACCGATTCCCGATGTCGTTTTGGATGACAAGTACTGGGCGGACGCCGCCTTGTTCAGAACCAACAACTGGGGATAGGTCCGCAAAATATACGTCACCACGTTTGACAATCAAGTGATTATCCTCCGCTTACAAGACGTTCAACAGTATGCTCTGCCTCATATTCTGCTTGGAAAGCTTCAGATGCGATTCTTAGGTTAATCTTTGCCATTTCCATGTATCCACGTCTCATGGATTCGCGAATTTGTCTCTGTTTTCGTTCGCGCAAATACATTTTGGTTGCTTGGTAGATAAACTCACTGCGGTTTACATTTTCTTGTTTAACGAAACCATCTAATTCAGTTAATAGATGTTGCGGTAATTTCACTAAAATTTCCGTAGTTGCGCTGGGTTCAGACACAAACATACACCTCCACCATCACTACACACCGTTTTTTATTTTATCTATACCATATTTTATAATAACACTTAACGAACTTCGTGCATAGACTAAATATCACTCCTATTGTATTATAAGCCAATATTTAATCCTTTTATGCACAAATTAACCACTATATCATAAATATGATGGAGTTTCCTTTTTAACCTCTAAAAAATCAAAAAAGATAATTTTTTACTTCGACAATGTTTCCCGCTTTTTTATAAACTCTTGGCACACGACTAGTAATAATACAAGGGACCTCATAATTAATGGTTCCAAGCTTCACGGCAATGTCATTCACTGATATAAATTGATCCCCTTGTTTTCCGATTAAGGTGACCGTTGTTCCAACCGGATTGTATTCAGGCAAGCGGATCATGCACTGATCCATACAAATTCTGCCAACAATTGGTGCCCGCTTTCCGTTAACCAAGACCTCTTGTCCTTGAAGTTTGCGAATCCAACCATCAGCATATCCGATAGGCAGGGTGCCAATCCATTCTTCTTGATCACTTTCATAAGTGGCACCATAGCTTACTTTATCGCCTTTATATAGTTTTTTTACATGGACAAGCTTCGTTTTCAAGGAAAACGCCTCTTTTAAATCATACGGAATTTTGTTTTCCATTTCTAACGATGGCGTTAGTCCATACATCGCGATCCCAGGACGAACTGCATTAAAGTAAGCCTTTGAAAATCTGATTGCCGCGGCGCTGTTACTAGAATGAACATATTTAGGGCGTTTGGCTAAGGTGCTAATTATTTTTTCAAATCGACTATATTGCTGCTCAAAATAGGATAGATCCAATTCATCTGCTGTGGCAAAGTGCGTAAAGATTCCCTCAAAATCAAACCGTTTATCATTCAAAATGATGTTTTCAACATCAGTCAGCTCATCACTTGTACGCACGCCAATTCTCCCCATACCGGTATCCACTTTTATATGGACTTTCAGTTGGTCGTTTGTTTGTAAGAACTGTTGTGCTTTTTGTAACCACTCTTTTTGAAAAACAGTCAAAGTGATATTCTCTTTAACCGCAATCCGTACATTCTCCGGACGGGTGTTACCAAAAACTAGAATCGGAGCTGTGATTCCTTTTTTTCTTAAGGCAATCGCTTCATCCAAAATGGCAACCGCCAGATAGGTTGCCCCAGCCTCAAGTGCTGTTTTTGCAACTTGAAAATCTCCGTGCCCGTAAGCATTTGCTTTTACAACAGCAAAAATTTCTACTCCTTCTGTTAATTGTTTCTTTAAAGAAGTCACATTATCATGAATGCAATCCAAATCAATTTCTGCCCAGGTATCTCGATAGAAATACTCTTGCTCTTCCATGCTTCCACTTCCTACACTAATTTATAAACATTCTTCCATTTTAACATATTTTCATCGAACAGGCTTTGTGCTAAAAACAAAAAGACCCCCCCGGAGGGAGTCTGTTGGATTTATTTTACTGCTTCACCTGAAACAGACTTAGCCACTTGTATCATTTCATCCTTAGTTAGATTTTTTGAAGCAATCATATAGTCAATACCTTCATTTGACCAGCTAATAGAGTGGTCATTAACAGCACCGATTGTAATACCCAAGTCTACCAAGTCACCCTCTACGTAGGTTGGAGTAGTCGATGCGACTTTTGATTTTACTTTTTCCTGAACTAAGGTAAATGATTTTTTCCCTTCATACGTCAGGACTACGCGCTTACCATCTTCAATCTTAGATTGTTTTTCTTCGACCAGCTTGGTTCCTTTTGGCTCGAAGGTTGGATATTTAACCGTAAAGGATTGGTCGCCTCCATCAGCCATCGCCGGAAGATTAAGCTGGGCACGAGTCATGTTCTTTTTCATATCGAAATCGTTTTTGTCGAAGTTAGCTTTAAAAGTAACCTTTTCAAATTCAACAGTTACCAGAGCATTTCGATCCGGATCCATCACTTTTACACTCACTGGCGATAAATCTTTTTTATTTAATTTAATTTCCTGGATTGGTAGCATACTATTATTTTGATAGCGGGTTTTTGTTTCAAATACATAATGCCCTTTTGTTTCGGAGAACTTTGCCTCTTTATCCATCACAATGTCCTTAATTAGCGATTCATACAAATAAGCCTGGCTGCTGTTTTGTGGCCAATCACTTTGGAATTTAAAGCTTTTATTTAGGGCAGGAGTTAATACAAATACCCCTTCATCATTGCGCAAAATCATTTGGCTTTGATCTTTTTCAGCATTTTTAAGATTTACGCGATAAAAAGTTGGATCCTTATGCCAGATTTCCACGTTATAGACTTGAGAGTCTGTACCCATTTTAAGCGTCATTTTGGCCTCTGCTTTATAACTCGTTAAATCATCAAGTTTTCCATTTAGCTCCTTCACGACATCTTGTTGTGATTTGGAGCCGCAGGCGGCCAGTACAAAGATTACCATCAGCCCCGTCATAAGCAGTAACAACTTTTTCCTCATTCCTTCAACCCCTTCTTGTCTCATTTCAGTTATATTTTGAGAAGAGAAAGGCAGGGATCAGGCAGTGATACCAAAATGACCATAGCTGACCTTGTCTCTCCTGTTTTCCCTACGAATATATGAGACAACCTTTTGGATTATGCTTATGGGGTGAAACAAGCTGATTTATTTTTTTGAGGATCGTTGGTTTGGGGATTTTTTGACTTTGTTATTGTTTAGCGATTTGGATGAAAGACAGGGCCTTTGTTTCCTCTTCTCTTTTTGTCTTTCATCGAC
>NZ_JBKFGJ010000025.1:0-4051 GCF_051233465.1 Neobacillus solisequens | reverse complement strand
CTTATGAAAGACAGGACCTTTGTTTCCGCTTCTCTTTTTGTCATTCATCACCTTTATGAAGGACAGGGCCTTTGTTTCCGCTTCTCCTTTTGTCTTTCATCGACCTTATGAAAGACAGGACCTTTGCTTCCTCTTCTCCTTTTGTCTTTCATCGCTCTTATGAAAGACAGGGCCTTTGCTTTCGCTTCTCTTTTTGTCTTTCATCACCCTTATGAAAGACAGGACCTTTGTTTCCGCTTCTCCTTTTGTCTTTCATCGACCTTATGAAAGACAGGACCTTTGTTTCCGCTTCTCTTTTTGTCATTCATCACCTTTATGAAGGACAGGGCCTTTGTTTCCGCTTCTCCTTTTGTCTTTCATCGACCTTATGAAAGACAGGGGCTTTGCTTTCTCTTCTATTTTTGTCTTTCATCGCCCTTATGAAAGACAGGCCTTCCACAGCTTGCTGTTTTTTGTCTTTCATCCCCTTCATGAATGGTTAGTCCTCCTCTAAAACCACCTGCGCGACGGCATAATCACGGCTGTGGGTGATTGACAGGTGCGCCTTTCCTGTCGGCTTTAAAAAAAAGGGTTTGCCGAGCATGTCTGAGGCAATCTCAATATCTAAAAAAGATAACTCCTTACCAATTCCGGAGCCGACCGCTTTTGAATAGGCCTCTTTCGCAGCAAAACGTCCTGCTAAAAATTCAACCTTTCTTCGATCAGATAACGTTTCAAATCTATCTTTTTCAGCAGGAGTCAGCACACGATCAGCAAATTTCGTTTGTCTGTCAATCAATTCCTGAACCCTGGAAAGTTCAATAATATCAATCCCAATTCCTTTTATCATCAACGATCTTCCTTCTATTTTATTTTTCGGTAGCATAATAGTGTACAAGAAAACGTATGCGCCTCGTTCAGTGGCTAAAGCTATAAGAAAAGGAGGAGAAAGGCTAATTTTTCCTTCTTTACTGATCGTCTCTAGACCCGGGAGCCATAGTTGCAGCAACTGGATAAATGATGAAGTCGAATACTTTTTACTTTATTAAATCAAAATTTTGTCTATGATGGTACTAAGAGGTGGTTTAGTTAATGTTTACCCGAACTGAAAGCTTTCGCGAATTTCTTCGGCTATATCCGATTGTTTCAATGATAGTTGCCTTACATTTAATTTTATATCTTTTCACTATTTTACCTATTTTCCCTAATTACTGGTTCTTCGAAAACCTTTCCGGAGTCAATTTATATATCATGGAAGGGGAATTTTGGAGATTGATTACGCCAATATTTATGCATAGTGGTTTTTCGCATATGCTGTTTAACAGCTTTTCCCTCATCCTATTTGGCCCGGCACTTGAAAGAATGCTAGGGAGAACACGGTTCCTGATTGTCTACCTTCTTAGCGGCTTTATCGCCAATATTGCCACTCTGTTACTTGAACCCTTATCCTATACGCATGTTGGTTCGAGCGGCGCCATCTTTGGACTATTTGGCTACTATATCGCCATCATCATTTTTCGGAAGCATATGCTATCTAAAGAAAATTCTCAGATCATCCTTACCTTGTGTGTTATCAGTTTGATTATGACATTTTTGGAACCTAACATAAATATTACAGCACATTTATTTGGATTGCTTGGTGGGTTCTTACTTGGAGCCATTCCTTATTATAATAAAAGAGATTTATCCGATTTTATCGAGGGAACAGCAAGCTGGGCTGGCAACCAAAAGAAGCGTCTATCCTTCCAGTCACCTCTCAAACTCATCATTTGGACCCTCCTTATTATCGTAGTTATTATTGGCATTTTTGCCCAAAGATAAAACAGGGATTGCTACCCCGTGGAGCCATCCCTGTTTTTCTTATTTCTTGAATACCATTTCCAAATTGCCTCTAAATCGTCCCTATCCATATCTACCACAGTTCCCATTGAAAGACCCATGCCCGATTTCACAAATGTCTCAATTGTTCCGAGATCTTTTTTTCGCTGAAAATAACTCTCCTTTATTTTCATGCTTTGGATTTTATCCTTTTTCATAAAAATCGTTTTTCTTATACCAGCGCCATATCTGAAACTGAGTTGTCTCTCCTCCATTTGCCAACCGGATGCTTTGTATTTCAAGAAAGCCCAATATGAAAGCAAAGCTAACAGAAGAAGAAACAAAAGTCCCCATTTTTTCAAAAAAATGATGGCTAAAATAACAACTGGAACCCCGATGTACCAACTACGGATGATATACCGCAGCATCGCCCGTTTTGGAACAGGTTTGAAAGAGTTTGTAAAATGAAATTCAGGTAAATAGACTCCTAAAATGCTCCGAACCTCCTTTACCCTTACGATGGGAAGAAGCGTGACATTTGCGCCTTCCTTGTTGGTAACAGAGCCGCCGGCACTCTCAATGAAAATTGTACCGTATCCGAGGACTCGGCGTACCGGGTTCTCTATGATCCGAATGGCTTGAATCCGATTTATCGGTATGGTGATCCGCCTTTTTTCAAGCAGGCCTTGAGAAATAATTAATTCCTTGCCCGATTTAATGACGGTAAAGTTGGCGTATTTCAGCATGGTCATAATCAAGGAAATGATCCATGCTATGAAAAAGCCAATAAATACTAAGATGGCAATCGAAATAATATTATGAACAGCCCATCTTTCCAAATTGCCAAATAATCGTTTATAGGGAATAAAATCATCCAATTGGGAAAACAGTGCAAACACTGCCGAAATCACTACACCTACACCACCAGAGGTCAACGATAGAATAAACAATTGCTGCATAGAAATTTCATAAATAGGCTGATGTTCCTTTGATGTGTTCGCTGTATGTATTCCGCCATTTTTCACAGCTGTAACATAATTTTGAATAGATTGAGCCTCTTCTTTTGAGATGGCTGAGAGGACAGCCTCAGCTTCCTCATCCCCTCCTCCTCCTGCGGTTTCTATTTTCACCTTAACGAGCCCGAATATTTGCTGCAAAATCCCCTCGGTAAAATCAATGCTTTGGATCCGCTCAAACGGAATATACCGTTTTTTTCTGATAAAGATTCCATATTCAATTCTTAGTTCATCCTGTTCAAAACGATATGTATAGCGCAGCCATGACCAGATTCCGCTTATTAGCGTAATCAATACAGCAGCTGCGGAAATCCCTAATACAATCAATAAATCCTTTCTACCACCTGAAAAAAGAATCGCGATTCCCGGCAGTATCAAATTTCTCATTCTTTTTCCAGCATGAATGACACTAGCGATCGGATGGAGACGTTTTGCTTCAGACATCTTCTTCCGCCACCTTTGTCAAATTTGATATGTACAAACGCAGCTCCTCTGCTTCCTCCATCTCCAACGCAGGTATTTCGTGCGCTGTTGCAGCCGTATGGATTATAACCGAGGCCAGCTGATATTTTCTCAGTAAGGGCCCCTGAACCGTGTCAACATGTTGAACACGAATCATTGGAACTAACGTCCGGCGAAGGACAAAAATCCCTTCTTGAAGCTCCACTTCCTCTTCTCGCACATCATAGCGCCATTGCTTCCAGCGCAAGGTTGGAAAGAGGAAAATATGCAGGATCGTAAATATAATTCCTAATGCAATCATGATGATCGATATCCAGTTTGGCCAATCGAACAGATGGACCAGAAAAAGCACAGTAGCTACAATTGACCATTCAATAGCTGATTTTATAACCCCTGATATTCTCCAAACTGTTAAGGCCTTAGCTGAAATTTTTTTGCTTGGCTCTCTATTCACTCAATCTCCTCCCTTATCTAAATTTTCCCAATATAACTTAGTATACAAATTGTTGTTGAGGAACGCACGTTAAAAAGTAAAATCTATAAGCAGTTTCTGTGTGTAAAATCGGTTGGATAAATAATTTTTGGATGTAAAATGCGAGACAAGAACGGTGTCCCCCAACTTCGGACAACATGATTGCTTTTTCCACTTCTGCTGTCTGAAGACTTCTTAACTTTGGACATCACGAACGATTTTTCACCTTCCCCTGTCTGAAGATCCTCTGATTTCGGACATCACGAACGATTTTTCACCTTCCCCTGTCTGAAGATCCTCTGAC
>NZ_JBKFGJ010000024.1:0-11148 GCF_051233465.1 Neobacillus solisequens | reverse complement strand
TCTGACTTCGGACATCACGAACGTTTTTTTGCCTCCTCTCGTCTGAAGATCCCCTGACTTCGGACATCACGAACGATTTTTCACCTTCCCCTGTCTGAAGATCCTCTGACTTCGGACATCACGAACGATTTTTCACCTTCCCCTGTCTGAAGATCCTCTGATTTCGGACATCACGAACGATTTTTTGCCTCCCCCTGTCTGAAGATCCCCTGACTTCGGACAGCACGAACTGATTTTGCCTCCCCTTGTCTGAAGATCCTCTGACTTCGGACATTACCAACGTTTTTTTGCCTTTCACTGTCTGAAGATCCTCTGACTTCGGACATCACGAACGTTTTTTTGCCTCCTCTCGTCTGAAGATCCCCTGACTTCGGACATCACGAACGATTTTTCACCTTCCCCTGTCTGAAGATCCTCTGACTTCGGACATCGCGAACAATTTTTCGCCTTCCCCTGTCTGAAGATCCCCTGACTTCGGACAGCACGGTTGCTTTATCTGCTCCCTCTGTACGAAGTGCTTTGACAAAATAAAAAGTCCAATTCACTGTTGAATTGGACTAAAAATTTTAAATGGAAATTTAGTTTTTTTGTCTAAAAGTCCATGCTCATTGATTAATGATTGTAGCTTCTAGATTTTGGTTTACCGCTGTTCCGTTTTTCTCCGCTGCGAGGCTTTGCGGACGGTTTTTTTCTGCGGTCAGAGTAGCCGCGGGAATCATCTTTCCGACGACGGTCTCCCCCACGATCATTTGGCTTTCTTTCTTTTCTAGAAGGAAGAGGCTGTTCTTCAGTCAGCTTCACTGGAGTTGTATCAGGCTCTTTCGTTAACATTTTCAACACAGCTGCTACAACAGTTTGTGCATCATTTGTTTCCAACAGCTCTTCTGCTGCTGCTTTATAATATTGAAGATTGTTTGCTTCAATCGTTTGCAGGATTTTATCCACTACTGCACGTTGCTGACCTTCAAGTGCTTCATCAAGGGTCGGCGGCTTCATTCTTTCCATTTTACGTTTGGTTGTTTTTTCAACAACAAACAAATACGGCTTTTCACGTGGTGTAATGAATGTCATCGCAACACCCGCTTTTCCGGCACGTCCTGTACGGCCGATACGGTGCACATAACTTTCTGGGTCTTGCGGAATATCAAAGTTATATACGTGTGTAACACCGGAAATATCAAGTCCACGTGCCGCTACATCAGTTGCAACAAGAACATCGATTGAGCCTTCTTTAAACTTGCGTAATACGGATAAACGCTTCGCTTGGCTTAAATCACCATGAATTCCTTCTGCAGTATATCCTCTTAGATTTAATGCTTCAGACAATTCATCAACACGGCGCTTGGTCCGTCCAAAAATAATCGCTAACTCAGGTGATTGGATATCAAGTAGTCGTGTCAACACATCAAATTTACTTTTTTCCTGCACTTCTACATAATACTGGTCAATCAAAGGAACAGTCATTTCCTTCGTTTTCACACGAACGATTTGCGGGTCCTTCATGAACTTTTCAGCAATTCTTTGAATTGGACCAGGCATCGTTGCTGAGAATAACAACGTTTGGTGTTGCTCTGGAATTTCCTTCAAGATTGATTCAATATCCTCGATAAATCCCATATTTAACATTTCATCAGCTTCATCCAGAATAACTGTTTGAACATTGTCAAGACGAATCGTTTTTCTGTTGATATGGTCAAGTAAACGTCCTGGAGTCCCGACAATAATATGTGGGGCCTTTTTTAACGACCGGATCTGACGGCCAATATCCTGTCCACCATAAATTGGTAGTACACGTACTCTTTTTCCTGCACCGATTTTATAAAGTTCCTCAGAAACCTGAATGGCTAGTTCCCTTGTTGGTGCAATGATAATCCCTTGAATGGCTTCCTGTTTTAAATCAATTTTCTCTACCAATGGAATTCCAAAAGCAGCAGTTTTTCCTGTTCCGGTTTGCGCTTGACCGATCACGTCTCTATTTTCCATGCTCAAAGGAATTGTTTCTGACTGGATTGGGGTTGCTTCCTCAAAACCCATTTTGAGGACGGCTTTTAACGTAGCCTGGCTAATGCCTAATTCTTCAAACTTCGTCAATGTTTTCATTCTCCTTCATCTATTTAAAAATATTTTTCATAATTAGTGCTAAATCTATTCTCCCGAATCACTATAAAGAGATATGTTTATTTTACCAAAAAAAAGACATTCTCCAAAGGAGTATGCCTCATAACATTAATCTTTAGACACATTGTTAATAATAATACCATTTCTAATTCTATAAAGCAATAAAGACCCCGTTTAACATGATAAAAATTCCAACACCTCAACGAATAATGTTTCATTATCCTTGCAATGGCAAATGTGGTGCTTTGAACCCTTGATATAGGTTAACTTCTTTTTTTCCGAGCTTATGGTTTGAAATAAATATTCCGCACTTTTCGGAGGAACAATTCCGTCACGATCTCCTTGAGCAATTAAAGTAGGAATTTTAACCTGGGGCAAAACCGGTTTAATAAATGCAACCAACTTGCGGAATTGAATGGCCGCCGCTAGAGGCGTTTCTGTTAACTTGATTTTATATCGTAAAAACAGCTCATTTTTTTGAAGATTCCCGTTTACAAGATCTTTTAGCATTACTCTAAGATCACTGGCAAGTTGACGAGGATGAAAGTAGTAAGCCGCAGCACTCAGCAAAATCAGCTTGTCCACAGGATATTGGGCCGCAAGAAAACTGGCAATCATGCCGCCCATGGAAAAACCTATTACATACACCTCATCACAGGTTGCGATCAGCGACTTTAGTTCTTCCTCTGCATGATGGATCCATTGCTGATAATGAATCCCCTTCAATGACAGCACTTCGCCATGCCCCGGAAGTGTCGGCACTCGGAAATCCCAATCTGTCTTTTCTTTTAAAAAAGTAACCAACGGCTCCACCTCATAGGGTGCCCCGGTGAAGCCATGAATACATAAGCAGCCAATCATCCTTAACACCTGCCCAATAAAGGCTATTTTTGTATAGCCTTCACGACTTCTTCCAATTTCATGCCGCGGGAAGCTTTGACAAGAACTAACGTCTGTTCATTTACAAAACCTTCTAATGTACCAATCAGCTCTTTTTTATCTAAAAAGGCAAAAACGCGTTCTTCTCCTAGTACCTTTTTCGCACCTTCTGCAATGTGGCTGCCTAATTTACCGTAAGTAAACAATTTATCAATCTTTTCAGGATTTAATCCTTCACCGATTTGCAGATGATACTGCTCTTCCTGTGGACCAAGTTCAAGCATGTCACCAAGAACGAGAATCTTCTGCTCGTATCCTTGAAGATTTGAGACTAATTCAATAGCCGCCATCATGGAAGTAGGACTCGCATTATAAGCATCATTAATGACTTTTTCTCCGCGCTTCCCTTCCACTAGCTCCATTCTCATATTTGTTAGTTTGATTCCTTGTAGGCCCTCGGTCATCTGTTCAAACGGAATGGAAAAATGATGGGCAATCAACATAGCTGCCAGCGTATTTAAGATATTATGAGTTCCCAATACAGGCAGATCAAATGTTTCTTCGGAAGCATTGATTTTAAACCGATTCCCCTGCTCAAGCTGAATAATTTCTGTCGGGAATAAATCATTTGTATCGTTTCTACCAAATGTTTTCACCTGAACTTCACCTTGATACGCGTGAATTCGTTCCATCAACAGCGGTTCGTCCCCATGCAGGACTGCCAATCCGCCATTTTGAAGTCCCTGCAAAATTTCCAATTTAGCGTCAGCAATCCCTTCACGGGAGCCAAGGTCTAGTAGATGAGACTCCCCAATGTTCGTAATGACAACGGCTTCCGGACAAGCAAGCTTTGTCAGAAATTCTATTTCCCCTTTAGCACTCATTCCCATTTCAAGGACAGCGATTTCCGTGTCTTCATGTAAGCCAAGAATTGTTAAAGGAAGACCGATATGGTTATTAAAATTACCTTCTGTTTTTTGGACTTTATATTTAAGGGAAAGCAGGCTTGAAGTAATATCCTTTGTTGTTGTTTTTCCGTTACTTCCCGTAATCCCCACTACTCTAATCGGCAGCTCCTTCCGATACTGGCGTGCTAATTCCTGTAGGGCCACCAGGCAGTCGTCCACTATTAATATTGGCAGATCTTTAGGAGGGTTTGGTACATCTTTTTGCCAAAGAGCGGCAGCTGCTCCTTTTTTAATTGAATCTACTACATATTTGTGCCCATCCACATGTTCACCCTTAAATGGGATGAATAAATTACCTTCTTCGATTTTTCGGGAATCAATACATACTCCCGTAATCATTGTGTCTGCAAACGGGGTCACTTCATTTTGGGCCTGAACCATTTCAGCAATCCTTGTTAAAGATCGTTTTATCATTAATTGACGTCCCCCTTCCATTCTTCTTTTCAGAAAACAAACACGGCTTGAGGCCGTGTTATTCATTTTCTAAAACGTGAACTTAATCTTTTGTTTTACATCATGTCTCTCTTTAGCAAGCTGGACAAGACGCTCGATTAATTGTGGGTATTCCACACCAGTATGCTTCCAAAGTAGCGGGAACATGCTAAATGGGGTGAATCCAGGCATGGTGTTTACTTCATTAATCAAAGCCTTTCCGTCTTTTGTTAAAAAGAAGTCAGCCCGAACAAGTCCCGAACAATCCAACGCCTTAAAAGCTTTAATGGCCATTTCCTTGATTTGTTGGTATTCTTCCTCCGTAATGTCGGCTGGAATGATCAAAGCCGTATTTCCATCTTCATATTTGGCCTTATAATCGTAGAAGTCTTTCTTCGGTACAATTTCACCTGCAACCGAACATTCAGGTTCATCATTTCCTAAAACCCCGACCTCAATTTCACGGGCTTCTACACCCTCTTCCACAATCACTTTGCGGTCAAATTGAAAAGCCTCTGCAAAAGCTGTTGCCAATTCCTCACGATTTCGGCATTTACTAATCCCTACACTTGAGCCAAGATTGGCTGGCTTCACAAAGCAAGGATAGCCCAGCTCCGCTTCTACCTTAGAATAAGTCTCTTCTTGAGTTTTTTCCCATTCACTTTTGATAAAAGAAACGTAGTTAACTTGCGCAAGACCTGCTTGAGCAAAGATGTTTTTCATAATGACTTTATCCATTCCTGCGGCAGAGGCAAGGACACCATTTCCAACATACGGCAAGTTTAATAGTTCTAACAGTCCCTGTACTGTTCCGTCTTCACCATTTGGTCCGTGCAGTAATGGAAAAATGACATCAAGAGCTCCGTCCTGTTGTGATTCTGTTTGGAAAAGCGCTGGTGCCAAAGCAGTGGGTGAAAGGGATGCCACGTCAGCAAATTCGAGTTCCTTCACTGCTTCAACTGGTCCTGTTAGTTGAGGACCCTTAATCCACCGACCTTCTTCATTTATGTAAATCGGATGAATATCAAATTTGTCGTGATCCAATGCCTTGATCACCGCTAGTGCCGTTTGTAATGATACGCGGTGCTCAGCAGATTTTCCTCCATATAGTAAACCTAATTTTGTTTTCATAGGTGATACCCTCCATATTCTCATTCATTGTTTATTTTAACACTTTACTAAAGAAGATAGGAAATTCAGCCGTATCTTTTTTCTATCTAATTTATGAATAATACAGCTTGCTTAAAAACAAATCTATCGGAAATTTGTCATGATTTACAACAATG
Source organism: Neobacillus solisequens (assembly GCF_051233465.1). NCBI lineage: Bacteria > Bacillati > Bacillota > Bacilli > Caryophanales > Bacillaceae > Neobacillus > Neobacillus solisequens. Next base: position 5,465 of record NZ_JBKFGJ010000024.1, on the reverse strand, counting down.
GTAGGATATTTTTTCCTGTAATATGTTAATAGACTATTAAAAATGGAGGTGACATAAATGACGGGATCATTTTTTTCAATCTTAGTGATTGGATTTATTCTCGGAATCAAGCACGCGATTGAGCCTGACCACGTGATTGCCGTTTCAACCATAGCCAGCCAATCTAAAAGTATAAAGAAATCTTTATTTGCTGGTGTTTTTTGGGGAATTGGCCACACTTCAACATTGTTGATCTTCGGTATGTTTTTGATCCTCGCAAAAAATACAATAACCGATAAAATGGCGATGAGCCTTGAATTCCTCGTAGGTATTATGTTAGTTACGCTAGGCGTTTCAAGTCTGTTATCGATTGTTCACCATAAGCATCACCCGCATCCACATGAACGAACAAAAGGAAAACGTTCAAACGGTAAGTCGTTTTTTATTGGATTTGTTCACGGGCTTGCCGGTAGTGCCGCCATGGTTCTCTTAACGATGAGCACCGTATCCACCATTTGGCAGGGTGCTTTGTATATTCTTATTTTTGGCTGCGGAACAGTCATTGGAATGCTTAGCTTCTCCACCGTAATCGGGCTGCCATTCGTATTAACATCCGGTAAAAAAATCAACCACCATTTAAACTATCTTGCCGGTGTCATCAGTATTGTTTTCGGAATTTATTATATGTATAACTTGGGTGTCACGGAAGGACTGTTTTCGCTTTGGTTATCGTAAATTCAGCCCCTTATTTTTAGGGGCTGTTTTTTTAAAAAGCTCTACCCTGAAATAACTGTGGATAACTTTACTTTAGCAGTTATTTCATTTATTGATGTGCAAATTTTTTACATGGATGTCTGTTAAACTTGGCTGTTGATTTGCGCTCCAGGCACTTACGGTTTGTGGGCGTTTCGGCGAGCATCCTCGGCGCTTGCGCCTGCGGGTCTCCCCTAAAAAAAGAAATCTCCCCGGGATGGAGAGATTTACATTAGATTCAGCTTCCATTCTTTCGTTTTTCTATCAAAAATAATTTTCGCATGAAATGGTTCATTCGAAATATTCTGATATTCATCGTACATATCATCCATATTCGCAAAATCCCCCATCACCCAGACAGGAATTTCTACCCGGTTTCGCTGGACATCGGCAGCCCGTAAAGAAATACAAATTCCCTCCTTAAGAAAGGGTGTTAACGATAACAGGATTTCTTTATTAACCGGCGGATATGTACGTTTTTTTCTTAACCCCAGCAGTGACTTTTCCGGCTTCAGTTCACCCATTTTAGAAGCAATTACTTCACTAAACAGGTAGAAAAAATCCTTAAAACTTCGATAATACGTTTTATTAAACCAGCCATCATCATGTGCCAGATAGACAAACCGGTTATCAAGCTTTTTATAAAACGGAGATTTCAAATGCTGTTTATGGTGACCAAGATAAAGCAATTCTGCCATTTCCTGCCCCGATAATTCATTTAGGACTTCTTCTTCAGTAAAATCAATCCAGCAAAAATCTCCATAGCTATAAACATCTTCAGCAGCCAATCTGTTAATTCTGTCTTCAGGGCAATATTCTAACAGTGTATGCCTGTTAAAATCAGCATCATCAAAGCGGTGTTTTAATAAAAGTAAGTGGTTTAAGGAACCCGCAAAAGTGGCTGCAAATTCATCGAATTCAATACCGTAGGATAACACATACTGGTCCGTTTGATTTAGATGAATATAAATTAGATCCCGTATGTCCTGATGATGCTTTTTCACAGCAAAACTCCTCCGATCAACCACATATATTTTAACCTTTTGAAAGTTTCCATTAAACTTCCAGATATTTTTATTCATACTCAATTATTTTATCAAATAATAGGATAAATTGCTTATTTCATTTTTTTTACAAATAAATTGCAGATTTATCAGACTAAATACAATTCCTCTTTATTCAATTTTCGAGGATAATATACACATACTATAATTAAGTTACTTCTACCTCTCTATTTTATTATATAGAATTTCTACGAAAGGAGGATGAGCCAGTATGATAAAAAATATGTCGCATGAAGAACTAAGCCTTCAGATTATTCGGACCCTTACCGAAAATAAAAAAGAAGAATTTGATCCGATTCTCGAGGAATTGCAGCCCTATGATGTGGCCGAAATATATAAGTCATTGCCAGAACAGCACAAGCCAAGATTTCTATTATTTTTAAAATTTGATGTTTTGGCTGACCTCATGGAGGAGCTCGAAAAAGAGGAGCAGCTAGAATTATTAAACATGCTGGGAATTGAAAAATCCAGCAAAGTTTTAAACCTTATGGATAATGATGATCTAGCTACACTGCTTCATGAATTATCCCCTGAAAAAAAGGATTCGCTGCTTTCAGAAATGAAGATAGAGGAATCTAATGCAGTAAAGGACATCATGAAGTACCCTCCGGAAACGGCCGGAAGAATTATGACCAATCGCTTCGTTTGGATTCGCACTTATTTCACTGTCAGAGAAGCAGTAGATAAGCTAAAATCATTTGCTGAGTTTGCGGAGTCGCTCAACTATTTATACGTCATCAATGAAGAAAGCAAGCTGGTTGGCGTTGTCTCTTACAGGGACTTGCTGTTGGCAGAGCTGCATGAAAAAATTAGCGATATTATGTATGAGCGGGTTATTTCTGTTACCGTCACAACAGACCAGGAGGATGTAGCTAAAACGGTTGAACGGTACGACTTCATTTCCGTTCCGGTCGTGGATGAGCAAGATGTTCTCGTTGGAATTATTACTGTCGATGACGTCATCGATGTCGTGATAAAAGAGGCCAATGAGGATATTGAAAAACTGTCTGCATCTGGAAAAGCGATTGATTTTGAAACAAAGACACTTGTCGCAGCTGCAAGACGACTGCCTTGGCTGATTTTATTGTTATTCATCGGGCTTATTTCAGGCCGGATTATCAGCAGCTTCGAAGAAACCCTGCAAAAGGTGGTTGCTCTCGCTTTTTTTATGCCAATGATTGCTGGAATGACCGGAAACACCGGGACACAATCCCTCGCAGTAGTCGTACGAGGGCTAATCTCTCATGATATTGATAAAAAAGTGATCATTCGCTTAATTTTACGAGAATTAGGCGTTGGAATCTCCATTGGGTTGACCTGTTCCCTTTTAATCGCAATTATTGCTTATATCTGGCAAGGCAACTTGATCCTGGGCTTTGTAGTAGGATGTTCGCTTTTTTTCACGTTAATTATTGGTACTCTTGCCGGGACCATCATTCCACTAATGTTGTTTCGATTGCGAATCGACCCTGCCGTGGCATCTGGGCCACTGATCACTACATTAAATGATATCTTTTCGTTACTTACTTATTTCGGCATTGCCACCGCTTTTTTAACGCATCTCATGTAAAATATATGAAACCTTTTATTGGTTTAAATCGTTATATTAATGGATGCTATGTAATTTTTTACCTTAGAAAAACGGGTGTGACAAATGAATAATCACATGAAAAAAGTGGAACGGTTTGATTGGGCCCTGACATTATTGTTATTTTTATTTTTTCTTATAAGCTGTGCTGCTATTTATAGTGCGCAGGGCTCTGGCCAATACGGGGCCAATTTCTTATTTATGCAGATGGTCTGGTATGTCGTTGGGGCCTTGATTATTTCCGTAACCATTCTTTTTGACAGTTATCAATACAGAAAGCTCTCATGGATTTTATATGGCTTTGGTATATTTTTGCTGATTGCCGTTTATGTGGCTCCAGTATCCATCGCTCCGATTCGAAATGGGGCCAAAAGCTGGTTTGTCATTAGGGGGATCGGTCAAATTCAGCCTTCGGAATTTGTTAAAGTCTTTTTAATCTTGACCTTAAGCCGCATCATTGCCAGCCACCATGAAAAATATTTGGATAAGTCATTACAAACTGATTTTATGCTGCTAATGAAACTAGGCGTGGCCACCGCTGTGCCGCTTGGCTTGATCATGTTGCAGCCTGACCTTGGAACCGGTCTCGTGCTTTTGTCGATCCTAACAGGAATGATTTTTATATCGGGGATCACTTGGAAAATCATTTTACCCATCTACGGGTCCGGTGCATCATTGATGGCCCTGATCTTATATCTAGTGATTCAGAAGCCTGAGTTTCTGGAAAAATATGTGCACGTGAAAACCTATCAATTTAATCGAATTTATGCCTGGCTGGACCCCACAAACCATTCCACCGACTCGAGCTATCACCTAATGAAATCATTGACCGCAATTGGCTCTGGATTGTTGTCCGGCAAGGGATTTAATCAACGGCAGGTATACATTCCTGAAGCCCATACTGATTTTATTTTTAGTGTCATTGGGGAGGAATACGGATTTGTCGGCGGCAGTATTGTGATTGGCATGTACTTTTTATTAATTTACCATTTAATTAAGACTTCACTGGATACCAATGATCCGTTTAATGTATATATCTGTACCGGGATTATCAGTATGATTACCTTCCATGTTTTTCAAAACATAGGCATGACCATCCAAGTGCTCCCGATTACCGGAATCCCGCTGCCATTTATCAGCTATGGGGGCAGCTCATTAATGGGGAATATGTTTGCTATGGGCATCGTATACAGCATCCATTACCATCACAAGAATTATATGTTTTCAACAAAACAATCATTGAGTCAATGACCTTCTTTAGCAGCGCGGTCCGCTGCTTTTCCTTTTTATAAGGAATGGGGAATGAAGGCTATCCATATATATTTCAATATGAGACAAACTATTATAAACTAGAAAGAGTTGAAAAAATTTTAAGTGTAGGTGTGTTATGACAGAATATATTTATAGCATTTTAGATTTTCTATCCCAGTTAGGTTATTTCGGAATTGCCCTAGGCTTAATGATTGAGATTATCCCCAGTGAAATTGTGTTAGGTTATGGCGGGTACATGATTTCCCTTGGACACATAAATTTTGTCGGCGCCGTCATTGCCGGAACCATTGGTGGAACTATAGCGCAATTATTCCTGTATTGGGCCGGCTATTACGGCGGTCGTCCGTTTCTGGAGAGATACGGAAAATATGTGCTAATAAAAAAGAAACATATTGATGTCGCGGAACAGTGGTTTCATAAGTATGGAGCAGGAGTTATCTTTTCCGCAAGATTCATCCCTGTCGTCCGTCACGCCATTTCCATCCCGGCCGGCATCGCCAAAATGTCAGCCACCCGGTTCACCCTTTATACTGTAGCTGCCATTGTACCCTGGACCATCCTATTTCTTTATCTAGGAACCGTCCTCGGCAAAAACTGGTCCCATATCAAGGAATACGCCCAACCCTACGTTATGCCATTTATCATCGCTGCGATCGTAATAGCAGCCATTTACTTTATAATTAAAAGAACGAAGAAAACCACCGATTGAATGGTGGTTTTCTTAATTATAAGATCATTATAGTGCGATGAAGGGCACTTCTATAGAAAAAGCAATGGCAATGAACGACAGATTTACGGAAAGACTATTT
>NZ_JBKFGJ010000023.1:0-74807 GCF_051233465.1 Neobacillus solisequens | reverse complement strand
TTTCGATTTGTCTTTCATTACCACTTTGAACGACAGTTTTGCTGAACAGCCATTTGGATTTGTCTTTCAATACTGCTATGAACGACAGCCTTACTGAAAATTCAATTGGATTTGTCTTTCAACCCTGCTATGAACGACAGATTCACCGATAAACCAATTCGATTTGTCTTTCATTACCACTTTGAACGACAGTTTTGCTGAACAGCCATTTGGATTTGTCTTTCAATACTGCTATGAACGACAGCCTTACTGAAAATTCAATTGGATTTGTCTTTCACTACCACTTTGAACGACAGGATGACTGAAAAATCACTTGGATTTGTCTTTCAACCCTGCTATGAACGACAGATTCACCGATAAACCAATTGGATTTGTCTTTCAACCCTGCTATGAACGATAGATTTACCCAAAAACCACTTGGATCTGTCTTTCACAAAAAAGGTAACTCTCATTTATATCCTTTTTCCGAATTTCTCTTTATTTTATCCACTTACACACCTTCCCGGGAAAACTTTCGTTGTGCCCAGGTATCCAGCCTCTTCACATGCTTCTTCCCAATCGTAAATCCATACACAATCAATAGCACAATAATCAGAGTATACAAATCAACTTCCTGGGTGGCGGCAAAATTTACAATCCCCATTAACACCTGTGGGATGACTCCTGTTAATGCGAACAGTACGGTTGCCACCTTGAACCAAAAGCTTGATTTCAAGCCGTAACGCGCGTATAAAAGGAAGAAGGTCGAGGACCAGGCCAAGACTTCGAGACTTACTAAGATTACCCATTTGTTTTCAACAAGAAATTCCAACAACATTCCCTCCCTTATAAAAAAAAGCCAAGAAGAATCATCGTCAAAACGATTAATTCTCCCAGGCTTTTATCCTTCCGTGTACACAGAGAACATTCTGTGCGTTTTCTCTTGGACCAGACTGACTCAGGTAAGCCACGGAACCCTAGAAAACCATTTATTTTTATTTTTTAAAATGATATGGCAAGGTGGAAACAATGACATTTTTTTTGTAAAGCAAATACGTACGAATCAATAAACTAGATTGGTTGTGCAGGATGTGATGCCAGTTCTTCTTTGTAATAAATTGCGGGATCAGTACGGTAACTTGGTAGTTGTTCTCACTGGCCTTATTCTCAATTGTATCAATAAATTTCGATAAGGGTTGCAAAATACTGCGATAGCGAGATTGCAGAGTAATCAATCTGACTTCCGGATGCCATTGCTCCCATTTTTCCTCAAACCGCTTCTCATCTTCCCGATCAAAGGAAACATAGACTGCATATATTTGATCGGTTAACGATTTGGCATAATTAATGGAATTTTCCACGACCTTTGTGATTCCAGCGACCGGAACAATGATGACATTTCCATCAACTTGAATGGCCGGTGTTTGACAATCTACCCGGAGCTGTTCACCTACATCACTATAATGTTTATTAATTCTTAAAAACAGTAGAACGATCAATGGTAAGAAAATAAAGACAAACCAAACCTGGCTTAATTTCGTGATGAAAAAGATCATTAATACCGTGAAGGTGATTAAGGCACCGATTAGGTTCGCTGTTAGTTTGGTAATCCAGCCGCTTGGTTTCTCCCGAAGCCATTTTATGATCATCCCTGTTTGCGATAAAGTAAATGGAATGAATACCCCTACTGCATAAAGTGGGATGAGGGACTCCGTTTTCCCTTGAAAAGCAACAATCAACACAATCGATGCTAATCCCAACATGACAATCCCGTTCGAATAGCCTAGACGGTCACCACGAATGGTAAACATCCTTGGCAAATATTTATCCTTGGCCAAGCTAAACGCTAATAATGGGAATGCCGAGAAGCCGGTATTGGCCGCCAGCACCAGGATCAAAGCGGTTGAACCTTGGATGATATAGTACAGAATATTACGTCCAAACGTTTCTTTGGCAATTTGTGAGACTACGGTTTCATCATGTTTTGGAGAAACACCATAGTAATACGCTAAAAAGGTGATACCGGCAAATAAAAATGCTAAGAGTGTCCCCATCAACACTAATGTTCTGGCTGCGTTTCTTGGTGCAGGGTCCTTGAAATTAGGAATGGCGTTGGAAATTGCTTCAACCCCTGTTAGGGCCGAACACCCTGAAGCAAAGGCACGCATTAATAAAAACAATGTGATTCCCTGGACTGGTGCACCAATTGGAGCATGTAATTCAGGGGAAATTTGTCCGGTTAAAATTTTATAAATTCCAACACCGATTAAAATAAATAAAATGATGACAAACAAATAAACTGGGTACATCAAGATCGTAGCAGACTCCGTGAGCCCACGAAGGTTCAAAATCGTAATGATCACGACTAGAACACTGGCTATTAAGACAGTATGGGCATGCAATGAGGGAATCGCTGATGTTATGGCATCAGTTCCGGCTGATACACTAACAGCAACAGTAAGTATGTAGTCTACTAGCAAGGATCCCCCGGCAATCAAACCGGCCTTTTCACCAATATTCTCCTTCGATACGATATAAGCTCCTCCCCCTTGAGGGTACGAGTAAATGATTTGTCGATAGGATAAAATCAAAGCTGCTAATAAAAATAACACTCCCGCAGCAATTGGTATGGAATACCAATAGGCAATTGCGCTAATTGTAGCCAGCACAATGAGAATTTGCTCTGTTCCATAAGCGACAGATGATAAGGCATCTGAGGAAAGAATCGCCAGTGCTTTTAATTTGTTCAGTTTATGTTCGCCAAGATCGGTTGATTTTAACGGACGGCCAATCAATAATCTTTTAATAGAAGATAACACGTGATTCACCCACCATAAGTAAAATTACCGATTGATTGTAACATACCCTAATAACAAAGTTGAAGGGGTTTCTATGACAAATATAAGAAGATTTCAATTGATTAATGATGATAACGTTATCATTTCCTCATTCATAAAAAAACTGCATGGAATCTTTTCCCATGCAGTTTACTCTCGAGCCTTATCTATTATTATAAAAAACACATATAACAGCATGGAAATAAAGACAGAAATAGCTGCTGCCTTATAAATACTGCTGTAGCCAAGCATATGACCGATTTGGCCAAAGATCATGGCCCCGATCCCTATTCCTAAATCAAAAAAAGAAAAGAAGGTGGCGTTGGCCATTCCTCTACGATGTGGTGAAGTTTTTTCAATTGACCAAGCCTGCAAGCCAGGCTGGACAATCCCAAAACCTAATCCATATAGGCAAGCCGCCCCGTAAAGCACTATACTATTCGGAAGCCAGGCTAATAATGCCATAGCTACCAGAATCAATAAAGTTCCAGGAATAAAAATGGCCTGATGCCCTTTTCGGTCATAAAGCTGACCGGCAAAGGCACGCGTCGCCATTAAAGCAAGAGCGTAAATCAAAAAGTAAAGCTGGATTCCAGCGATATGTTTTTCAGCCGTATAAAGCGGTAGAAATGAGGCAATTCCCCCAAATGTAACCGTAATAAAGAACATCAACATGGATGGTCTTACTGCACTTTTTTCATAAAGATCAAATATTGCTCTTGTTTTTTCAGGCTTCTTTTCTACCTTTTTATATTTAATTTTGGAGGAAAGCGAAAGCGCAATAAGCCCTAATACTGAACAAATGATGAAAAACAGTTTAAATGTAAGTGTATCTGACAGAAGCAGTCCTAAAGAAGGACCAATGGCCATAGCAACATTACCGGAAAGACCGTAAAAGCCCATTCCTTCTCCTCTTCTAGCAGGAGGGATGAGGTCTGTTGCAATGGTTCCGGAAGCCGTTGTCGATAGTCCCCAGCCTGCCCCTTGGACAACCCGCATAGCAAATAACAGAGCGATACTTGCTAAAAATCCAAAGGATCCTACAGAAAGGACAAAAATAGCTAAACCGGTCAAATAAACAATGCCTCTGCCTTTCGTTTCTAAGGCATGACCAGCAAAGGGGCGCAAGAGCAGAGATGAAAACGTAAAAATCCCTACGACAAAGCCAATCAACTGATCATTGCCTCCCAAGTCTTCAACAAATAAAGGGATCGTTGGTAAAGTCATTTGAAAGCCAAGAAAGATAAAAAAGTTGGCAAATACAATTAAAATGAAGTCTTTTGTCCAAATTTTATCCTTTACTAGTTGTTGTTCCATAGACGTCCTTCTTTCAATGCAAGTATGAAAAGCGCTCCTACATCACTGTAGAAACGCTTTTCTAAAAAAGTTACATTTCTTCAGGTGCTTCAATTCCCAATAGACGTAAACCTTCTTTGAGAACTACAGTCACACTGTAGACAAGTGCCAGACGAGCCTCGCGCTCTTTACTGTCTTCCAAAACCTTAACCTCGGCATAGTATTTGTTAAACACTTGGGCAAGGTCCACGATATATTTTGCCACTTGGGAAGGATCGTAATTCACACAAGCACGTTTAATGGCATTAGAGAATTCCATTAAGAAGCTGACCACTTTCCATTCTTTTTCCCAAGATGTTTGGTAATCAGCCGCCGAGCTTTCAGGTTGCCAATTTCCTTTTCGTAAAATGGAACAGGCACGGGCATACGTATATTGAACGTATGGACCGGTTTCCCCTTCAAAACGAAGCATTTCCTCTAAAGAAAATTCTATATCGTTCATGCGGTTATTTTTCAAATCATGGAAAATGACGGCACCGACACCTACCTGCTCAGCTACTTTGTCCTTATTAGGCAGCATTGGGTTTTTCTCTTCTATGTTATGTCGAGCCATCGCTATAGATTCATTTAAGACTTCTTCCAGTAAAACAACCTTCCCTTTACGGGTGGACATTTTCTTACCGTCTTTCAGCATCATGCCGAATGGGATATGCGCCATTTTTTCAGCCCATTCGAAGCCCATTTTGCGTAATACCGCGATCAGTTGCTTGAAGTGTAGGCTTTGCTCATGACCAACCACATATAAAGAATGGGCAAAGTCGTAATTTTCTTTACGGTAAATAGCCGCCGCTAAGTCACGTGTAGCGTAAAGGGTCGCCCCATCTGATTTTTTAATTAAGCATGGTGGCAATTCTTCTTCCGTTAGTTCAACCACTTGCGCCTGGTCAGACTCCACAAGAAGTTGTTTTTCTTCCAACAGTTTTACTACGCGGTCCATTTTATCATTGTAGAAAGCCTCACCAGCGAAGGAATCGAATTCAACATTCATTAAATTATAGATTCGTGAGAATTCCTCCAGTGATTCATCACGGAACCATTGCCATAAATCCAATGCTTCTTGGTCGCCATCCTCCAGCTTTTTGAACCAAGCACGTCCATCATCCTCAAGAGATGGATTGGATGTTGCTTCATCATGGAATTTGATGTACAAAGCCAATAATTCTTTAATTGGATTTTGTTTTACCTTTTCGGCATCGCCCCATAGTTTATAAGCTGTAATCAACTTACCGAATTGGGTGCCCCAGTCGCCAAGGTGGTTGATTTTAATCGGCTTATAGCCGCACTTTTCTACGATTTTAGCGATTGCATTCCCTATTACGGTTGAACGCAAGTGCCCCATTGAAAAAGGCTTGGCGATATTAGGGGAAGACATATCGATGGTGACATTGCCGCCTGCACCGAAATCTAGTGAACCAAATTCACTCTTTTGAGCGATAACATTGCCAATTACTTGTTCAGAAACAAGCTTCTTGTTTAAAAATAAATTTAGGTAAGCTCCTACTACTTCGATTTTTTCAAATGTCGGTGACTGAATTTTTTCGCTTAATTCCTGCGCAATCAAATTAGGCGCCTTACGCTTTACCTTTGCTAACGAAAAGCATGGGAAGGCTAAATCACCCAATGACTGATTTTTCGGTTTTTCAATTAGTATCTCGAGTTCTGCTACGGATAGCTCTCCTTCAAGCGCTACAGATAATAGTTCTGCCAATTCTTTTTTAAAGTTCATGTTATTGACCTCCTTTTTTTCTATAAAACAACAAAAAACCCCCGCCTCTTTAAAAAAGAGACGAGAGTTTGAATTCCCGCGGTACCACTCTAATTGTTCAAAATGAACCAGCTTTTCCTTGTTAACGGAGTGTTCTCCGGCATCCCCTACAGTTATTCGGGTATGCATCTCCAAAGTGCGCTTCATTATCCGTTCTGTTTCAGGCTCCCACCATCCCTGAATCGCTTTGACATCCCTGATAACTACTCTCTTTTTCATTGATTTTTACGATACATTATCAGTTATTATACTGGATATAAAAGGATTTATCCAGTCCCCGCAGATGTTTTTTTCAAATTGGGCAATCTAATTGGCAAAGGAGATGATGGATGATGGCCAGAAGAAACAAAATTCTTGTTCCCGAAGCAAGACGGGGATTAGACCAATTGAAGGCAAGGGTCGTTGAATCACAAACACCTGAGGATGCCAAATTTGAGGCAGCCGAGGAAGTCGGAGTCCCTTTAAAAAAAGGTTATAACGGACAATTGACGTCCGAACAGGCCGGTAAAGTTGGCGGACGGCTTGGCGGCAGCATGGTCCGCGAGCTTGTTAAAATGGCTCAGCAAAACATGGCAAAACGACCTTAATAGCTAAAAAGACTTGTGTGGATCACAAGTCTTTTCTGCTATTTCTGTAATAAAAACACCTTCATGATCTCGGCTATTTCCTCTGAACTCAGCGGCTCATGATTTTTTTCCCAGTCGTAAACCAGGGCTATATACATTTTAAAAAGCAAATAACTAGTGATTTCTGTATTTGCAGTCGGAATTAAACCTTTTTCAATGGCTGTATCAAGCTTTTTCTTTAGAAAGGCGATGATTTCTTCCTCTACGTGCTGAAGCATTTCGGAAACGGCGATTGTTCCCATCTCTGACTCTTCCTGGGCCAGCTTGATCATAAGCTGATGTTGGGAGCGAAACTCTAATAAATGGTATAAGGCCAGGTGTACATTTTCAGTAAACGGAAGATTTTCCTGTATGACACCGTTTGCTTCAGCAATCATTTCTTTTACGAGCGTTGACATGATCTCTTCAAACAGTTCTTCTTTATTTTTAAAAAAAGTATAGATTGTCCCTTTTCCAACATTGGCAAGCTTTGCGACCTGATCCATTGTTGTGGCCTTATAGCCAAATAATGAAAATGACTTGGTTGCAGCTTCAACTATCATTCTTCTTCTATCAGGAGCCATGTGCACCCTCCGTTCTTATTGACCAATTTAGTTTTATGGTCATTCTCATCTAATTTTAATATAACATAGCCTTTACACCAATACAAATAAACTTGTAAAGAGAATGGAAAAAAGCATAGTGGAAGTTCCTGGGCGATTTGATAAAGATAGATCACAGAGTGGATAATTTTTACATTATCCCTCCATCTCACTTTTAATCTTTTATTCATATTCCATTCATAATCCGAGCTTAAGATGATGGCAAAGATAGATAGGAGATGATTGGAATGCTGAAACCCATTCAGAAGTTAGTTCAATTTTCAAGCAGTAAAAACGGCTCAAAGGTCATTCTTTCGATTTGGATCGCCGTTGTCATATTATTAAGTTTTTTAGCTCCTTCTTCAAAGGACTTTTCTGTTAGCAGCAAGGAAGGAAGTGTAAAAAACGATCCCCCTTCTGCTATTGCTAAACAGGTACTAAAAAAGCAATTCCCTAGTAAAGAAGGGCTAACTGGGTTACTCGTTTTTCATCGGGACAATAAAATCACAAATGAGGACCGGAATAAGATTTCAGAAGTTAGTAAATGGCTCTCTTCAAACGATAAACCTAAGGAGTTGGAAGGGGCCGTACCTTTTCATCAGTTGCCCAAACCAGCGCAGGATCAGATGTTTTCAAAAGATGGAACAACCCTTCTTCTTAATTTTAATTTAAAAGAAGGTGCTGATTCTCATGCAGCTAATGAAACCATTAAAACGATAAATGACAAACTGAAAGAGATGAAATTAGGATCTTTACAGGTTGAAATCACGGGGCCTGCCGGAATTTCTTCAGATACCATTACTATTTTTAAAAATGCTGACTTTGTTTTAATGCTTGGTACGATTGCTTTAATTTTTGTGATTTTGTTGGTCATTTACCGATCACCTTTACTCGCCGTCATACCTTTAGTTATCGCCGCAATCGTATACCAAGTGGTTGACCGGGTATTAGGAATGGGCGGCAAGAACGACTGGTTTGTGTTAGATAGCTCAGCGATTTCTATCATGCTGGTTCTTTTGTTTGCAGTTTTAACTGATTACAGCTTGTTTATCTTCTCTCGATACCGCGAGGAATTAAAAAAATTCCCTTCCCAGTATAGCGCGATGGGAGAAGCGATCCATCATGTATCAGAACCCATTTTATTCAGTGGCGGTACCGTGCTTCTTTCTGTTTTAACACTATTTGCAACGGTGTTTGAACCATATAATCATTTTGCACCGGTTTTTTCAGTGGCGATGGTGTTTATTCTTTTAGCAGGTTTAACCCTAATCCCGAGTATGTTTGCGATCATGGGACGCAAGGCATTCTGGCCGTTTGTGCCAAAGGCCACTGAACAATTAAATAAAAAGCAAGGCTTTTGGAAGAAAGTCAGTAAGCAAGTAGTAAAACATCCAGCCATCATTACTGGTATTCTCATGATTACCTTGCTAGCTGGTGCCTTGAATACTCTATCGATTCACTATTCGTTTAATATTATGAAGTCGTTCCCAGACGAGCTTTCATCTCGTAAAGGATTTGAATTATTGGAAAAGCATTATCCAGCCGGGCAACTGGCTCCAGTTACCGTCATTTTAACCAAGGATAGCGAAATAACGATTGATGATAAATTTTCTAACAACGTACAAACTCTCGAAAATAAACTGAAGTCCATCAAGGGTGTTGATTCCATTACTCAGGGTGTAACCGTAAATATGAAGCAAGTCCCTCAGGGAATGATCAGTGAAGACAAAAAGGCCGTAAAGCTACAATTGGTATTGAAAGATAATCCATATGATACAAGTGCACTAGAAACGGTGAAGCAGTTACGAAATCAAGATAAGAGAATGCTTAAAGATAGCGGATTCCCTGCTGATCACTATCAATTACATTATGATGGGCAAACAGCCGAACAATTAGATATTCGCGCCATGAACCAGCAGGATATGATTATTTTGTTCTCTTTCGTCACCATTCTAATTACAATTATGTTGGGAATTCAGACACGTTCCATCTTTATGCCTATACTAATGATGTCAACGATTCTGTTATCGTTTGTCGCAACACTGGGATTTGGCTGGATTATTTTCCACAATATCTTAGGTTTTGATTCCATCAGCTACCGTTTACCGGTCTATGCATTTGTATTTATGGTCGCATTGGGCGTTGATTATAATATTATGCTTGTTTCTAGAATTAAAGAGGAAGCGGCTCATGTATCTTGGAAAGAGGCGGTTGGAAATGGGGTCGCACTAACCGGAGGTGTTATATCTTCTGCCGGCATTATCCTTGCAGCTACCTTCGCCGTTTTGATAACCCAGCCGTTACAGGAATTGTTCTTATTCGGAATGACCATGGCACTAGGCGTCATTATGGATACTTTCTTAGTAAGAGGCATGCTGTTACCTTCAATATTAGTACTATTGAAGAAAGGAAATCCGCAAATGACTGTTTCAACAGATCAAAAAGTAATAGGTGAATAAAAATAAGGCAGCCGAATTTTTCCGGCTGCCCTTTTTCTATTTATGCACAACTAGATGAGCAAAATGAAAGTGATCAAAGGAATGCAGATCATCATCTCTGTCTTTGAAATACATCTCTTCAATATTTTCTGGAGCAAGATTTTCATACACTAACATGTTGCAGTCTTGGATTTCAAAATCTAGTTCGAACGGGTCAAACCCAGTAACCATTTTTTCCCCTGTTTGAGCAGTTATTTGGCGCATTTGGATTAATTTCTTAGAGGCAAGTTTATCATGAAAGGCGGTATCATCGAGGTAATCAAATACAAAGGAGCTGCCGCTTACGGTCATTTCTGAAATAGTTGAAAGTAGTTTGTAAAAATCACGTTTCCTTAAATACATCACAACACCTAACAAGCTAAAGTAAGTCAATTTCTGCTCATGATACCCAATATTCTTCAACTCTTCCCTGAGTGAATCATGTGTAAAATCAACAGGAACAAATCTTACATTTTTAGGAATTTCAATCCCCAATTCTTTCAGTCTTCTCATTTTAAATGCTTGTGTGGCAGGGTGGTCCACTTCATAGATCATAAAATCGTTAGGGAGATTTTTCTGTCTTAAGGCAAAGGTATCAAGTCCTGCTCCTAAAATCACATATTGGCTAAAACCACGTTTGATCGCAGCCAACAGACCATCCTCTGCATATCTAGCTCTGCTAACTAACTGCGGAACCGTTTGATGATTCATCACCCATTCCAATTTTTCCGCAGCCGAGGTCAATTGCTCCACCTTTTCCGGATTAAAGAACGCAATCGCCTGTGCCCAATTACTACTTATGAGTTCCTTTTCCTCATCCAACAAAATTTCATTGGCAACACCGTCTTGAAAAATCGGATTCCTGCTAGATGCTGTGTGATACCCTCTGGCAAAACAACTCACTAACGCTGTTAAACTTCCCTTACTATTTTCCAAAAGAAATTCCCCCTTAAACGCAAAAACTCCTAGGCCTAATGATCGGCTAGGAGTTAATTTTAAGAGAAAAATATTTTAAAGTCAACAATTTAAATATATATTATAACATAAAAATAATTATTTGTCAATACGTTTTATATGTATTTTTCAATTTACTCCATAAAGATTGTTCCTGAAGGAGCCAATGCACAACTTCATCTATCAATGGTTACTCTACTCCATTAAAATTAAATTGTATAGCCAACATGATTAACAGATAATGTCATAAAATTGAAAGAGAGGTTACATCTCTTAGATACAAGGAGGTAAAATTACAATGAAAACTAGAAAAACAATGATCTTAACCTACTCAGCAATGGGAATTGCCTTAAATGTCATATTAGGCACCGTTGTGTCTTCACTGAAAATCCCCTTTCTATTCTTGGATACGATTGGAACCGTCTTAATATCTGTATTATTCGGGCCTTGGTGGGGTGTCTTGACTGGGGGATTAACAAATGTCGTACTAGGTGCAACTACAGGTGCTTCAGCCATTTTCTTTGGGATCGTTAATATTGCCATTGCATTGGTTGTCGGTTTTATGTCAAGAAAATTTGATTTTACTAAATGGTATATAGCCATTCTTACTGGACTTATTTTATCAGTAGTTGCACCACTTATTGGAACACCCATTGCTGTTGCTGTTTATGGTGGCTTAAATGGCAGTGGCATGGATTTGGTAGTTGTATGGTTAAGGTCTGCAGGAGAAAGTATTTTTGCTTCCACATTTCTATCAAGAATTGCTGGGAATTTTGTAGATAAAATCATCACCTGTATGCTCGTCACGTTTATGATTTCACGCTTACCCAATTTTTCAAAAATCATGGAGAGGGAAAAACGACATGCAGCGTAGTAAAAAAATCTTAATCGTTTCTCATTGCATTTTAAACCAGAATACGGTCATTGAAGAAGAAGCAAGAGCTGAGGGGGCCGTTCAATCAGCGGTAGAGTGGGCTATGAAGGAAGGCTTCGGATTTCTCCAGTTGCCCTGCCCAGAGTTTACATTTCTAGGTTTAAACCGCCCGCCAATGACGTATGAAGAATATGACATTCCAGAATATCGTCGGCATTGCCGGGAGATTTTAACACCGGTTATCCAGCAAGCAGAGGAATATGTGAAAAATGGCTATCAAATGGAGGAACTACTTGGAATTCAAAGCAGTCCTTCATGCGACCCCTCCAGAGGTGTGTTTATGGAGGAGCTTTATGGAATGCTTGCTGATAAAGGGATCACATTAAAAAAATTAAGATACCTTCCTAATACGAGTAATCCGATATTCAATAGTGAAGTCCATAGTATGATGAAGAATTAATATTAAGAAGAAGCCAACCTCCTATTTATGGTGGTTGGCTTCTTCTTTTTCAAGAATTATATATATCCGCTTTGGAAAAAATAATCGAAAATATTAATCAAACATTTGATTAAATCTTATGTTTGCCTGGAAGGAATGAATGACATCAGTGAGAAAAATTAAACTTTATACTGCATGTGTTACTTTTATTTTTTTGATTACAGGCTCTTTCCTTTATTTTTTCCAGAATACATATGGACAAGAGATTGATCCATTGAATATTCATTATGGAAAACATACCAAGCAGACATTAGATATTTACAGAGCAAATACCGAAAAAAAATCACCAGTCATCATTTATGTTCACGGCGGGAGCTGGACTGCGGGGGATAAAAATAATGTTTCAAAGAAACCACTATTTTTTACCAATCAAGGTTTTGTGTTTGTATCAGTCAATTACCGCCTTTTTCCCGAGGCAAGCTATCACGAAATGACTGATGACCTATCCTCGGCCATTAAATGGATTTATGTTCACGCGGACCACTATGAAATTGACAAAACACGAATTAATTTAATGGGCCATTCTGCCGGTGGCCATTTAGTTACGCTAATCGGAACAAATTCGAAATATTTAAATAAGGTTGGTCTTTCACCTCTGTCAGTGAGATCCATTATTGATTTAGAGGGTCCCGTTGATTTATCACTGTTAGTTTCAAGGGATGCAAAGTTTAAAAGGGTATTTGGTGATAATAAAATGGATTGGGCAGAGGCTTCTCCACTTGCTTATGCCAAAAATCAATATGCGCCTCTTTTTTTAGTCAATCACAGAGATTCATCTATTAAAACCTTTTTGGAAGTTGCAAGTTCTGCAGGCAATACAGTAAAATACTTCGAATGTCGAACACTTTCTCACCGGGGAATTACCAAAGAGCTTGGGTCTACTACTACTTCAGAGGAAGCCAAGGACCTAACAAATGCCGTAGTTGATTTTTTAAAAACCTATAATTAAAAAACCATCTGCCTAGTAGTATTTTAGGCAGATGGTTTTTTTACAATTAAGTAGCTTTATGCTTTGTATTCTTATTATTTCATGGATGACTAAAATAAAAAATGAGTGGTTCATTTTCAAAGCTATTGCTTCCCCTTACTTAGCTGTTCCCGATCTTCAAATTTCGGCGGCTGCTCCATCCACCCTCTTTCAATCATTAGATTCAACCCGTCTTCCCCGAAATCTCCTGCTTTGGTTATAAAACCTGCGTACATGGCACTTATGTCCCTGCGCATGGTTACACCTAATCCAGCCCCGTAAGTAATCATCCCGAGATTCGATAACATTCCGACGACAAATACCATTAATTGATCCGAATATGGAGCTACGGTGGAATTGGTTATGGTTTGATCCCAAGACATCCCGGTTGGTATATCACTTTCCATTAATACATCATGAATGGAACTCAGGATATGTTTACATAGGTGTCTACCATGAAGAAAATAATCACGAATCTCTTTTTCCTTGGCAACCTGAGAAAAACCAATACATGTTGCTTTTCCAATTTCATTTTGTATGTAGTTTATCATTAAGTGGGTCACTTCAATCCCCAACAACGATCGTCTGCGGCCAAACCATCCGGTCAAAAAATCCTCCTTATGAATAAACTCAACTTGAGTAGGATAGTTCATGAATGGCATTCGCACAAAAATGCCTTTTTCCTGCATGACATTCACGACCTCATTATAAAGCAGTGAGGTGTCATCAAAAAATTGATTAAACATTTTACGGATATCATCTCTTGCCGCTATAGAAAATCCAGACGTATGTGAGGTTAGGGCAAACCTGCACATTTGTTGAACATACTGGACATAAAATAAATCAGAGAATAGTTTTGGAGCATTTGTAACCACGTGTTTTTCAGGCTTGAATCCCTCAGGAACTGCAATTTGTTCTTTTATAAAGAGGTGTTCCACCTCAATCATATGTTGTTCCGCGATGTTTCTCGTTTTTTTCAGTAGAGGTAGAATATCTGGGTCGGAACACGTTTCTATAAAGTGGGCCATGAGACAAATTACAACACTATCATTTATATATGTACCCCATAATGCAGAAATTTCACCACAGGTTAGTTTTACAATCTCATTTTTATTATTCATCACAATTCCCTCCATACTGTTACTTTCTCCTTAATGGAGGATATTTATAAGGATAAAAAAAAGAAACAGGTTTTATATAAATCCTGATTCTTAAGAAAATACCTTATAATTATTTTTCCCGGCTCTTTTGGCTCCATAGAGAGCAACGTCACTTTGTTTCAACAATTCTAATCTGGACGTTCCATCCTTAGGATAAAAGGCAATTCCAATACTTGAAGTCGTATGAAATGAATATTCACCAATCTCCCAAGGTTCTTGAAGGGCAGTAATGATTCGCTCTGCAATATTTATGGCATCTATTTCTTCATTCAGTTCTGGAACTATAATGGTAAACTCATCGCCGCCTTGTCTGGCAAGGCAATCCATTTCCCTAAGACACCCTTTTACTCTTTGAGCAAATTGTTTAAGGAACTCGTCTCCTATATCATGCCCCAGATTGTCGTTGATTTGTTTAAAGTTATCAATATCCATATATATCACAGCGATATATCGATTATTTAATTCTGCTAATCTTATCTCTTTCTCTAAACGATCATTAAACAATCTCCGATTCGGCAGGCCTGTCAGAGTATCATGGAACGCCAAATAGGTCAGTTTTTCCTCATACATTTTTCTTTCTGTAATTTCTCTAGAAACGATAAGGAAGTGTTCGAATTCACCGTTTTCATGGAAAATGGGTGTTGCTTTTGCCTCCACCCAAATCCATTCCCCCCTAATGTTTTTAAAACGAAAATGAAAAACGCGAACATCCTTGCTTTCAACCATTTCATCAAAATGCTTGCGGACATGTGGGAGATCATCTTGGTGCATAAATTCCCTACCACGTTTTCCTTCATAAGCTTCACTCGGAAATCCCAAGACTGATACATGGGAAGGAGATGCATACTTAAAAATCCCTTCATAATCAATGATACAAACTAGATCTGTCATATTTTCCGCGATTAGTCTATATCTTGCTTCGCTTTCACGAAGTGCCTCTTCTGCTTGCTTCTTATTGGTTAAATCATGGATTATCATGAAATAGGCAGGTTTCCCTTTGAAATTTAAAGAAATTCCCCGTACTTCCACATCGATTATTTTACCATCCAATCGAATTGCTTTTACTTCCGTTGGAGAAATAACAATTCCATGCTGGTCTAATTTACAGATCCGTTCCTCAACTACATCTTTATATTCTGGTGGTGAAAAGTCAAGTAGCGACTTTCCAATCAGATCATCTAAAGAAGAGGCTGCTAATAAATTCATGCAGGCTAGGTTCGCATGAAGGATATTACCCTCACTGTGAATCATAATGGCTTCAGGATATAGTTCAATAAATAAATCTTGTTGTGCTTCATACCCTTCCAGTTGCGTGCCATGCTCCATATCGATCACCAGATATACCACCACTCTTTCATTATTAAGCTATATTTTATGCACTATCATTATATACTCCTATTCGACAAAAATCGACTTTTATAAAATGGAAAAAATAAGACAATCAACGAATTACTGTTCTCGATTTTATACCAGAGAATAATAAGGAGCAATACAGACCTTATTTCTGCCTGTCTTTTTCGCTTGATATAGAGATTTGTCGGCATCTTCAATCAGCATAGCAGGATCAGTGGTCGTATCCTGAAAACTTGCTACTCCAATAGAGATGGTTAGTTTGATTTTCTTGCCTGAGAAAAAATTAAACGTATGATTTTCAACGTTTTCTCTAATCCGCTCAGCAATCTCCACTGCTCTGCTTAAAGGGCAGTCCCTCAATAATACCGTAAATTCCTCACCGCCATTTCGGCTGACAATATCAAAAGGTCTTGTGTTTTTTTGTAAAACAATCCCTAACTCTTTAAGGACGGCATCTCCCACTTCATGCCCATACGTATCGTTAATATGTTTAAAAAAGTCGATATCGATATAAAGTAGAGAAAGCTTTAAATCATTCTCTTTTGTCTCTTTTATTAAATGCTTAAAGACCTCATTAAATTTCCGCTTATTATTTAATCCTGTTAAACTGTCTGTTACTGATTCCTCCAAATATTTATCATAAAGCCTTTGGCTTCTTCTAATATATCCAATCACGTAGAAAGATAAATAAGCTGATAAGCTGGAGACCAGCCAATAAATGGGGATTACTTTTATAAACACACCGATATTATGAACAAGGTATCCAAATATCGCTGAGAACATGAGATTATTAAAGGTTAAAATCATGGTAACTTTAAACTTTTTTGAAAAATTACGTTTTGAAAAATAGATTGCAAATAGCGTCCCTGAAACACTCATCAGCAAAGCATAGTAAAAAACATTAGTGGAAATAAAATACCTCCCGATGATTGTTAAAAACATTGAAATAATTGCTGGAAGAGCACCTCCATAATAAGCTACCAGGATGGTAGGAATGTGACGTAGATCCACGAATGTCCCACTAACTTTAATACTAAATAGCATAAGTAAAATGCTTAATAGACCTCCCCATATCCCAGCTAGAACCTTTATGATAGAGGGAGAACGGGAGGATAATGGGAATTTTTTAAAAATTTGCGAGTAGAAAAACAGGATGGAGACAAGTATTGATAAATTAACAAATAAGTCCTTTATAATCATACAAAATCACCAACAGACAAGATTATTAGGTAGTACCTAATAGAATTCACACTTTTTTCTAGTTTTATGAGGGTTTTGTATAAAAACAAAAGGACTCCAGGGTATGAAGTCCTAATGATTGCCTTATTCATTTACTTGATAAACAACACGCCCATTATAGAGGGTCAATGCCACTTTTACCTTTCTCATTTCCTCCATAGGGACAGCAAAAACATTTTGATTCAATACCGCAATATCTGCAAACTTCCCTGCTTCTAATGTTCCCAGTCGTTGATCTTCAAAGTTGACATACTGCCCGCCTATTGTCCATGCCCTCAAATTCTCGGCAATACTCATTCCTTGCTCTTTATTAAACCCTTGTTCTGGTTTACCGTCAGGGAACCTCCTGCCAACAGCATGATAAATAGACAGTGGAATATTTGGTGTATCAAGCGGTAAATCGGTACCACAGCAAATATTGACCCCTTCATCAATCATACTTCGGTAGGCCCAATATTGCTTTAACCTGTGTTCACCTACAAAGCTTGGTCCATAAAAATCTTCATATCGGCCCGTTCCATTCATTATCTGCACATAATTTGTTGCGGTAATATCCAAGTCAGCCATTCTTTTGATATCAATCGGATGAATCATTTCGAGATCAATGATTGTATGTCTGGCATCCCTTTTTCCATTGATTTCCCTGCAGTTTTCAAACATATCAATGGATTTTCGAACAGCTGCGTCACCTTCAGCATGAAGGGCACAGCGAAATCCTCTACGATCTGCTTCTAGAACACTTTTACCTATAGCCTCGTAGTTCACTGGTGATTGATTACAGGTATCAGGTTTGTTCGTATAAGGTTCCAGCATGTCACCATTGAAGGAGGCAATTTCCCCATCAACCATTAGATTATAGCCCATGAACTTAATCGAATCACCTGTGAATCTTTCACGGCAGGACTCTCCATAGGTAAAATTGATTTCTTCCGCAACGGGCTGGGAGACTAGATTCACTCGATGTATTAACTCCCCCGTTTCCGCAAAATTAGCAAGAATATCGGAAAACCCGGAATAGTCATCAAACCCAATTTCTTTTATAGAAGTAATTCCTCTCGATGCTAAAAGGTGGCTAAACTCCCTGTATTCCTCTGCCATTTGCTCACGATCACTTAAAATTTCTTTTAATAACTTCCAACAAGCTTCTGCGTAACATTCATCTTTTGTGAAACCGTATTTCTCTTCCGCGGCCCGATTCATGAAGCAAAAATCACGAGCTGGTGTGAAGATCGCTACAGGCCGATCGCCAAATGCTTCATCCAATAGACGCCCTGTTTTTTCATGTTCAGACCATCCATCCACATTTAGTCCATGACCCACCAACGTTTTTCCCTGCGGAATGGTTTTGGAATAGCTTTTAATCATCTCTAAGACTTCTAAACTACTGGAAGCACCGGAACAATCTACTCCTGCCCTGGTCCAGGCATATCCTGTAAAGAAAACATGGTTATCCAGAAATCCTGGACAAACCAACTGATCACCTAACTCATAAATGGTTGTTTCCGGACCTGCCCATTTTCCTATCTCGCTTTTACTCGCAACCGCAGCAATTTTATTTCCTGTTATCGCCACAATGCCAGGGACAGGCGCTTCATCATCTGGTTTAGCCGAAAAAATACAATTAGAAACTAAGATTAGATCCGCATATTTACTTTCCGTCATGTTCATTTTTATGGCTCCTTTTTTAGAAAATATAACCGGCTACTAAATACAAGACGGCGGCAATTCCAAATGAGATAAAGTGATAAGGAAGTCCCGACACATTGTGCTCATACAAGTCAAGTTTTGTGGCGGCAGCGGTACACATCCCAGCATCAGAGGCAAAACTTGCATTACTTCCAAACAAACCGGCGCAGAAAAGGGCACCTAAACATAGGTATGGATTTGCTCCTGTAGCAGCAGCAAGCCCAATGACAGATGGAAGCACCATCATATAAAGTGTCCAGTTAAAAGTTACTAGGAATTCGGTACCACAAAATAGTAGGAACAATGCAACTGGAAGCAGATGTGGATCCACGATATTATGGGTTGCTCCAACAATAAACTTTGTGAAACCCAAATCTGAAATCATAGTGGACATGGTGATCCCAATAATGAATAGGAACGTCATTTGAACCATACTGTTAAATCCTTCAAAAACGATATTAAAGATGTCCTCCATTTTGAAGATTCCCTGAATAAGGAATAATGCTCCTGATATCATAACGGCAAGCCCAATTCCATATTGCATATTAAAATCAAAATAAATACACGCACCAATTAAGGCCACAATAGGGATTAAGAAAGTTAACATATTAACGCCTTTTTTAGGCTCAGGCATTTCTTCCTCAACCACATCACTTGCCCCAGTACCCTTAGCCGGCGGAAATACTGAACCGCCCTTTTCCACGCGCTTATAAGCCTTTTTTATCAAACCGAGCTTTGGAAACCAGCCCATTGTTACCAATAGGGCAATGATCAGCGAAATACTGGAATAAAACATAAACGGAACGACTTTCATATATTCCGAAACACCAGTTCCGGCCGCGGCAAATTTATTTTGTTCCAGGAGGGATGCACAAAAAACTACCCAAGAACCAATCGGTATAATACTAGAGGTATGTACTGCGGTAGCTCTGATGGTATATGCCGTTTGCTCTCTTGGTACCTTAAATTCATCATTAACAGGTCCCATACTTGCACCGATCACGAAGGCTTGAAGATAATCGTCTACACTTAAAACCCAACTTAAAATCCATTGAAAGAAAAGTGAAAACCTGGAGTTCTTTGCCTTTTTTGCCACTACTCTTGCAAAATAAGCAGCAGCTCCACTTTTCCTTAGCATCTCAATGACAATTCCCAGCAATAAGAAAACTACCGCAAGATAAGCTGTGTCAGCGTTTGTAATCGTTTTCAAAACATGATCCTGATATTCAACAAAGAAATTAAACTTATATTTAATGAACACAGCAAGCATGCCTGACCATAAAAATCCTTCAATTAAGCTTTTTGTCAAAATAACAAATAGAAAGATGGCAACAGCTGGGAGCATACTCCAACCGGCATAATATTTGGCTCCTTCAGGGGCAAAAATTCCGCTAATAACGAAGGAAGCAATCAAAAAAGCATAGCCTAGAATCTTTTTATTTCTTTCACTAAATAAGGAGTTTTTCTTGGGAGTGTTTGGTGTTATAGGTTCCTGGTTCTTCTCGTACAATTCCGTTTCGATTACTACATTGGATTTCATAAGTTCAGTTCACCCCAAAAGAATTTTTTATAGCAGATGACATTTTTATTCAAACTTTCCACCAAATCCAAAGGCACCTTCTCGAAGGCAATTGTTCGCGGAAAACTTTGCCGCCTTTTTAAATGCGTCCTTTATAACATTTGGGGGTACCTTTACATGTTTCTTCCATCCATTTTGCAATAAGTGAATGAGGAAGGCCGTAACAAAGGAATCGCCTGCTCCCATTGTATCTACCGGTTCAACCAGTTCCACTACTCCTTCATAAAAATCCTGTCCATCAAAGAAAACTGAACCGTCAGTACCCATAGTAGCTAATGCATAGGTGGTTCCCAAATCTATTACTTTTTGAAGCAATGTTTTTATACTGTCCAAAGGCTGCCCCGTGCAAGAAAATAATGCAAAATCAATGTGCGGGCAAACCTCCTTTAAATAGTCCTCTTGATGAAATGGCTCTTCGTCTGCAAAATCAAAGCTTACTAAAGCCTCTAAGTGTGAAAGCTTCTTTAATTCTGTTTCCGCTTTGGCAAAACATCCTGAATGAATTAAAGCGAATTGGCTTAGATAATTAAGTTCCGTTTCTCCCAAAATCATCGGCTCTTTTGTAGAAATCCCACCCTCGTTCCAGTCTACAAATACTCGGTCACCTTCTACAAGATTCACTAAACAGAAACCACTCTCACCTTGTTTAACTATACAATTCGACAAATCAATCTCTAACTTTGTTAAAGCATCTTTGATATGATCAGCAATCACATCATTTCCAAATACACCAAGGTAGGCAGAAGGTATGCCCAATTGTTTGGCATAAACCGCAAAGTTAACGGCATTTCCGCCAGGATACATCATTCCCGTATGCTGATATTGATCAACGACATTATCACCAAATCCAACAACTTTCAATTCTGGTCTCCTCCAAATTAGCAGGGGATTCTGCCGGGTCATTTTAAAGAATCCCCTCAACTATTTTAATATTCTACTTTTCGATAATATCTTCTAGTTGATAATGGATGATTTCTTTCCTTTTCTAAGTAGGTGCTCACTCGTTCAAATAAAGAAGCAATGATCATTGGTGATAGGAATTTACGGAACTGTTCGCTAATCCCTTTTAGTTCATATTTTTTTGTATCAAAAATGCTTAATTTATCTGTGTAGTTGCTGACAAAACGCTCTACGCGGTCCATTAATGGTCGGCTTTCATCTTCGCCAGTCATGAGGATGACACTTGTATCCCGCTCAACTAATTCTAATGTTCCATGGAAAAATTCTGCAGCGTGGATAGACTTAGTTCGAATCCATTGCATCTCCTCCAGAACACACATAGCATAAGAGTACGTCTCTCCCCAAACACTTCCGGAACCAACCAACATATGATAGGTTTCGTCTTTATAAAGCTTGGCAAACTGCTCTGCTTGACTTTCTGTTTGTTGCTTTACATCAAGCAACACATGTGGCATTTTTTCAAGCTCATCAGCAAATTGCTTGTATTGAGGAAAATCACCATTGGCTTCCATTAATTTAAAAATAAGCATATACAGCTGGAGGTAAATAGAGTCAGAAGCTGTATCGTTTTCTGAGTAATTGACTAAACAGTAATCTGATAGCTCAGCAAGCGGTGTTCCCAGTTCTCCTACTAGGCCTATAGTTGTTGCACCCTTTTCTTTGCAATATTTTGCTGCTTGTACCGTTTCCTTTGTAGTGCCGGAAAGGGAAGAAAGGATTACCAACGAATCAGGACCAAAATGCTTATGGTCATATAGCACAAACTCAGCCGCGATCTCTGCAAAAACCGGAATAGTAGAATTCGTTTTTAACATATACTCAAACGGATACATGATGGCGATCGAACCGCCTGACCCAAGTAAAAATAGATTCTTATAACCTTTCGCTGTAACAGAATCAACCACATCTTCAATTTGACTTCGTAACTGGACAGCTCCTCTCGTTACTTTTAAAAAGTTCGCTTCATCAAAATTAAACATCTTACTTCCTCCTTATGTAACTCTATGGTATATACCATATTAATCGGTATATACCATTACCAGTGGCATATACCACTAAAAACGGTATATACCATTTATGAACTCAGTATAATCCTCCCCCTATTAAAAAGCAAGCGCTTTTTTTAGTATTTTACTAAAATGATAAATCTGTATAAAATCGGACAATATCTCCCCGAGTAACTGACTGCGAGTATTCAATCCGTCTTTCCTGATCATCATAAGCTACGGTTTCCAATAAAATACAGGCACTCTCATTTTGAACTTTTAGCATACGGCTCTCTATTTCATCACTAATGACAATTCTGGTATATTGGGTGGCTCTAAGGAGTTTAATGGAGTAAACTTCCTCTAGCACTTCGTATAAGGAAACATTATCATTCATATATTTTTCAATGCCCTTACAATACTTGTATGGAATCTGTGACAATTCAATGGCTACCGGAATTTCATCCGCCATTCTTAATCGTTTCAACGAGAACAACTCTTCACCCGTCTCAATCCCAAGTGATTTAGCAACTGAGGATTTGGCTGGAACAATATCCATCGAGATGGTTTTCGTAGTCGGCATCATACCAATATCAAGCATTGCTTTGGAAAAACTGTTAAAAGTAAAATCCATTTCAATTTTCCGGTTTGTCACAAACGTCCCGGCACCTACAATTCGTTCTACATACCCTTCTCTTTCCAGCAGTGAGAGAGCATGCCTTGCCGTCATGCGGCTAATTTTATATCTTTCCGCCAACTCACGCTCGGAAGGAAGCTTATCCCCATGCTGCAGATTGCCATTCTCTATTTCATCTGCAATGAGGTCCTTTAATTGCCGATAAAAAGGGACAGAGTTCTCCGTTTCAAAATTTTTCATATCCATTTACCTCAATACTTTAGTAGTTTTTGGTTCCACCTCATTATATCTGAAAAAAATCTGCCTTTCCAGATGCTCTTATGAATGAAATGAACCTTCCTATTAAGCAAGAAATCTCATTACTAGCTTGGTCCGTTAAACCGTTCCTCTTTCAATGAATCTAACGGATAATTCTTTGTGTGATATTTCTTCGTTTATTGCTTGAAGAAACAGATTTTTCCCCATTTCCTCAAGTGGAACCTCGATCGTGGTAATATCCATCATTTTAGCAATAGGTTCATTATCAAATCCAATGATCGCGAGTTCGTTCGGAATAGCTATTTGTTCTCTTTGACAACAGATGACAATCCCAGCTGCAACTTGATCACTTGTAACCAGCAGCGCTGTTGGCGGAACATC
Source organism: Neobacillus solisequens (assembly GCF_051233465.1). NCBI lineage: Bacteria > Bacillati > Bacillota > Bacilli > Caryophanales > Bacillaceae > Neobacillus > Neobacillus solisequens. Next base: position 51,653 of record NZ_JBKFGJ010000023.1, on the reverse strand, counting down.
CATTTTTTTTATTTGTCTTATCACTTTTTCGCCATGCTCAAAATAAAGACATTGATCCATAATATATTCAGGGATGTCCGGAAGATTATATTTCTCAAGAAAATCTCTGTAGGCACGCTCCCGGTTTTGGCTGTTGGTACTCCATCTTCTACCGATGCAATAGCCAATTCGTTTATGCCCTTTTTGATACAAGTACTCTAAAGCATCTGTAAAAATTTTATAGTGGTTAACAGAAGTAGAGGATATTTTTTTGCCGTTCATATTTTCTCCTAGTACAATGGTACCAAACGGTAAATGGTTTTCAATCATGGACAAATCGCAGGCTCGTGAGCAAATTATCAAAGAATCAATTTGCTTAAGCTTTAACATTTCTAATGCTTCCATTTCCCTGCTTTCCTTGAAATCTGTTTGAAAAAGGACCAATTTATAATTGTGTTCCAATGCTTGCTTGGCAATTCCCTTTAGTAGCTGGGCAAAATAAGGATGATCTGAAACTGGAATGACGACACCCATCAGCTGTGTTTTACCTTTGCTTAAGTGAACTGCATTAATATTTTTATGATAATTACTGACTCTAATTGCTTCTAAAACTGCCTGCCTTTTTTCTTCCTTCACATAAGGATGATGATTTAACACCCTGGAAACGGTTGTAACTGAAACTCCAGCCATTCTTGCCAGATCTTTAATATTAGTCATGGAATCACCTATCAAAAAACAATCTTGGGTGCACCATCGATTTACAATTCTTCAAGAACAATCCGATCTTCAACTGCATCGGCTGTGAGCCACGCTCCATGTAATGTAAGACTTGCATCAATTGGTGTTTCAGGTGTGAACGTACACCTACCTCCAGTTAATTGTAAATTATTTGTTACATGATTAAAAGTAACATGCTGGATATCTTCATCATTGACCAAACCTATCAGTTCACCATATAAAATATTACCGCCATTATAGGTTGCCCGAACAATTTTACCATATTGCTTAAAGTAAAAGGCTGTTTCATTTCTAATATCTCCGTAATTCCCACCAGTGGTACAAACAAAGATCTTGTTATGAAAGTTCATAGACCCCTCCACCTCACCCCATACATTTGTTTTGAGTGTAATGTATGAAACGCTTTTCAGGTCAATGGCCAAAATAGAAAAAATTTACAAAAACGAGAGCCTTTTTCAGGGGGTGAATGACATTCCTTGGCTGGGCCACTTATATTTTGTCTTTCATCAAGGGGATGAATGACAATCTTTGGCTGGGCCACTTATATTTTGTCTTTCATCAAGGGGATGAATGACAATCTTTGGCTGGACCACTCATATTTTGTCTTTCATCAAGAGGATGAATGACATTCCTTGGCTGGGCCACTCATATTTTGTCCTTCATCAAGGGGATGAACGACATTCCTTGGCTGGGCTACTCATATTTTGTCTTTCATCAAGAGGATGAATGACATTCCTTGGCTGGGCCACTCATATTTTGTCTTTCATCAAGGGGATGAACGACATTCCTTGGCTGGGCCACTCATATTTTGTCTTTCATCAAGAGGATGAATGACATTCCTTGGCTGGACCACCCATATTTTGTCTTTCATCAAGAGGATGAATGACATTCCTTGGCTGGACCACTCATATTTTGTCTTTCATCAAGAGGATGAATGACATTCCTTGGCTGAACCACTCATATTTTGTCTTTCATCAAGGGGATGAATGACATTCTTTGGCTGGACCACTCATATTTTGTCTTTCATCAAGAGGATTTTTGTCCTTCATCAAGGGGATGAATGACATTCCTTGGCTGGGCCACTCATATTTTGTCTTTCATCAAGGGGATGAACGACATTCCTTGGCTGGACCACTCATATTTTGTCTTTCATTAAGAGGATGAATGACATTCCTTGGCTTGGCCAGGATAATATCTAAATAGTCATTCATTGAGGGTATATACATAGTCATAACCCCCTTCACTTCTAAAAGTTTCCCTTGCACTGAAACTGGTTTCATGCCTTAGACTAATTAAAAATTGGCGTAACGCTAAAGGCGGCGTGACAATTTTTGAAGTGTTCTAATTATAGGACACTTTTTTTATCTAAAACGAAATTACTTGAACATTTCATTTTCTAATATAATGACCTTTTCATTAAAGGAAGTTTTTCCAACATGCTTCGTGTTTTCAACCAGGCGAAAAATATTATCACAGCACTGCTTGGCACCTTTTACTAATAAAGGTACACCAATAAAGTCAATCTTCAGGCCCCTTGAAAAAAAACCTCCAAATGACATTACTAATGGAACCGTCGGTGAGGTATTGGAAAATACTATTTTTTCATCCACATGGAATTTCTCTTGCATTAGTAAGATCATTTCCTTCATTGCAGGAACAACTAGTTTGTTCCGTTTCCGCCCTATGGTATATACTGAATGGCCTTCATCATCGATTCCGTGAAAAATAAGTTTTCCGAAATCCTTTTTTGTTAATTTATTAAAAAAGTTTACGTTTAGGATTTCGTCCGAAGTTAAGGTTCTTTCTGATTGTGGCAATTGTTTCAAGTGATAGGCTGCAGCTAAAGAGGTTGTATGCGTTCCGCCATAATCATTGTAGATATAGATCACAAGATTTCATCCCTTGCTATTTTTTATTTAAAATTTGGTGTTCCCCCAACTATTTCACTTTTATCAGAGCCCTTTTTCATCTCCCTCCATAGAACTAGAATCCTCATTTTCTATAGTGAATTTCACCTTCATTTTTTTCATAAACCAAAGATAATACCAATATGAAAGTTGCAGAGTGATAAAAATAGTAATCCAGGACCAATACCAAGCCCAATGAATGTATTTGATGACATCCGTGTATTTCTCCAAGATAGCCTCTGTACCCGAAATGATCGATGGAAAGAAGAACATGTAGCCAACCTTATATTTTACATTATTCAAACGATGGAAATTTACGTTATATATGGCACTTACCGCTGGGAAAATAAAATATTCAAAAGTAAAACTCACCCTATAGGCATACTCCATAAAACGAACTGGGTACACGATTAACTTTTCTTCTGACACAATCGATCCAAATAGCCATGTTAGAACCTGCATAAATAAAAAACTAATATGAGCATCTAATATCTTATTTCTCGGAATAAATTTCCATAATAATATGATGGTAATAATGATAGATATAATAAGAATCCAAATTTCTACTTTCATTAAAATCTCCTTTTACATAGAGAAGGATATTAAAATTAGTATTCTTTATATATTAATAAAAATTCATTTTGCTGAACAAAATCTAATAATAGTCAATAAAAAAAACGAGAAGTCTACCTAAGGTAGATTTCTCGTTTATGTTAGAAGGTTTATTTTTTTCGGAAAGCGACAATCAAGGCAACTAACGATAATAATACCGAAACAATAGATAAAATAAGCGGTAAAGATTCCGATTTTGTTTCTGCTTTAGTTGATCCTACCTGCTCTTTTTCCTCATGCTGAGCAGAACCGGAGGCCGCATGATGGTCCGTTGACGTTCCAGAAACTATATTTGTGACCGAATGCGGAGAGTCTGACCCTTCGTTCCCTGTCCATTCAACAATGCTGCCATCTTTATAAAATTGGAATGCATCCCAAGCTACTTCTCCAGCTTTATCAGGATTCTTCCCGACAAAAGTAAACTGTTGGAATTGACCAGGCAAGATGCCTTCTCCAGTTGCTTCAAATGTAATAGATTTCACTTTTCCATTCTCATCTTTGTCCGTGGAATAATTCCAGCCTGGCACAGGCTGATAGGACATAATTTCCAACCCAGCTGGTGCTTTTAAAGTAAATTTTGTAGTAGGCACATCTTTTTCAACCGGAACTTTAACCGTATAGGTTTCCCAGGCCCCAGTAGTTGATGTATTAGGTATTACAGTTACATGGGCACTAGCCACACTTGAAAATAAAAATAATCCTAAAAAAGTTGGTAAAAATACTTTAAAAATCTTTTTCATGGTCTATAAATCTCCTCTATTATTATTTTACTGACTGCCTACAATCACGTTAAAAACAGCGTCTACTGCCTCTAAATCTTTAGTCAGGGCGTGAACTTTTACTTCCCAACGACCAGCCATATTGAAATGCATGCCACTAGCTTCATATTTGCCATCCTTGCCCTTTTTTAAGGGTAATGTAGCTTCACCCATTTCCATGTCCAGGGAGTGGAAAGTAAGGGTTACCTGTTCGACATTATTTATAGAACGTCCATGACGATCTTTTAATGTGACGGCAAAGGTGTTTTTACCGATTACGTTGGGTGTTGCTGCAAAAGTAATCGTATCGCCATGTACATTCTTTGTTTCATTTATGGGTCCGGGGGATGCAGCAGCCGTTGGCAGATTCGTTAAGATGACAGATAGTACCAATACGATGAGACCAGAGACCAATTCCCCCCATATTGTTTTATTGAGTCCTTGGTCACGATTTCGCTTGCCTATTGAAAAATTTACTGCTGCAAACACTAGCATTACAATAAGGAGAAACACCTTACCCAATAAGATTCTCCCGTAATCCGTTTGGAAAAGTGAACGGAAGGTTGGAATATATACGAAACTCCCGTAAACTCCCGTCAGTGATAAAACCAACACGATGACTACCCCGAATCTTGAAAACGTTCGGATGGATTTCATATATAATGGCTTAGTTTCTGCATTTCTGGCAAATGGATTTAAGGCAATCAAGGCAACTAAACTTCCAATCCAAATGGAGGAGGACCCTAGATGAAGAAAATCCATCCCTACGGAAAGAAACACATTTTCAGTCGATCCTGCATGGCTGGTAAAAGCCTTCATCCCAAGCAATGCAATTCCCAGAATCAGAGAAATCCAGCCCCTTAATGGTTTCTCTAAGAAAGTCGCTGCAGCACACAGGACGATTAGGGTTAACACTTGGAAAATCCACACATTCCCATACACACTGCTCGTTAGCATTTTCCTCATTACATCGGCATGAAAAACCTCTCCCCATGATAAACCAGATTCAATCGTGGTTTGCAGAGGCAACCCCAATAAAATGCTGACACATAGTATAGCGAGTGAATAAGTAGTTAATTTACTAAAGACCTTCTGAACCCTCAGGTTCTCGACCAAATCTTTAGGCACAATGAATAGGGTAACAGACAACATCCCAACAAGAATGGCATTGCTTATGTATTGAAGCCAGCGAATAATCATTAAATCTATTCCAGGAGTATAGCCCTTTGACTTCTGATTAACGATATGGTTATTTTCCCCCTCACCGATTTGGAAGGGAATGATTCCTTCAACGGGGTGTCCATCACCCGACACCACTTTCCATTGAACGGTGTAAGTTCCATTTGGAAGATTGCTTTCCAAGTCAGCTCCAATGATTGAGGCATGATGGGGATCAATTCTTCCATTCTTCTGATCCACTTGTTTCCCATCCGAATCAAATACTTTGATAGAATGAAACGTTGGTTGAATGGTTTCATCGAACTGAATGGAAACCCGGTTTGGAGCTTGATCGAGAATCTCATTTTCGGATGGTTCCGATTTTATGATATAAGCATGAGCCGATGTATACGCGGGGTTTAAAAATAGAAAAACTACTATTACTGAAATGAATAGAAAAAGATAACGTCTCATTTGTGACAGCCACATCCCTTTTGCCCATTCATTCGCTGCTTGATTTCTTTTATAGCTTTTTCAAATGGCAGTAATACTCCTCCAAACCCCTTTTGAAATTGTTCAGCATGTTTTAATGAACCGAAAGCTAACACTTGCGGTTGGCAACAGTTCAAATTAAAATCTGAATCCAAAACATAAAAAGCCATTTTGGCACTAATGGTGGTATCACTCAAAAAGTCTCTGCAGATAATTTGTGATACGTCTTTTTCAATATCGCTGTATCTCATCAATCCACAGTGAGGGCAGCATTGTTGTTCAATTTTTAAATCATGAGTAATGATTTGAACAGAGTGCCGAGTATTGGACTCTTTTAAACAATACGTGCATGCAGTCGAAGATCCTTGCTTTGTTTCCGCCAAGGAAACTCCACCTGAGGTTTTAACAACCTTCCGATCCTCCATCAATACCTTTATGTCGCGATACACCGTCATTTCTGAAACATTTAAACGTTTGCTGATTTCTGTGATAGAAAGCGGACCTTCCTGTTTCAACCAGATTAATAGTTGTTGCTGTCGTTCAAACGGTAACATTTAGCACCACCCTTTTTTTGACACTACTCTTTTAGTAGAGTAAACGATATTCACATTATTAACAAGGTGTTTATGTGAATTTGGTGTGATTATTTTTCAATATTTCACAATAAATCACATTTTTTAACATAAAAAAAGAAAAGCCCAATAGGAATGAATCCTGTTAGGCTTTGTAATAAACTAACGATTATTTATTTCTTTATTAAATTGTTCCATTACCTCGTGAATTTTCACGACACCAAGGTCCCCTGCTTTCCTCTTTCTTAGCGCCAAAGATTGGTTCTCGACCTCTTTTTGACCAATAATAAGCATATTAGGAATCTTAAGTTTTTCAGCCTCCCTAATTTTGAAACCAATCTTCTCTACCCTATAATCGACTTCGACACGCAATCCCGCTAACTCCATTTGAGACTTAACTTCATTTGCATACTCTATTTGGGCATCAGAAATTGGTAAGATTTTTGCTTGAACAGGAGCCAACCAGAGGGGAAACTCTCCGGCATAATGTTCGATTAATATGGCCATAAACCGCTCAACCGAACCAAAAATAGCCCTATGAACCATAACTGGACGATGAAGCTTATTATCCTCACCAACAAAAGTACAATTAAATTTTTCCGGCATTTGAAAATCAAGTTGAACTGTACCACACTGCCAGCTTCGTCCAAGTGAATCTAAGATATGAAAATCAATTTTTGGACCATAAAAAGCACCATCGCCGGGGTTAATGTTAAAATTCACCTCGCTATTACTCAACACTGATTTCAAGGCTAACTCCGCCTGATCCCAAACTTCTTCAGAACCCATGTATTCCTCAGGACGAGTAGAAAGCTCTACTCTATAATCAAAACCAAAGTGAGAGTAAAACTCATCAATTAATTTCAAAACCTTTTCGATTTCGGACTCAATCTGGTCCACTCGAACAAATAAATGTGCATCATCTTGAGTAAAGGAACGAACTCTTAATAGACCATTTAAAGAACCGGAAAGCTCATGTCTATGGACTAATCCAAGTTCCGCAAATCGGATCGGCAATTCACGATAGCTTCTCCGTTTACTGTTGTAAATTAAAATAGCTCCGGGGCAATTCATTGGCTTAATCGCATACTTTTGTTCATCCACATTGGAGAAGTACATATTTTCATGATAATGTTCCCAATGACCGGATTGCTCCCATAGCTCTTGCTTCATCATAATAGGAGTTTTTATCTCCTGATAACCTGCTAATTGATGTTTTTTTCTCCAAAAATGTTCAAGCTCGTTCCGGATGACCATTCCATTTGGCAGTATAAAGGGCATTCCTGGAGCTTCTTCGATTGAAGTGAACAGTTCTAACTCTTGACCAAGCTTACGATGGTTTATTTTTTCCGCTTCTGAATGATTAGACATAATTTCATCCTCCTAATTTCATTTTTTTAATAAAAAGCTTTGTTAAAGAACAGTGTTGAATTTTTACACTCTGTTGATTGGAGCGGAAGATGCGAAGACTCCTCGAAAATGCTAACGCATTTCCTTCGTGCGTGGGCGAATTCTAGGAAGAAAATCAATGTCCTGTGGGAGTACGGTTCTGGAGAGACCCCGCAGGCGCAAGCGCCGAGGAGGCTCGCCGAAACGCCCACGGAAAGCGAAGCACCTGGAGCGGAAATCAACAGACAAGTTTAACAGATCTTAATAAAAAAAACCGCACTCATCCCTACTTGAAGGGACGAGTGCGGTCGTGGTACCACCCTAATTCCATTAAACACGACGTTATACATGTTTAATGCTCAATAAGATAACGGTCATCCCGGTTATAGATACTCTGGTCAACCCATTTCCCCATAACAGCTCCAAGGTGGTAAATCATTCTCTTTTCTTCAGGGCTTTCAGCCGGTGACCCTGTTCTCTGACAAGATAACAAGAATGATTCGTGTCCTTTTCAACGCGATAATAATTGGTATTTTTATAAAAAAAAGACCACACCCATCCCAATAATAGGGACGAGTGTGGTCGTGGTGCCACCCTAATTTCAAAAAACGACTAAGTTCGTTTTTCGCTCAAATTGATAACGGTTATCCCGGTTATAGATACTCTGGCTAACCCATTTCCCCATAACAGCTCCAAGGTGGTAAATCATCCTTTTTTCTTCAGGGCTTTCAGCCGGTGACCCTGTTCTCTAATAAGAAAGCGAAGCATGATTCATGTCCTTTTCATAGCCTGAACTAAATGATTAACGACAATGATAATACATAAATTTCCAAACGTCAACTGTAATTATTACTATCTATTATATTTATTCCTATCCATTTTGTTGTGGGTTATACCATAAATTTCTTTAGAGCTATTATGCTGATACTTTTTCAACCTTTTGGTCTGTGTTTCTTTTCAATAATTTTGCTTTTGCTGATGTCATCACATGATACGTTGTAGGCACAATGACCAAGGTTAAGAGCGTAGAAGTTAATAGTCCTGATATAACCACAATCGCTAACGATCGTGAAATTAAGCCACCTTCAGTTGATAAAGCCAGTGGTAGAAGAGCTCCTATCGTCGCAAGAGCCGTCATAAGAATCGGGCGTAAACGTGTTTTTCCCGCTTCAAGCAAAGCAGCTTTTAGCTCCATGCCTTTCTTCTCATTCTGTTTCACTCGCTCCATTAAAACAATAGCGTTCGTGACTACAATTCCGATTAGCATCAGGAATCCAACTAACGCTGGCATACCAAGTGCTTGTTTTGTTACATACAATCCCAGTAAGCCACCGGAAAATAAGAACGGCAATGACGATAAAATCGCAACCGGCATGAGCATATTTCCAAATGCGATCAGCATCACGATAAATACAAGCACAACCGCAACCGCCATCGCTATTGTCATATTAGTGAACCCTTCATTCATGGCTTGCGCCTGTCCTTCTGAATGATAGGTTACTCCTTTTGGCAAATCTAACGTTTTCAAGCGTTTGTCTACCTCAGCCTGCACACCAGAGGAATTATCCGTTGTGATTCGGCCAGTCACTTCCACATATGGCTGCTGATTTAAGCGGAATAATGCGGACGGACTTGGTACTTTTTTCAGGGCAGCTACTTCCGAAAGACTGAATTGCTGTCCTAGCGGATTAGTGATTTTTTGACTCATAATTTCGTCAATGGAATTTACAGGATTGCTATTCAACAATAGGGTAACATTGGTTGTCTTTCCGTCCACTTGCATGTCAGCCACATGGTCGCCGGAAATAAGTTCTCTTACAAGACCTGCGATCATGACAGGATTTAACCCCTTTTCTGCTGCTTTTTGATCATCAATATCCAATTGGAGCTGTTCCTTTACTCCCGTGAGGTTGGATTTCACATTTTCCAAGCCATCGATATCCTTAATTTCTTCTGTAATCAACTTTCCTGCAGCCTCTAAATCTTTAGCATTGCCCCCTTCAACAATTAGGGCCACCCCGGATGTACCGGCAATTCCGACAGGTGAAAGAGCAACTTGCATTTGATCATCCAATTTTTCGACTTGTGCTCTTACGGTTTTTTCAAAATCACTAGCTTGTTCTTTCGTGATCTCATCCTTTAAATCAATGGAAAAACGTATATGTTCGCCATTCACAACTGTTTGGATATGTTTCACATGCTTCTCATTCTTTAAAATATCTTCCATCTTTACAGCCAGTTTATTTGCTTTATCCAGTGATGTTCCATCCGGTAGATCTCCTGTTAATCTGTAGGAAACTGCTTTTTCCTGCGGTAAAAAGTTCTTCGGAATCATTGGAACTAATGCAAGAGATCCAGCAAACATGATGACGGCTAGGATGATCGTGACTGCCCTTTTATTTAACACCCAAGTTAATAAGTGCTTATACGACTTTTCCAAAAGGGTTTCTTTAACTTCTTTATGTTTAATTCGCAGTAAAAATAGCTTCGCCAATAATGGGACGACGGTTAAGGAGACAATAAGCGAGAAAGCCAAGGCCACAATAACCGTTATGCCAAATGGTGCAAAGAAGCGGCCAATGATGCCGGGAACAAAGGACAGCGGTCCAAATACAGCAATGGTTGTCAGCGTTGAGGAGGTAATCGCACCACCTACTTCTTTCGCTGCCGCTAGCACCATTCTCTCATCACGCCTTGCGCTGGTTAAAGTACGGCGGTAAATATTTTCGATGACGACAATCGAGTCATCAATAACACGCCCAACAGCTACGGCTATTCCCGCAAGTGTCATCATGTTTAAACTGTAATCAAAATATTTGAGTGTAATCATGGATGCTAAGATAGATAATGGTATGGAAAGAACAGCTACGATTGTTGCTCTTATATTACGTAGGAACAAGAACGTAACAATCACGGCAAACAAGGTTCCAAGCAATACTTCTCGCAGCATTCCATCCACTGATGATTTTACTTCCTTAGATGTATCATATAATTTTGTTAATTGATAACCAGTTGGAAGCTCTAAATCGTCTAGCTTTTTCTTAGCCTCCGATACCACTTTGACAGCGTTGGACCCGGGCTGTGCTTTCATTTCTACTAATACAGCCGGCTCTTGATTTAATCGAGTATATACTGTTTCCTTTTTATTGTGATAAGAAACCGAAGCGATGTCTGATAATTTTACATGTTGAATACCAGTTGGTCCTTGAGACAGAATTTGAATATTTTCAACTTCCTTAACAGAATGTAATTTGAACTCAGCCTGCACATTTAATGTTTTATCCTCTACATTTACCTGCCCAGCCGGAAAGGCAAAATGATGAGCTAAAAAGGTTTGCTTAACTGTCTCAAATGAAATCCCATAATTTTTCATTTTTTCAGGATCCAATTTAACTGCGATTTCCTTTTCCGTCTCACCGGAAATATCAATAGCTCCTGCACCATCTATACCGGTTAAAGCCGGCTTGATGTGATCATTGATATATTGTGTAAGGTCTGATTGACTGGCTGTTTCAGATGAAAGAGCAAATTGAAACACGGGCGCGGCAGAAGGGCCATCCTTTAAAATTTCTGGTTTTTCTGCACCTTCAGGCAGCTTCATCGAGGCGACAGCCGTGGTAACATCCTTTTCGGCTTCATCCATATCCTTGCTCATCTCGAATTCAAGGATGCCCACGACCACATTACTGTGGGCTTCAATATACAAATTATCCAGTTTTTTTATGCCGGACAACGTAGACTCCAGCGGCTTTCCTATATCCTCTAACCCTTGTTCAGGTGTAGCGCCAATGTATGGAACCTGCACTACAATATAAGGAATGTCGACATTCGGCATTGATTCCATCTTCATGGTTTTGACAGAGAAAATCCCTCCTGCTATAACCATTAACATAGCTATAAAAATAACTCCTGCATTCTTTAATGAAAATTTAATCCACGATTGCATCTTTTCTCTTCCCCTCCGTTACGATTTTGTACCCCTTTGTGTCTTTCTGTGTTTATCTGTTGGATGATTTTACCTTTCTTATTATAGGTTTTCCATATCTCTATCATCATCGGGCAACTGGTGTAAAGTTATCTACGACTAGAGACCTAGTTGGGATTGGATTATAGGGTTTGTGCTTTTTAAGCATCTTTGGATTTAGGTTGGGAATAGAGGGAATTGGGCTATTATTTTTCTAGAATTCTAGCGGAATTAGGCTCCAATGAGATCTCTTGGATACTCTTTTCTGGAATTCTTGCGGGTTTGGGCTTCAATAAGCCCTCTTGGCTACTCTTTTTCTGGAATTCTTGCGGGTTTGGATTTCAATAAGCCCTCTTGGCTACTCTTTTTCTGGAATTCTTGCGGGTTTGGACTTCAATAAGCCCTCTTGGCTACTCTTTTTCTGGAATTCTTGCGAGTTTGGACTTCAATAAGCCCTCTTGGCTACTCTTTTTCTGGAATTCTTGCGGGTTTGGATTTCAATAAGCCCTCTTGGCTACTCTTTTTCTTGAATTCTTGCGGGTTTGGACTTCAACAAGCCCTCTTGGCTACTCTTTTCTGGAATTCTTGCGGGTTTGGGCTTCAATAAGCCAACGACCTTGGTGCTACCTTTTTATTCGTACGGGCTTTATGCCCCCCCACCATAACGACCCCACAGATATCCTTTTTTCCTTAACGGTCGTTATGATCTCTCAGTAACTATCGGAATAAAAAAAGGGTTTGCATATTCAGACAGCAACCCCCCCATTTTTCCATTTAAATCGTTATTTTAATCTCATAGCTTTTTTAACAGCATCAAAGATATGCGTATTTTCATATGTTCCTGCCAATAGCTCTGCTCCAGCTCCAGTCGCGGTTAATGGTACAGAAACCCCTCCGTGTCCGCTGGTCGTCCAGTCAAGGATGAATTTGCCGCTGCTGTTTGCCACAGAAAATGGGCCATCTTCCTTCGATATGCCGTCCCCCGATTCGTCAGTGCTGCTCACATCTTCAATGGCAAGTCCGCCGCATTCATGATCTGCCACCACCAGAACTAAAGTATCAGGATTTTTCTTAGCAAACTCCTTTGCTACGGCAACTGATTTATCCAATTCCCGACCGGCTTTCAGCATTTTTTCAGCATTGTTTTCATGGGCCATCTCGTCAATTCCTTCTTCTTCTACCATCAAGAAAAATCCTTTTTTGTTTTTAGAAAGAGTATCGATTGCTTTTTCTGTCATCTTAGGCAAGGAAACAACCGGGTCATATAGATCCCCTTGACCCTCTTCACGCTGTTCGAACATTTCCTCATTTGCAAAAAGGCCTAAGAGTTTACTACCTTTTGATTTGTCCATTTCACTTTCATTTGTGACATAGTTATACCCTAATTTCTTGGCCTCTTCGACTAGATTTCCCTGTGTCCCTTTACTTTTCTCAGTTGGGTCCTTAGCAGGCTGGTCTTGATAAGCACCGGGATTCCCTGCAGGATACCAGAAATCCTCGCCTCCGCCTAGCAATACGTCTACCTTGCTATTCTCTAAATATTGTTTAGCAATGTCACTTTGCAAAGAACGATCGGTAACATGTGCGCCAAATGCTGCAGGTGTCGCATCCGTAATTTGACTCGTTGTGACGAGCCCTGTTGATTTTCCTGCGCTTTTCGCCATTTCAAGAATCGTCTTGACTGGCTTTTTATTCGCGTCAACACCAATTGCTCCATTATAAGTTTTTACGCCCGAAGCCATCGCTGTAGCGGCAGCAGCGGAATCAGTGATGACGGATGTTGAGCTGGTATGTACTTCTCCAGATACTGGCATATCGTCCATTGCCAGATTTCCATTTAACCCTACCGAGGCTAATCGGATGGCATCACGGTGGGCAGCCCCCATTCCATCCCCTACAAATACAATGACGTTCTTTGCATTCCCGTGAACATCTTTTTTCCCATTAGATGCAGCATTCACATCATTCATCTGGCTCAACCCTAAACCTGTCATGACTGCCAAGGACAATGCTGCACTTGCAATTGCTTTCTTTTTCATAAAAAATCACTCCTCTTTTTAATCAACTTCAAGTTTGATTGTAGAGGAGTAATATAAATTCACTGTTTGATTTTCGTAAATAGTCAATAAATTATAGGTTAATAGAATGTAAACTTTACTTTTTATTTACTACCAAATTCAGTACTCGTTCTTTAGTCGGTAAAGAGGATATAGCTCCCTTTCCAGTTGTGGCCAAGGCTCCACTGCCATTGGCAAATGCCAGAATGTCAGCATAATGCTCCTGTAAAATAGCTTCTAGATTTCCCGGAACAGCCTTTCTTTCCAGCAGTTTGTAAAGAAAGCCGCCAATGAAAGCATCTCCAGCTCCAGTTGTATCCTCCACTTGCACTGAGTACCCTTTAGATGCATGCTTTGCATTCTTTAAATAGATTTCTGCACCTTCTGCCCCTTTAGTAAAAACAACCGCTTTTACATTACCAACAAAAAGCGCGGAAATTCCTGCGTCAACCGTACTCTCACCCGTAATAAATTCCAACTCTTCATCGGAAACTTTTACGATATGGGCAAGCGGGAGAAATTCACGAATAGCCTCTCGGCACGCTTGCGGACTTTCCCACAATGGAAGTCTGACGTTCGGATCAAAACTGACAAGGCCCTTATTCTCCATAACAGTCTGTATAGCTTTCTTATGTGCTTGCTTCATAGGACTTTCAACTAAATCAACAGAACAGAAGTGGAGAATGTCCCCAGGACCAAACCACCCGGAATCTATTTCTTCTGCTGTTAACAACAAATCCGCGGAAGGATTTCGATAAAAAGAGAAATCCCGCTCACCACTTTCGGTCAGTGAAACAAATGCTAGACCGGTATTCGCATCCTTGGTCCGCAAGATATAACCCGTCTCTACTCCGGCCCGGTTCAGTTCATCGAGAAGGAAATCCCCAAATGCATCGATCCCAAGCTTGGAAATCAGCGCAGACCGTCCACCAAATTTGGCTACTGCAGCTGCCACATTTGCAGGAGCTCCTCCCGGTGCCCGCTCAAATGATAATACATCTTTAAGCGCCACACCTTTTTGCTGTGGAATAAAGTCAATTAACACTTCGCCAATAGAGAATAATGTTCCCAATCATCTCACCTCTTGTCTATTGTCCATTTAGTTGCCCTGAGATTCACTTGCCCATCTTGAGCAAAAAAACGAATTCCTGTACTATCTTTTTTTGGAAAAATTCTAGCTGTGAACACTTCTGCTCCATCATTCACAAAGACTTCTACAGATGAAACGTCAACGAATATATGAAGTTTTAGTGCACTAGCATTTAAATGGCACTTTCTAACTGTTCCATATTGGGTAGCGAAAGGCTCCCCGGAATAGGTTCTGTCAAAGATTACTTTATTACTTGTTTGGTCATAATAAATAATCGTTTTTTCTTTTTCCCCTACACGAAGCTCGACACCAAACATTAAGGCTGAAGGCTCGGTAAATTCAGCCATTAATTCATAGGTTTCTCCGCAAAACCCAGCAACTTCAACCGTGTTATTGTCAATATTTACTTTAGCTTCTACCTTTTCACTACGTAACAAGGCTAATTCCTGTACTGGCTTTTGAAGTAGCTGATCTCCTTGAATTGTTATTTCCCTTGGAAGGGTTAAACAATGAGCCCAGCCGTACCGATCCGTTGGGTAAACAAGTTCCGGCAGCCCCATCCAGCCTATTAAGATTCTTCTTCCCATTGAATCCAACATAGTTTGTGGTGCGTAAAAGTCAAAGCCTCGATCCAATTCCTTAAAATCACCATGAATCAAGCTTCTATCCTCAAAATTAAGCTTCTCCCCTAGAATATAACCAGATTGATAGATATTGTGATATTCATCTCCCTTTGGCGGCAGCCCTTGAGGAGAAAAAATAAGGACCCCTTTTTCCTGCCATTCAAAGTAATCAGGGCATTCCCACATATATCCAAATGAGGTCAACCCTGTTTTGATTTCACCTTCCCACTTCCAATCAGACATGTTAGGCGAGCTATACAGTAAAACACAGCCTGTTTCATTTATTCGTTGAGCACCAATGACGGCATAAAAGGTTTCCCCAAATTTCCATACTTTAGGATCTCGAAAATGGGCTGTATACCCTTTTGGGAGAGTGGAAATGACAGGTTTCTCCCTCTTTGAGATCATGCCATTACGATCCATGACAGCAACACATTGGTATGGATGCCTCTCCCAATTTTCATCCCTAGTATTACCCGTATACATTAAATGAAGTTCTCCGTTATGCTCAATGGCACTTCCTGAATAGGCTCCGTGGCTATCAAAGTAATCTTTCGGTTCAATGGCAATCCCAATATTTTCCCAATGGACCAGATCCCTGGATTTGGTATGATACCAATATTTTAAGCCATGAACCGGCCCAAGCGGAAACCACTGATAAAACAAATGATACTCTCCATTAAAAAAGGAAAATCCATTTGGGTCGTTCAACAAACCTGTGACAGGTTGAATATGATAGCTTTGTCTCCAAGGGCTCTCATTGACCGTTTTTGAAAGCTCCGCAATTTCCTCTTGTTCCACTTCATGTAATCGTGTATATCTTCGTTCTTTTGTCCATTCCATTGTTGTAACCTCACTAAGAAAGGAGAATCAAATAGATCCTCCATCTTATTTTTTCTTCTACGCAACTCGTTTTACATATTCCTTATCCTGTTTAAGGGTGTTTCTTTTTGCTAAAAACAGCGTTGTGAGGAAAGCGATCGCAAACGAAATTGCCATCCCGATGATATAAAATGTAATGGTACCCGGTTTAATGGAAATGATACCGGGGAGACCAGCAGCCCCTAGAGCAATTGCCTTAACTTTAAATATAGATATAAACGCTGCACCTGCTGCAGATCCGATAATTGCCCCAATAAACGGATATCGCAGTTTTAAATTAACCCCAAACATGGCTGGTTCCGTGATTCCCAATAAAGCAGAAATCCCTGCAGCAGAGGCTACACCTTTTATTTTGCTGTCCTTTGTTCTTAGTAGCACGGCAATAGTGGCTGCACCTTGCGCAATATTAGACATGGCTGCAATTGGAAAAATGAATGATCCACCTGTCTTGGCGATATCGGCTAGTAACTGAGTTTCAACCGCAATAAAGCTATGGTGCATTCCAGTTACCACAATTGGAGCATACACAAGACCGAAAATGGCCCCGCCTATAGGTCCTGTTGTATCATACATCCAAACCAAACCATCTGTTAAGAAGTTACCAGCTGAACGCATTACCGGACCAACCAATGTAAAGGTCAAAACACCTGTAATAAAAATTGAGAATAACGGTGTGAGCAAATTATCTAAAGCGGATGGAATCCGTCTTCTTAAGAAGGTCTCTGTTTTGGCCAAAATGTACGAAGCAGCCAGGACAGGAAGAACGGTTCCTTGGTAGCCAACCTTTTCAATTTCAAAGCCGAAAATCTTCCAAACAGGAATCTTCCCATCTGCTAAAGCCGTACCATATCCATAGCCATTTAAAAGATCCGGGTGAACCATCAGCATACCCAGTGCCGCACCTAGAAAGGCATTGCCACCAAATCTTTGAGTAGCTGAGAAGCCAATCAACACAGGAAGGAAGACAAAGGCCGCATTGGCAAATGTATTGATTAATGCCGCCAAATCTGCCATTTGCGGATAGGCCTCAATTAGCGATTTTCCATCAATAAATAAATCTGAAGCAGTCAGTACGTTATTTAGTCCCATTAACAGACCACCAGCCACAATGGCCGGGATGATAGGAACAAATATATCTGAAAGCATTTTGACAAAACGCTGAAGCGGGTTTAATTTATTAGACCCAGCCTCTTTCACTTCATTGGTGGACATCTCCGTTAAACCCGTTAATTTAGTAAATTCCTTATAAACTTCATTAACCGTTCCCGAACCAAGAATAATCTGATATTGGCCACCTGTTGAAAAAGTCCCCTTCACTAGATCCATTTCATCTAGTTTTTTCTGGTCAATCCTTTCCTCATCATGCAGCACCAATCGTAAACGGGTTGCACAGTGAGCGGCAGCTGAAACATTGTCCTTACCGCCAAGCGCCTCCAGGACTTCTTTGGCTATTTGCTTGTAATTCATTTAGAATTTCCTCCTTTTCCGGCTTTTTAGGAACCGGTTCCAAAATCTGATAAAAAAATAAATGATTATACCAAGTGAGGAACCGGTTCCAAAAGTTCATAAAAGAGAAAACCGAGTAATTGGAACCGGTTTCGTACTTTTATTATATTTTACTATCTGTCAGATTGTCAACGCTTTCTCTTTCAATTATTTCAAATCTTGATAGTGTTAATTTTTGGATCTGTTCACCATTTACGAGTCGAACAATTTGTTGGGCAGCCATATGACCTGCCTCTTTATAATGGAATTTCGCTGTTGTAATAGCAGGATGTATGACTTCTGTAATTTCATATCCCCCAAACCCAACAATTGATAAATCACTCGGTACGTTTACTCCTTTTAGATACGAGGCCTTCAATGCTCCTAAAGCAATATTATCGGTGGCACAAAACAACATCGTAGGCTGGAAGTCATCCAATATGCTGTCAGCCGCTTTCATCGCATCCAAGATTTTAAACCCCGTTTCATAGTACCGGACATCACAATTCGGGTACTCCTTTACCGCAGCTTTAAACCCTTGCTTTCGCTTAACCCCGACAGCAATATCTTTCTCGGTAACACCCAAATAAGCAATCTTCCGATGGCCTTTTTCTAAGATATTTTTTGCCAGTTCATAACTTGCAGCATAATCATCATGGATAAGACTATAAGTATTTTCATTGTACTGCCCTACCAGCAGCACCGGAATTTGGATCTTTTGAAACGCCTCTAAATGAGCTTCTGTGATTACTGTTGCCAGCAAAATAATGCCGGCGACCTTTTGGCGCTCGAAGCTGTATAAACTTTCAATCTCCCGTTCTAAATCTTGATTTGTGTTGGCAATCAACATCTGATAGTTTTGGTTTCTTAATTCCTCATCAATGCCAATTAACGTATTGGAAGCAGCATATGAATCCAGCCTCGGTACAATCGTCCCAATAATATTCGTTTTTTTCGCCTTAAGGCTTTGTGCAAATGTATTCGGAACATACCCGGTTTCATTGATCACTAATTCAATTTTCTTTTTAGTAGAATCGCTGACCGACCCTCCGTTTAAATAGCGGGAAACTGTACTTTTAGCTACACCTGCTATTTTGGCAATATCAGAAATAGTTCGATTCATGGAAATACCCCGTGCTTTTTTAGTTTCAGTATACACTAATTCTATCCATTGGAAAAAATCTATCAATGGTTAAGTTTTCTAACACACTTTCAGAACATTTTTTAACAAATGAATCACGATTCGTTATATAATACATACTAATATTTTTAAGAGGGTGATTAAAATGAGAGAAGTAACGTTAATTCAAATTTTCAATCATCATATCGCAAGAAAATATTTAGATCGTTCTGGAATTGTCCATGCCATCGCTTGTGCTTATCATGCATTTAAATTGGCCAAAGAATATAATGTTTCGGTGGACTTGGCTACAAAAGCGGCATTGCTGCATGATATGGGGCATTATACTTGGTATAGCAACGGAAAATGGGATTATGATTTATATAAAAAGAATGATATTCATGCGATAAAAGGAGCGGAAAGGGCACATAAATTGTTGATCCGTTTGGGAGAAAACCCCATTATCGCGAAAGACATCGCACTGGCCATATTATTTCATACAGATTCTTATATGCCTGAAGGATTTATCAACAGGACTCCGTTGCAGCAAATCGTCAAATTAGCGGATGAGATGGATGAAGAACAAGGCGGGATGCATCATTATAAAAAAATGGACGAGACTAGAGCGATCAAAATGATTGAACGTTTGGACCACATGGTTGAAGAGGAATTAAAAAATAGCATTATCTAAAAAGTACCTTTCTTTGGGAGGGTACTCTTTTTGTGCCTGAAAACAGCTAATATTAGCAAGCCTCCCCCCATATGCTTTATAATAAAATGGTTTTTTAAAAAACATCATTAAGGAGTTAATTATGATAAAAACCAAGAAAATCACCCCTCAATATGACCCCTGGGAAGCCTATTTGGATATGGAGCAGTATGGCAAGCTGCAACTGACGAATATTGAGTTCACTACGACTACTTTATGCAATATGCGCTGCGAGCACTGTGCAGTTGGTTATACTTTGAAAACAAAGGATCCTGATGCCCTCCCGCTCGAGCTGATTTTACATAGACTTGATGAAATTCCGACACTGCGGTCTCTGAGCATCACAGGCGGAGAGCCCATGCTTTCGCTTTCATCCGTAAATAACTATGTCATCCCGATTTTAAAGTATGCTCATGAACGAGGCGTGCGCACCCAAATCAATTCGAATCTTACCCTTGATTTGGCCCGTTACGAGTCCATTGTTCCTTATTTAGATGTCCTGCATATTTCACATAATTGGGGTACAATTAAAGATTTTGTCGAGGGCGGCTTCGCGCAAATGGATAGAAAACCAACCGCTAAACAAAGAGAAGCCTATTTTGAGAGAATGATTGAAAACAGCAGAGAACTAGTGAAGGCTGGAGTCATGGTCTCAGCGGAAACGATGTTAAATAAACGCACCTTGCCACATATCGAAAAAATCCACAAGCAGATCGTGAACGAAATGCTCTGTCAGCGTCATGAGGTGCATCCAATGTATCCAAGTGATTTCGCGAGTACTCTTGAAGTATTAACGCTGGAAGAAATTCGGGCAGCTATCCACCATTTACTCGATATTCGTGATGAAAAGGTATGGATGCTGTTTGGAACACTGCCATTTTATGCATGCAGCCAAAATCATGATGATCTTCATCTACTGAAACGGCTCTACAATAGTAAAAATGTTACGGTACGGAATGATCCTGATGGTCGCTCCCGTCTTAACGTGAATATTTTTGACGGCGACATTATTGTAACAGATTTCGGCGACACCCCTCCGCTTGGAAACATTCAAACTACTAATCTGCAAGAGGCCTACGAAAGATGGCAGGATTCAGACCTTTGCAAGGAATTAAGTTGTCACTGTCCAGCCGTTTCCTGTCTGGGGCCAAATGTTTTAGTAAAAAATAGTTATTACCAAAATCATGATTTTTCAAAGCTTAGAAATAATATATCTAGAAATTAAAACGAAAAACACGTTGGCAATCGGATTACCAACGTGTTTTTTCTATTTATTAAGTATTAGTTTTTCAATCGCATAGGCAACGCCATTTTCATTATTGGATAATGTCTGAAATTCTGCCGCCTTTTTTACACTTGGCTCGGCATTCCCCATAGCCACACCGCAACCGGCATATTCCACCATGCTTAGGTCATTTTCGCCATCTCCAATACAGATCACTTCCTCTCTTTTAATGGAAAGTTTTTCTGCAAGTTGTTTGACCGCATTCCCTTTATTGACGGTAGGATGAAGAATTTCTAAAAAGAACGGGGCACTTTGGACCATCGTATATTGTTCTTTAAATGAATTCGGTATGTTGGCGATCACTTTGTTTAGCCGTTCAGGTTCATCAATAAACATAACCTTAGGGATCATCATATCCTCAGGAACCTCATCCAAAGTTCGATAATGAAGTGGTATTTGATTCATATATGCCTCATGTACGGTATATCGGTTAATCTCTTTATTGGGTGTATAAAGATTGTCTGAATCAAAAAAGTGCAGCGGGGATTGAATCTGTTTACTTAAATCGTATAATACCTTTAAGTCCCCGTATGTTAAGGAAGTTTGCGAAACAACTTCATTCGTGTGCGTATTTTGAACAAGAGCACCGTTAAAGGTAATAACATAATCATCTTCTTCATTTAGTTTTAAATCTTCAATAAATGAATGGACACCGACAATAGGCCTTCCCGTACAAAGGACCACTTTCACCCCTCTAGCTTTTGCAGCCTGAATGGCGTCCTTTACTTCATTTGTCACTTCTTTTCGGTCATTAAGCAATGTACCATCCATATCAATAGCAACTAATTTATACAAAGTATTTCACTCCTAATCTTTGTTGTAAGGTTCAAAATTTTTTACCTTATGGTTACAATGCTTTTGAGCATGTTTCATTCTTTTTTAATAATCTCTTCATATTTAAGAAACCATTTAATTTTTCAGACCCCAAGAGCATTATAGCAATAAAACTTGCAATAACAAATGGGAAGATTCTGATTGTTGAATGTGCGGCAATAAAACCTAGTAGCGGAGGCAGGAACGTACTGCCCATATAAGCTACCGCCATTTGATAGCCCATAATGGTTTGAGAAGATTCCTTCCCAAAATTTGCTGGGGTTTCATGTAACATGCACGGGAAGATTGGTGCCAGTCCTAAGCCAACTACAATAAAGCCTGCTAGTGAAAAAAAGGATGGCAATGGCAATGGCAATAATAAAAGTACCGCACCAGATAAGGCTATGATTTGCCCCACTCGAATAAGCGTACGATTGCTGACCCTTAACGTAATAAAGCCTGTAATGAATCTTCCAATCGTTATGCCTCCATAATAGAGCGAAACCCATTTTGCTGCTGTCCCTGCAGATAGTTCCTTAACATTTACGAGGAAACTACTTCCCCAAAGGCCCATGGTAGCTTCAGCCCCGCAATAAAATAAGAAGGAGGCAAGCGCAAGTTTAACCCCCTTAATCTGTAAAGGTTTCACAGGTTTAACTTCCTTATTAAATGATTCGCTTGTTGAGTCTGACTCTGTTTTTAAAAAGGTAGCATTGTTTTTTCCAACCTTATTCCATAATGGCAACGTGAAGAACAGAATCACAACTAAGGCAAATTGAATCCCGGCGATGGTAAGATAGCCATTTCTCCAAGAATTGTGACCAGAAATAAACTGAGCCATAATGATCGGTCCAAGTGTAGCGCCAACACCCCAGAAACAATGAAGCCAGCTCATATGGTGTGCTTTGTAATGGGTAGCGACATAATTGTTTAAACCCGAGTCAACTGTACCAGCCCCTAATCCAAGGGGGATGGCACAGATAAATAGCCATTCGATGGATGGAGCAAAGCTAAAACCAAGTAAAGCCCCAGCTGTCATTAGGCAACTTACAAATGTGACCAATCCTGTACTAAATCGTTTAAGAATCACTCCGCTTGCCATGCTGGATATGATCGTCATCCCTGCTATCATCATGAAAATCAAACCGGCCGTCTCAACTGGAGCACCATATTCGGAGTGCATAACAGGCCATGCAACGCCCAACAAGGAATCAGGTAAACCTAAGCTGATAAATGCCAAATAGATGATAACCAAAAAGAGTGTAGCCATAGATATCCCCGCCTTTATTGAATAGTTCATTTTGCCTCAGTAATCATCAGATCCAATCCAAGTTTCTGTAGTCCATGCAGGTAGTCTTGTTTCCAGTCACTCATCGTGATCTCAGGAAGGTGCTCTGCCGGAATATACTTCGAACCCCCTTCAGTAATTTGGTCGATCTGTACTTTGTTCATTTCATCCACACAAAAGATGATCGTATGAGGATTAATTATTGCAACAAACGCAGCTACCAATCGGCTAATGGCATCCGTCCTATACTCCTCAGTTTCCAAGGATTGAATAAAGTTTTGCTGATCATACAGAGGAACAAATGATACCTCCCCTGAGAAAAAGGTACTTCCTCTCACTACATCTCCATTAATCAATATTCCCGCTCCCGGACCATTTTGACCAAAATATAAATAAACAAGGGATTGATTTTTGTTTCTCCCCTTTTTGTTGTGATATCCAAGAACAGAAGCATTCATATCATTCTCTACGACCACAGGAATTGAAAAATGATTCTCATAGTAACCCTTCAAATCAAAGTCTTGAAAATGCTCATAGCCCGGAATATAAAAGACCCGGCCATTTTCAACCGACCCGGGCACACCAATAGCCAAGGCACTAATTTTGGGATATAGAACCATAATGTCTTCGATACATGTAGTTAATAAATCTTTATCTATTAATACACTAGATGTTTTTCCCTGCTTCTTTACTTCCCCTAAACAATTGAAAACGGTATAATGTGTCTCCGTTCTCTCTAAATAGATGGCCAGGCCCAACATGTGATCCGGATTGTAGGAGTATCGTTTCGCCCTTCGTCCTCCGCTGGAATCATCAAGGCCAAGTAAAAGAATCTCTCCATCCTTCTCCATTTGTTCTAAAAACTTACTAATGGTTGGAAAGCTAATTCCTAATTGATCACTGAGCTCAACCTTTGTAGCACTACCCAGTTTCAATAGTGTAGTGCGAATTCCACTAAGGATGATCTTCTTCATTGTTTTTGGAGTTGCGAATAATTCACTCACCAACATCACCACCTAAACCTATAACTTTTTAAACATCTTTAATAAGTCTTGGTGATACTATATCAAATTTTTATTTTTAAAACAATGGAACCGAAAAGTTATAGTTTAAAATACCATAAATTCATAAAAGGTCTTTTCATGAACTAGAAGCTGTGGCTCTGATCTTCCAGGCCAACTTTAGTCAAGTTCCAATCAATAAAAACCCTGATCGAGTAGACCAGAGTTTTTCGGTTCAAAGTTAATGGTAATTGGATTTTAGGCTGGTCAGAAAAAAGACTCAAATAATAAGGTTCAAAATAAATCGCCTAGGTTCATCATAAGTTCCCGTTAGAGTACAGTATCAACCAACAAATTGCATTAATACCTTGTTAAATTTGTCACGTTCTTCCCAAAAAGGACCATGACCACTGTAATGAAACGGAACAAGCTGTGAATTTATGACCTTTTGATTTAGTTCTTGCGCTTGTGAGAATGGAATGACTTTGTCGTGAACGCCGTGAATGATTAAGGTAGGTACAATTATTTTTTGCAAATCAGTATAAAGTTTCTCATCCCTTAGTGTCATAATGATCGCTGCTGTAGACCAACCAGCTGCTTGTAATCCTAATTGAAAAAACCATTCAGAGAATGAATTTGTTATATATTGAAAGAAAAAGCTGTCTGTCACATCCTGCATCAACTTAGGACGGTCATTTAACGCTTGAGCAAGGAATCTAGTTGCCGTTTCTGTAGTAAAGCCTATAGGAGCTGCAGCATCTACAAGGACAAGATTGGATACCCCGTAACCATTATGTCGGGACACATATCGAATGGCGATTGCCCCACCTGTCGAGTGACCAACCAGAGTAAAATTGTCTAATTGTAGTACACCCACTATCGTCCGTATATCATCGGCTAATCGGTCAAAATTGTAGCCGCTTATTGGCTTATCCGACTTTCCGAATCCTCTCCAGTCAATTCCGATACAACGGTACCCCATTACAGGAAGAACATTAAATTGATACTCAAACTGTTCATGACTTAACGGCCAACCATGTAAAAACACGATCGTCCTATTACCCTCGGGATTTAAATCTTCTACATATAATTTTACACCTGATTCAACAGTAACAAAGTATCCCACTCCGATCCCCCCTAAAAAGCCTTAACAATAAAATATTCATTGGGCGAACATAGGTGAATACTTATTACTTGATTCAATCGCTAATAAAGGAGTGGCTGTATGTATTATTAGCACAGAAGCTATCCTTGCAACACTACTTACTTTTATGATCTACCGCCGCTACTGGTGGCTGTTCCAGCCATCCATTCTCAATCATGATCTCGGTGGCATCTTCTACAAATTTAGAAATACTCATGAATGATCTTACATACATAAAACCAATATCATGCCTTCCATTTACCGCCAAGGAATTTCCAAATGATCGAATTTTCATGGAAAACATATCAATTTTATGAAATAGCATTATTTTATCAGAAAAAGGTGAAAAGGTTGTACCGGTAACTAGATGGTCAAGAAATGTTGGGGACGGTAAATTTTCAGATTGCAATTGATGCTGATATTGTTCAATGGTTTTAGTTGTAATATCTGCACCTTTTCGAAACAGTTTCCGTATTTTATCAGACTTTGCAACTTGACTAAATCCTAGGATTAACGCCTTGCTTGTAACGTTGCTCTCTATATTATCGTAAAGATGAGCAATCTCTAATGCATGGAGCGGCCGTACCTGACCAAAAAAACCGTTTAGAAAATTCTTTTTCACATATTTTACTTTGTCAGGTATAGGAATAACAGGAGGTTTTATTATAAAATTCTTTGTAATCAAAATATGTTTCACTTGCTCCAATAATTCCGTTGATAATTTCAAACAATAATGGGCTAAGTCTTTCACATCGTTACGAAAAACTAATGGTAATGCTAGACTATAAATACTTATTCCTGCCTTTAACGTATATTGCAAATAATGAACATAAAATTCATCTTCAAATAATCTTGGCACATTTAAGTTTACATCCTCATCCGTAAAACCAGCCGGAATAGGAAAGTTCTCTTTATCAAAAATGGTTTTTATCCGACCCATAAAGTCGTTGGTTAACGTTAAGGAATTATCCAATAGTCTGTTAATATCTGCATCTTCAACGTGTTGGAGAAAGTAACGAATGATTTGTTTGGTCATGCTGTTTCCTACATAGGTAGCCCAAAGTTTCCCCATTTCAGCACTTGTAAGTGGGTCATGCATAGATTTCATTTCATTCACGTCCTTCCTAAAAGATTTCCTGCCAATGAATAAAGCTGAAAACCAAGAAACGTACCAGAAGTAAAGTCATTATTTAGGCAAAACATTAAAATCCTCCTAATCGTTCTACTTATGTGGTAGTTTTTTCATTTTGAGATTGTTTATTCTTACTAAACCTACTTATTTCCCACATTTCATTAAACTCCCATTAGTCCAATAAAAAATGCGCCTTATTTGGGCGCAAAGTTACTTCCTAAAAACATTATTTATTTTCCCTTTTTAATCCGCTGCTTTCGTGATGAAATCAAAAACCTTCTTTAGGTTTGTCTTAAAATAGGTAGTAAAGTACCATTCTTGATATGCCTTTGGTACTAAAATATCATCTATGCTTCTCTTACTTTGAATTGCTTCCGAAACCAATGCCACTATATGGTTTATGTACCCTTTAACTTCATGAAGTTCTTTCATTGAACCAATATGACCATGACCCGGTACTATTGTTTCTATATTAAGTAATTCGATCTGTTCCAAAATATGTAGCCATTCTTTAGGGTTCGCATTAATCATTACAGGATGATGTTTTGAGAGCACTAGATCACCCATTACGGCTATTTTTTCTTCGGGCAGGAACACGAATGCATCACTTTGCGTGTGACCGCCGCCGTACGTCAAGAGATGGACGGTCCTGTCTCTGCCATGAATACTCATCTGACGATCAAAAGTGATAGTGGGCAGTGTATATACTAAATCAGGGAGCATTTTCATGTACTCGCGATCACTTGTATTTTCCCATTCCATTTCCTTCTTTAACTTTTCGTCAGTCTCTTTTTGTATTTTATCCTCTACTTCTTCAATAGCCTTATAAATAGGTTCAGGATTTGATCGTTGCTGAGCTAACCTATTCTTTCCATATGTTGCCATAATATCACGTGTAGCAGACGTGGAAATAATTTGTGCTTCGGTAAACACTTGATTTCCGCTCGTATGGTCACTGTGCCAATGTGTGTTTAGTACATAAGAAACTGGTTTTCCAGTAAGATGTATGGCTGCTCTCTCCAAATCTTCGGCAGCATCTATGGTTGTAAACGTATCAACCACAAGTGTCGAGTCCCCTAGGTCAATTATTGCGGCATTCCCTACTGAGCCGGTACCAGGGACTGAAATGGCTGCATATACACCCTCAGCAACCATTTTTATCTGAAAATGTTTTGAACCTGTTAAAGTTTCTATTCTATTTTTCATCCAAGCTCTCTCCCTAAATGAAATCATCTTTTTATAATACCATACAAAATTATCCAGCGTATATTTCCATTCACCTAGGTTATTCTTAACGTGTTCAGGCATGTTTTAAATTATTTTACGAAAAAACCATAATTTTCTGCCCCTATTCCTTTCTTTGTTCTTTCACAAATAGACAAAAATCAATTATACTGGACTAACTATCCTATTCAAAAAGGAGGAATTTCCTATGACTGAGAATAATCAATCACAAACACAAAAAAAGAAAATCAGCCTGCAAGAGGCCATGAAACAGCAGCTTGAAAACAAAAAGAACCAGAACTCAAATAATGGAAAAGTGAATGCCGATCTTTCGACAAAAAAAATGAAAAGCCAGCAAACGAAAAAACCAAGCAATACCCGCAGAAAAATGGGTGTCTAATGAACGGACAAAATCGGAAAGACATTATACCAGGTTTGGAAGTTGATATTGTTTTAAAAACGGATCAAAAAACGGGAAAGCTCACCAGGGGCATTGTGAAAGATATTCTTACCAAATCGGGCACCCATCCCCATGGTATCAAAGTCAGGTTAACAGATGGACGGATCGGACGGGTACAAGAAATACACTCTAAATAAAAGCAAAAAAAAGCATTCAGGGATGGAACAGTTACAACCCGAATGCTTTTTACTTACTCTTTTCCATCCTGTTTTAAACCTCTATCCGTAAACAGTGTGCAGGTACTGCTGCAGACCTTTCTCAATTTCTCAGTATCCTCTTCATTCTTGTTGAATGGTCGTATAATATCGGATTTCCTTAAAATTTTGCCAGGCACCAATCCTTCGTTTTTTGGTCAGCAAAGGATGCTTCAACGCTATTAGAATAGATTCGTCGATAATCCTCTTCGCTTAGGTTAAATTCTTTGTTAACTAAATGAATTTCTTTTGACATTGTAGTATTAGAAACGGTTCTGTTATCCGTACTGATTGTCACTTTTATTCCATCTTTATGAAACTTATATATCGGATGATCAGAAAAATGCTGAACAGCTTTTGTTTGGACATTACTTGTTGGACACATTTCAAGCACTACTTGTCTTTCTTTCACTTCCCTATAAGCTTCAGCGCAATCTTTAATAAATACTCCGTGTCCTATTCTTTCAGCCCCTAACATTTCAATAGCTTCTAGAACGTTTTTACCGATTCCCGTTTCACCTGCATGTATGGTGACTCTGTAGCCATATTCTTTGGCTAATGCGATGGGTTCTACGAATCTTTCACAAAAACCTTCTTCTTCCGATGCACATAGGTCAATTGCTACTACACCTTTTCCTAGGAACTTTTTCCCCTTTTCAACCACCTCAAACGCACTTTCTACAGACATTGTCCTTAAACAAGACAGAATAATATTACCCTTTATGTCGTAACAGCTTTCTGCTTCCTTCATACCCTCTATGACACTCTCAATAACTTCCTCAACATCTAATCCTTTTAATGTGTGAAGTAACGGTCCAAATCGGACCTCCATATATTTTACATTTTCCCTTGATGCATCCTCAAAAAGCTCAAAGGTAATTCTCTTTAAGCTCTCCCTAGACTGCATAACCGAATTAGGAAGAGAAAATCTTTTTAAATATTCCTCTAGTGATTCACAATCCAGAGGAGCAATCAGCTCATTTTGCAACTCCTTTTTATCAAAAGAGGGTAACTGGAGGCCTTCCTTTTGGGCAATATCCATAACGGTCTCAACCCTAACGCTTCCATCCAAATGACAGTGAAGTTCAACTTTCGGCAACTCTAAAAAGTTCATTTTGACCTCCAAATATTGTTATTAAATTACATAAATAATAAAAAAAATTCCTGATTACGAAGAAAGTACAAGATTTGTATTTTCTTCGTAATCAGGAATTTCGGTTCCTGGTAGAGACCTCCAAACCAATTATTGGAGTTATACGAAATTTTATTAAATTCATAAACGCTTTTTAAAAAGAATAATAAAAAAAGATTAGATTGTCAATATAACATAAATCTTTATTATCAGTGAAAGAATTTAGATTTCTTTTTCCTTGTTAATTCAAGAAGATATTGAATCCCATACAATAATAATGCCTTCGAAAGGAAATTAAGGAAAAATTGGTAATTATTTAGTCGAACCAATCTGTAATACCTAAATTTTCTTGCTAGACTTGCAACTGGAAATGCAAATATACCATTTATAATGGCATTTAATAAAATAAACTTTTTAACATTTCCGTATGTCCACTTTAGAGTCCACATGGAGCTTGCAAAAAACGGCCCAATACTAAAAGGAAATTCCCCAAATAAGTATGATTGTGGTTTATTATAGAAAACCCACCATTTTAGTTTTTTTCCAATTTGAATGCTAATACCGTCAATAAGGATAATCAGGATGGATGCGGGAAGAAATCTTTTTATGTTACGTGACCCTAACAAGGGTACCGTCAACCATGATAGTAAGACCATAGCAACATTAATCAATCTTTGAATTTTTATTGTCAAAGCTTTATCATCCCTTTCTAACAGTCCTTCTTCCCCCTTTTTGTAAAATATCCAACAAAACACATTTATATGTATGGGTACTTTTCCACAAAACCAATTCGTTTATTTTAATAAAAAAATTAACCTTATACCATTTTCTTTATACTAGGTATGCAACGATACAGCCCTAAACATAAAGAAAGAGCACAATTCTTGCTACTAAATTGCACCCGTTTTTGAAAGATTCATCATAATGATCGTTAAACTAAAGCTCACCTATAGTTTAAATACTTTAATTCACAAACTTCTCCTATTAGTTAATAAGATGTTTCACTATCAAGTCTTGAACAAAATAGACGATTAGCCAACCTGCGATTTCCAAGGTCTAATGAAGCAAATAGATGAATGGAATGTTTCAGTGCTATTCCTATAATTAACAACATTACTACTGTTCCAGGAAGCCCCCACACAACACCAATGGCAAACTTACTAATTTTGTCCATTTATTCACCCTGAGTATATAACCATAAAAGTACTTAAAAGGCTGACAATAAGTACCAATTTTCCCTTTAGAAAACCCTTCGTCAGGTTTATCCTTTTATACTTTTACCACATCAAACTGCTTCATTTACCAGCACTCCTTATTAAAGAAAAGCACCCCGTTAGCCACCCATGCAGCAGCAGAACTGCACCACAGAATTAATTAATGCTTTTTTCAATTCTAAAAGAACTTATTTTCATGTGGTTTAAGTACATCTTTAAAATTCAAGTTGATATATTCTTTAAGATATAGTAGTTTTCCACACAATTATAAGGATAATTTACCACCATGATAACAATAGAAAGTTTTTACATCTAAATTTTTAATCTTATCTAAGGACTCTTCTGCTTTCCCAATATTTAAACAAAAATGTGGATTAGCAATAACCAATTTATCATTCTCATTAACAGCTGCATCACCCGTAATAACCGTTTTTATACTAGGAAAGTATAATGAAATATGACCTGATGTGTGCCCTGGAGTTGCTACAATCGTACATTTTCCATCTAAAATCTTACTGCCATCTTGTACTTTTTCATCAACCGATATATGCTTCAAATTCTTAAGTTGCCGAATAAACCATTTGCCAAATTCTACTTCTTCAATTGGCAATTTATCTAGCAGTGCTTCAGCTTGAACTAATCTCTCCGCTTTCAGCATACCACTTATGTATTTTGATTCAATCTCACTAGCTATTATATTAATCCAAGGAAATTCTGTTTTAAAATCATATAAGGAACCAATATGTTCATCATCATAGTGAGTGATAATAATATTCTTTAAATTCTTTATTTCATATCCACTTTTTTTAATTTCATTTTCAATTAGAGGTAAAAAGTTTGCGTACCCAGTATCTACTAACGTTAAATCATTGTTAGTAATAATTAAACTGGGATAAATTAGATTTTTTTGTCCATTAAATTCAAATTCTATCGGTAGTTCTAAAATCTCCATTTTACTCCCCCTACCCTAAATCATGTATCTTTAGTAAAATAATAGTCCAACAAAAAGATGAGTTACTCCTTATTAGTTCAAAATATTCCTTTTTTTCTCTATTAGATGTTTTACTTCGCAACTCCTTCTTTCACCCTTAGCTCAAGAAGAAAAGGAGCTAAAACAACGGCTACTGGTTCTTCCATTAAACGCCCACCGTTAGAATTCCTGTAGCGAGCTATTTTTCACGATTAAAATAGAGCCCCTCAGTAATAAGATTATACACACACAACACAAAATCATTCTTAAGAAGAAACTCTACAATGAAGTTTAAAAAGTAAGACAAATAAAATCAACTAATTGAAGAATTCCGATTAGACATGTCGGAATCGATATAGCAAAACAGTTTCACGTTGCTTTGTGCCGTAAACTTCCATGGAATTGTTATTGAGATCCTCTAACGTTCGAAAATAATGAAAGAAGGATTGCTAGATAATACAATGGATTAACCTTTTAAAGCCTTAAAGGGCTTGGATACTACGATTATTGGCATGGAACCAACCGGACATAACTGAGGAAATCTTTCAAAAAGGCTTTATGAAAGGAGCATTGAGGTAGTGACAGTAAAACCCCCACCTTGTGAAAAGGAATAAGGAAAATCGGGATAACTCTCAATCCAAAAGTGATAAAAAAGAACCTTAGTTATTGCTGATAAGGTGAAGAATAGATACTATTCGTTTTATTCGCCCGTCTTAGAAACTTTGAAAAACTCCGAGTCATAATGTTAAATTATGACATGAACGTCAAAAGATATGTATGCTGTCCGTTAGAAAACCGGCATCTACCACTTGGAATACCTATGACGAAGGAATGAAAGGGCATTTGACCCGTTGAGACATGGGAGCGAAAACCTCCAGGGGTGGCGTGGAGAATACGTACAATATATGGATATCAATAGGGTTTCATTACCTCCTATATTTAAGTACGCCTTCATGTTGCCAAAATCCTAACAATTTATTTCAATAGTCCCCTAATGTTATTACAAGTGCTTTAAAATTCTGCGAATAAGTGAGTATTTGAGAGAAAAATCGTATTTAACTGCGGGAGTTTAAGTGCAATGTTCACTATTTTTTCGCCTTAACAAAGTCTAATTCCTTTATATTTTAGGGACATTTCAAATAGACCCTTCTTTCTAAGGATACGTACGATTGTTAACAAAAGAAAGTTATTTCTTTTCTTTATCGGTCCATAAAACTTTGTATAAAAGTGCAACCTCAGCTTCTTCAATACCTGTAGGTAATTCGCCATTTTCGCTTTCAACAGAACGCAAACTGTTTTTAGTTGCGCCTAACCAAGCTACTAAATATGCAGGTTTATTCTTCTCTAAAGTAACCTTTTCTCCTATCAATTTACTAAAGGAAGACATTGTCATCTTATTTGAATACTCTGTTGAAGCAAGTCCAGATGGTACACCTGTTAACAGCTTTAAAGAATGGTCTTCATCTTCGGAACTACTTATTCCAAAAGAAATGAGGTTGTCTTTAAATTTTGTATCCGGCCCACCCGAAGTATTTAGCAACTCCTTTTTAAACTTACCGTTTTCAAACTCGACCACCGAAAATTGCAATTGATCATCTTCTTTCAGAGTGCCATTCAGCTTGAAAAATTCAATTTGCCCTACACCTGTCTTGCTAATAAGCAGTTTTTCTCTTTCACTCATGTTATATGGCTCAATGGATATTTTCGTATTTGATGACGGTTTTTCTTTCTCTACACTGTTACAACCCTGTTAACAACAAGATGAAAATTATAAATAAACAATACCCTTTAAAATTTCGCATCTTTTACTCCCCCCATTACCCAATGTTTCATTAAATTTTTTCAAAGTATCCCCATAAGCATTACTCCATTAAATGGACCGATTGTTGAAAAAAGCTATTAGCTCTTGTTCCACTAACCTTCACTTTTCATTCAATAAGAAAAGCTGCCCAAATGACAGCCTTATTTTCGGATTTTACTCCTGTAATGGAATATGAAATAACTAATTAAGCCAACAGCCAATACAACAGCTGTTATTGGTAGAAATTCAGATACTGGAGAATAGTAGTTTATTGTTTCTTTTACAGGCATATTCGATCCCCTTTAAACTATCGAATGTTCCTTGTTTCCGACGATTTTACCATAAAATTACAATAAGGGATATAAAATTAGTGAATTTATGTAAACTCTTTATTGAACTAACTTACCCTGTTCGTGGAATAAGAAAAAGGGGTTGCCTCAGCAACCTGTCCTATTTAACATATGCATCAATTGATCAACAATTAATGAACGGAATCTAAATTGAAGGAAACATCATTATTCAAAAAATGAATTAAAAAAAGATATTTGTCCCGAGTCAATAGTACACTCTTGTCCATTTTTCCTGATATGTTAAGTGAACAGTGGACAAGGAGGTGATAGAATTGGGGAAAAATGAATTTCATCATGAATGGGGATCAGGTCCTCAAGGTGTATGGCGTCCTGCAAGGAGCAATAATAGCCGTAATTCAGTTGGAGGAATCAGCACTTCAACATGCCAACAATTAGCAGATATTATCGGAGGTATGGTCATCGCATCAACGCCAGCATGCGTCGTTCAGCGCCTTCGAAATATTAATGCTACGATTTTAGGTCGCCGCACAGAATCCCCATTAGCCCTTCCATTTGCTCTTTCCTTTGAAAACAATATAAGAGGAAGAACCCTTAACCTTGGGGAAACTGTACTCCTTCAAAAAGAAGCTAATGCTCTAATGTCTGCCTTACAAAGAAGAGGTCTTATCGTAACTGCTTTCCATAACCACTGGCTTTTTGAAAAACCACGGTTAATGTATATGCATTGGGAGAACGTTGGAGATCCGTTTGAGTTTGCTAGAAATAGTTTTGAAGCTGCAAAAGAAGCAGGTTTCTTCTAAAATTTTGTTTTTTGTTTAAGAACAGGAGGTGATTTTAATGGAAAGAAGAGACATTTTTGATAATTGGTTCGGAATGGTTAATCCTGATATTGATACAAGCTCTTTCAGGAAAAATCAGATGGATGAAGAATTAGAATCCAGATCAAGAACAACTGGACATCAGTCAAACAATAGTGTTAGCAATCAGATGGATATTGAAATTGAATCTAGTTCACATTCTACGGGACATAGGTCAAGCAAACGAATGACACGTACCGATCGTGGTAATGTTAGGAATATAACTGCTTCAACATGCCAAAGATTGGCCGATATTATTGGCGGCGAGGTTGTTTCAGCAGCACCAGTGTGTACTGTAATGCGCCTTCGAGATCTAAATGCGACTATTTTAGGTCGCCGCACGCGTTCACCGCTTGCACTTCCGTTTATGTTATCCTTTGAAAATAATGGTCTAAATCTTGGTGAATCGGTGGTTCTCCAAAGGGAACTTAATCGATTTATTGCCGCATTACGGAAAAGAGGCCTTATCGTAACGGCCTTTCATAATCATTGGCTGTTTGAAAATCCACGTTTAATGTATATACATTGGGAGAATGTCGGCATGTCCGCAGAAGAGTTTGCTAGAAATAGTATATCTGCCGCAAGGGAAGCTGGATTATTCTAAAATAAAAAGCCATCTGTGATACTTAATAAAATAATCACAAATGGCTTTTTTCCATTGAATGGCAATAAGTTTTTCCACTTATTTCAACTCCCCTTTTCGCAATTGATTTAATTGTCATTCCGTAATTTACCCTAATAAAGTTAAAGAACATAGTCTACTAAAAATAGATTAAAAAATGGACAATTTTGGTGATAAGTATTGTTTTATGCAACAGGATGATATAAAGTAAACTAATAGTATACTTTATATCATTATAGTGAAAGGGTTGAGCAAATGGGGTTATCTGAACGAAAACAAAGGGAAAAGGAAATTCGAAGGACCGATATTATTGAAGCTGCTGAACGAGTGTTTTTTACAAAGGGATATTCTACATCGACCATGGACGATGTAGCGAAAGAAGCAGAGTTTAGCAAACGAACTGTGTACGTTTATTTTAAAAGCAAAGAGCAACTCTATTTTGAAATTATGATTAGAGGATGGAAATTATTAAATAACGTATTAGAAGAAGACCTCAACACATTACTGGATGGGAATTCTTTGCAACGATTAAGACAAATCGGAACAACTCTTTTTACATTTAGCCAGTTACAACCAAACTATTTTGAGGCAATTGTAGAATATGAAACGAGTGAACGAGATTTTGAAAAAGGGATCACCGATCAATCGAGAGAAGAATGCTATGCCGAAGGGGAAAAAATTTTCAGGTTTTTGATGACTACATTACAACAGGGAGTGGAGGAAGGTTCCATACGAAAAGACTTGGATCTTTTAAATACAGCAGTGATTTTATGGTCAACCACAATTGGAGTCTTTAATGTAGCGAAGAAGAAAGCTAATTATATCAAACATTATCACCATAGAAATTCCGAAGAGCTAATACCTGAAGCGTTTGAATTACTACTTACATCTATTAAAAATTAAGGATGTGATCGAGAAAAATGAAAAAGAAAGGATTAAAGATGATGACTATGTTTTTCTTAACTTTTGTCATGATCATCGTAGGTGTTTTCTCTGTTTTAATGATAAAAAGTGGCATTTTTTCGACTAAACATTATTTAGATCCATGGAAGACTACCTATTCACAACAATTTAAGGATATAAGAGTACGCCTTGCTGCCCATGGTTTACTAGCTGCGAATGGACATAATATGCAGCCATGGATTGTACGTCTGGATCAAAAAGATGCAAATGTCTTTTACCTGTATGCCGATTCAAATCGGTTAGCTCCACAAGTGGATCCTTATGCTCGTCAAACGATGGTGACACAAGGGACTTTTTTAGAATATGTGAAAGAGACAGGTGATCAATTAGGCTATCACACAGACATCGTTCTTTTTCCAAACGGCAATTATGATGAAGCGAACCTAAAAGAAAGCATGGATGCAAAACCAGTTGCAAAAATTTCTCTGACAAAAGTGGAAACAATAAAAAATGAACTTTATCCATACATATTTCTTCCAGATACAAACAGAGGAGCCTATAAGACAACGACATTAACGAAAGCCCAAGTAAATAAGCTACAAGATATCTCTGATGAAAAAGGTGTGACATTAGAAATTTTTTCAGATCAAGAGAATTTAGATAGACTTGGTCAATACGCTATGGAAGGGGCTAAAATTGAGTCTGCTGTACATCGTATTAATGAAGAATCTGCAAATATTTTTCGGGCGAATGAGTATGAAAAGAACAAGTACAGATATGGATTTTCATTGGAAGGGGAAGGAATTACAGGATTGAAGAAAAATGTGATGCAAGGAATGATCACCCTATTTCCTTCCATCAACAATGAGAAAGCATCAGCTGATTTGTTTGTGAAGTCCACACAGATTGCCGTGGAACATACACCAATCTATGCGATGATTATTACAAAAGATAATAGCCGTAGTAATCAGGTAAAAGCAGGTATGCTCTATAGTCGTCTCATATTGGAAGCACATAATATGGGCTTTGTGATGCAGCCGCCAAGTCAAGTGTTGGAAGAGTACCCAGAAATGAAGGAACCGCATACGAAAATCCATATGGAATATGCACCAAATGGAAAAGTCATTCAAATGCTAGTTCGTATGGGGAAACCAACCGAATTGGCTCAGCAAACCATGAGACGAGATGTCATGGATCTTATCAAGAACTAAGGAAGTATTGATAGTGAACATTGTTAGGTACTGTTCGCTATCCCAAGGAAATACGGTAACTCTATTACAAGCAATTAGTTCTGAGTCTATTATAAAAATTTCATCATCTTGTCAAAACAGATTCTGAAAAAGTAAGAGGTATAAGGACTTTAATGTAATTGTAATTTCAGGCTGACATATCATTAAAGGGTTAATCCTCATTAATAAAAGCTATTGAAAACAGGTCCGATAATCTCTCTACGATAACTTCCTTATTATTTATAATCTGCTCTGTATCTTCACCATACTCGTGGTCCAATAAATACACTGGTGGATTATTTCCTTCTCTAATATTTATCGCATAAGGATTACCTATACCACTCTCTACACCAATACAGAGATAACCTTTATTGAAAACAGCACATCCAGGTACTAGAGATTTATTTTCCTGAATTAATTCTTTTGGGTCCAGAAAATCGATTAATAACTCAAATTCCTCGTCTTCTACTGTACAGGGAACAACAAGTTGACTGCTACATATAGGTACTTGAGACATTAAGTTAATTAACCAGTCTGGTAGGTTTTCACCAAGTTCATCCCTGAGTAAGTTAATTTCTGTAACTGAAGCGACTCTAGCTGAAATCTTTGAGCGTCTAATCATTTCTAATGCAGACTCATTTAATTCATTTTTAACCATTTCTTCCTCCGTTATTTTGCTTATTATGCCTAATATTTCGAGATTAAAGTTAAATACTCCTTCTTCAACTAACCTGCCCCGTTTGTTCAATAAGGAATTCAACAAAAAGTGCGTTAATCCTACCTAGATTAACGCACCCTATAGTTTAAGTGAAAATCTTCACAATCTTTTGTGTAGAGCATATAAAAAAGACGCCTTCTTACTAAAGAAAAGCGCCCGATTGTTGAATAATACTATTTTGAATATTATTTATGATACAGTTCACCGTGGCATTGCTAAATGAGGTTGTAATATAGCATCACTTTTGATAATTATTATTCTATGAATTTCATTTTTTTAAACGTATGTTTTTAGAAATATGTAAATTGGAATTCGCAAAACCACTCTTACTCTATCCATTCAATCTTATCTAATTCTTCCAATAATTTTTTCCAATTATTGTCGTTATCCCATGTGATTTTTCCATCACTGCTTTTTTTTCCAAGTTCAACCTTCCATCGACGGCTGTCAATAGAGCCTTTATAGTACCTCCATTCGAGCCCATTCGTATAGATAACTCTTTTATAGGAAATTAGATGACCTTTTACCTGTTCTAAATGTTTGTCTAAATCTTGACCTACACGCTTAACTTCAATCGCTCCAAGAGTAGCTGCGTTATTGCTTTTAATTCTTTCTCGTATCACGAAGTCTGGAAATCCCGAATTTCCTATAAATGATGTTGAAAATTCAGATTTTCGTCGCGCAGAAACATCTCTTAAAGAAATCTTGTTACTTTGTTTTCTTTCTCTGATGATACAGGCGATTATTGAATACAAATCGCATTCCACACGGTTTTGAGTTTGTATCAATTCAATCTCATCAGTATACATATCAAAATCATTGGCTAATGACATATGCTACCTCACCTTCTAATATACGATTTTCTTTGTTTGCGTTTCTCATTCATTTTAACATGATAAAAATAACCATTGGAAAATTATATAAATACCTAGGGCAATTTACCTCACTTACTTAAGGTACGGTTCACCGTGAGGTATCTAAATGAGGTTCTCTTGGATCGCCCTCCCCCCTCTCACTTCCTTTAAATATGAAGTCTTGTCCTTAATTGAGTAACCAGCGATAGTAAAATAAGCGCAGATTTTTCGGTTAGATGCAGAATAGAGCTCGTTCTAGGGTTTATAAAGGGAGGTTTTCCGATTATGCAAAGTAAAATTACTCATTTTCATATTTTTCGAGTCAATAGGCGGAATTTCTCCGTCTATTTATCAGATCGGGTGCTTAACCCGTTCCCCCAATCGATAAGAGATATAAACTTTTCTTCTGTATAAAGCATATCCTTATTGGTCGACTTAATCTCCATGAAAACTCCCTCCAATGAATTTCTTAATGGAGGGATTCATCTAAGATAGTTGATTTCACCGGTGGTTAGCTCAACTTAATGGCTACGGGATCTGTCCCTACTTAGTGATGAAACCCATTATCACGTTTCGTATCATGTGGCATTGGCCCGTCCAGAGAATCCAGAAAGGCAACGGCCTGTTTGAGGTGCATCAAAAATAAATGCGCGAGATCCATGGAAAATCCATTTCGAACCACAACGCGCATAATCGTGACCGCTTCCATATCTGGAGGCAATGGATAGGCAGGTACTTGCCAGCCGAACACACGCAATTGTCGAGATAAATCATAAAGATTCCAGTTTAATGTGTAACCATCTTTCAGTCGCCAAGCGAAAACCGGAATATCCGAACCATCGGACAAAAGTTCGAACGGTTCCATCTTCTGAATCGCCTTGCTAAGAAAAAGAGCGACTTTCTGAGAAGCCCTTTGGACATCATAGTACCCACTTTTCCCCAAACGCAGGTAATTGTAATATTGCAGGAGCACTTGTGCGCCAGGACGAGAGAAATTCAGGGCAAAAGTCGGCATGTTCCCGCCCAAATAGGAGACGCGGAAGATTAGATCCTCAGGGAGATCTTCAGCTTCCCGCCAAATTATCCAACCCAACCCAGGGTAGACTAATCCATATTTATGTCCGGATACATTGATGGACTTCACCCTCGGTAATTGAAAATCCCAGACTAA
The DNA here is from genome assembly GCF_051233465.1 of Neobacillus solisequens. Taxonomy (NCBI): domain Bacteria; kingdom Bacillati; phylum Bacillota; class Bacilli; order Caryophanales; family Bacillaceae; genus Neobacillus; species Neobacillus solisequens. The sequence goes on along the minus strand of NZ_JBKFGJ010000023.1, from coordinate 11,795 downwards.
ATCTGGTTGAAGAAACGGTGCTATAAATCCCCCCGAAGCCGCATCCACATGCATGGGAATGTCGAGGCCCGTTCTCTCCTGTAAATCGTCCAACGCTTTCGCAATGGCGGCAACCGGTTCGTAAAGCCCGGTATAAGTCTCACCGAGAATCGGTACCACACCAATCGTATTTTCATCCACGGCAGCGAGGACCCCCTGAGGATCCAATTGGGGATGCTCTGGGCTAACCTTCACATAGCGTGGTTCAACCTCCCAATAGTTCGCGAATTTTTCCCAAACGACTTGAACAGCAGAACTAAACACAATATTGGGCCGATCCACCGGCTTCCCTTCGCTTTTGCGTGCGTTTTGCCAGCGTCTCTTTAACGCAAGCCCCCCGAGCATACATGCTTCCGACGATCCAGTTGTTGAAACGCCCATAGTCGTAAGGGGGGTGGGCGAATGCCAGAGGTTGGCTAAAATGCGGACACACCGCTCCTCAATTTCGGCTGTCTGTGGATATTCATCCTTGTCAATCATGTTCTTGTCGAATGATTTGGCATATAAGTGCTCTGCGGCAGGCTCCATCCATGTGCTAACAAATGTTGCAAGATTCAAGCGGGCATTGCCATCAAGAGCAATTTCATCATGGACGATTTGATACGCTGTTTCTGGTAACATGCCTTTATCATGCATGTGAAAGCGCGGAACGACTGATTCTCCTTCACGGGCAAACAGAGGATTTATAGAAAATTCGTGAGGCAACTCCATTTGCACGTGACGCGGTAGATATTGTGGATTATCTGGCATGATCTCTTTTCCTTCGTATGCATCGTTTTGAACTTCTGCTTTTCGATCCTGTGGCATACAAGTCCCCCTTAATTAATTGTTTAACAAACATATTATTTACAAAAAAGCATTTGTTAAACCAAGGGGACAATTCTAATAAAAGGTGCTGCCACCATTCAAATTAAAGGAGCATATTAACGTAAACCATTCAAATAACAAAACAGCACCTCTCCAGCAAATTAGAGGGTGCTGTTGTTTTTTCGTTAAAACCTCATTTACTTATGATACGGTTCACCTCAATTGAGGCTAATTTTATACCCCATAATATGGCCCGATTGCTGAACAACCCTATTGTTACTAAACAATTCTCTAATACACCTTTTGGTTCAGAAATACTTTTCCTTTAACTATAAGAATACCCCTTTAGATAACCATATCTAAAGGGGTAAAGCTTCGCAACTTTTTTATAAACATCGCGGCTTTATTTCAAAACTACAATAAAACAAAGGCACCTACTTTGCTGGGCAGCTACCAACTTATGTCCTAGTAAAAGCCAGATAACTTGCTACCAAGTCCGTCACGAAAAATCTTGCCATTCAACATGAATATTGAAAGAAATTGAAGAAAAAAAGACTCAACCCCTATAATTGGATTGAGTCTTATCATTGAAAAGCCCTCGTAAGTTTTATGCGCAAAACAATTTCAAAATTGTTAGCAACTTTTGGGTTTTCATGTCCCCCGATTTTAATAACGTTCCCGCTCTCCTCCTCCCCCTAAACCCTTCAATCCCTTCTCCCACTTTACCTCAAGCCTTTTTTCGCCCCTTTTCTAAATCCCGCAAAAGAATAATAACGTTCCCGCTTTTCTCTCGCCTTTTCCTCATTTGTGTAACGATTTTTCACTGAATCCGACATAATAATAACAGAGTAGTATTAAGGGTTGAGGATTGATTCTTCCCGCCTTCTTTCTCGCTTTTCCTCCCGCAATTCCTCCTTTTTTATCCTTTCAAATGCGTTGATATGACTGGTTTCTCCCGCTTATCTTCATGCCATTTTTCTCCTTCCTTCCCTGCCTTTTTCGGGCAAAAAAAAGACCGAAGGTCTCCTGAATTGGATCAGAAAAACTTCGGTTCTTGGAGTGTTCATTTTATTTAAGCACCGTTATTTTTAGTTAAGGAACGGTAATTTTTTCTCTACACATTTCAACGCATGAAACAATCATACATAATTGAATGACTTTGAGCGATACCTTACTTTGAAAACCGTACTCAACTTTTTTGTACGGTATTCGACTTTTTTGTACGGTACTCGACTTTTTTGTCAATCAACAAAAATATTTGAGATAAGGAGTAAACTACTCCACAGTCACCGACTTTGCAAGGTTACGCGGCTTATCAACATCGCAATCGCGGTGCAGAGCTGCGTAGTATGCAAGCAGTTGTAATGGAATGACAGAGATAAGTGGTGTTAATAATTCGTTTACTTCTGGAATGACGAAACTGTCTTCGTCCATGTTCAAACCATTCATCGAAATGATGCAAGGGTTCGCACCGCGGGCAACGACTTCTTTTACGTTTCCGCGAATGCTAAGGTTAACATTCTCCTGAGTAGCTAAAGCAATTACCGGTGTTCCTTCTTCAATTAGGGCAATGGTTCCGTGCTTTAGTTCACCGCCGGCAAAGCCTTCAGCCTGAATATAGGAAATTTCCTTCAGCTTTAAGGCACCTTCTAATCCTACATAGAAATCAATGCCACGACCAATAAAGAAGCAATTACGGGTAACCGATAAGAACTCTCTGGAGATCATCTCAATGATCTCTTTAGAATCGCATAGAACATCCACAGCATTAGCGACCAAACCAAGTTCATGAATTAAATCAAAGCCCACTTCTAATCCGCGGCTTTTTGCTGTTACTTCTGCAAAAATAGCCAATACAGCTAGCTGTGCAGTATATGCCTTTGTTGAGGCAACGGCAATCTCAGGGCCAGCATGAAGCAAAAGCGTATAATCCGCTTCACGGGATAGAGTTGAACCCGGAACATTGGTGATCGTTAATGCTGGATAGCCCATCTCCTTGACTTGAACTAAAACGGCACGGCTGTCTGCTGTTTCGCCGCTTTGTGAAATGAATACAAATAACGGCTTTTCAGAAAGCAACGGCATATTGTAGCCAAATTCACTGGAGATATGAACTTCCACTGGCACCTTCGCTAATTTTTCAATGAATTGCTTTCCGACTAATCCTGCGTGATAGGATGTACCTGCAGCAATAATATAGATCCGATCAGATTCATTTACGGCATGAATAATGTCACGGTCTATTGTTAATTGCCCCTGCTCATTTTGATACTTTTGAATAATTTTACGCAATACAGAAGGCTGCTCGTCAATTTCCTTTAACATATAATGCGGATACGTTCCTTTTTCGATATCACTGGCATCAAGTTCTGCTTTATATGGGGCACGAGAAATAACTTCGCCATTTTGATTTTGGATGACGACTCCTTTTTTCGCAACAATGACAATCTCTTTGTCCATTAATTCCACATATTGATCGGTAACCTGTAGCATTGCCATCGCATCAGACGCGACAACGTTAAAATCAGCACCTAAACCAACCAATAGCGGGCTTTTATTTTTCGCTACATAAATGGTTTCCCCATCCTGTTCGTCTAAAAGGGCAAGGGCATATGAACCATGTAAAAGGGATAATGTTTTTCGGAAAGCCTCCAAAACCTTTTGGCCTTCGTTAACGAATTTTTCAACAAGCTGAACAATAACTTCAGTATCTGTTTCGCTTTTAAAAGAAACGTCAGAGAGGTACTCACGTTTTAACAAATCATAGTTTTCAATGACGCCGTTATGAACAAGCGTAAAGCGGCCTGAGGCACTTTGATGAGGGTGTGAATTCACTTGGCTTGGCACCCCATGAGTGGCCCAGCGGGTATGACCGATTCCTACGCTAGCAACAATGTTTTCGTCCACAATGCTGCGTAAATCAGCAATACGTCCTTTTTCTTTAAAAACATGAATACCTTGTTCATTTTTCAAAGCAATACCTGCTGAATCATATCCTCTATATTCAAGCTTTTCTAAGCCTTTTAACAAAATTTCCTTAGAATCATTATTTCCAATATATCCAACAATTCCGCACATTTATTCCGTTTCCTCCCTGTTTAAAGGGGGCAAGGAAGCTTGGAGGCGTACTTGCCCCCTTATCTCTATTTTTTATAGGTATCTGTCTATACCTTACATGTTAGTATCGCATTTTCCCCTCTTTGTGCACAAAGTTGCCTTTGTGTTTTAAAGTGGAAATCAACGGTTGTGCGATCAACCGGGAGGTATCCGCCGAACATTTCGATAACCCTCCTCCTCGTCAACTAACCAAACTCTCTTTTAGTTAGTTCTGGCGCTTTTAAAAAGTTCTGTTTCTTACTATCCTCCTTTTCATTAGATGTGAGTGCTTCGTTTTGTTTAAAACAAAGCAAGTTAATACTACCTGATTTACAAAGGTCCGTCAACCATTAAAATGGAAATAGAGGTAGTTTCAACAGGAAATGACTGGGTGTAGTTTACTCCCAAAAAGGCAAATTAAATACCTTTCCTAATAAAATATGCATAAGAGAAGCATTATGTTCCCTTATGCATAGCTTTATTCTCTATTCTTGTAATCCCATTTCTTCTTTTACAACAGCGACAATACGGCTAACATAACTCTCACAAAGCTCTTCTGTTGCTGCTTCGGCCATAACACGGACAAGTGGTTCTGTGCCTGAAGGGCGAACAAGAATCCGTCCATTTCCGTTCATTTCTGATTCCACTTGCTCAATGATTTCTTTAACCTTCACATTGTCTGTCACATGATGCTTATCCGTCACTCTTACATTCACGAGCTTTTGCGGATACTTTTTCATTTCTCCTGCCAGTTCGGATAATGGCTTTTGCGTTGCCTTCATGATGTTGACTAATTGTAGTCCTGTTAACAACCCATCACCGGTTGTGTTGTAATCCAAGAAAATAATGTGCCCGGATTGCTCACCACCGAGGTTATATCCATTATTCTTCATTTCCTCTACAACATATCGATCCCCAACTGCTGTTGGATCACTGGTAATACCATGGCTCTCCAACGCTTTATAAAATCCGAGATTACTCATTACTGTTGAGACAACTGTATTATGTTTTAAGCGGCCATGCTCCTTCATATACTTTCCACAAATATAGAGGATTTGGTCCCCATCCACTATGTTCCCTTGTTCATCTATAGCGATTAAACGATCTCCATCACCATCAAAGGCTAACCCTACATCAGCGCCTTTTTCTTTTACTAAAGCAGCCAATGCTTCTGGATGTGTTGACCCTACTCCTGCATTAATGTTTAACCCATTTGGTGATGCCCCCATGGTAGATAAATCAGCATCCAAATCAGCAAATAAATGGCTTGCTAAGGAAGAAGTAGCACCATGTGCACAGTCTAGCGCAATATGGATTCCAGAAAAATCTTCATCAACAGTGTTCTTCAAATATTGCAGGTATTTTTGGCCGCCTTCAAAATAATCCATTACTTGACCAAGATCAGCTCCAACTGGTCTAGGTAATTGGTCATCAGGTAAATCCATTAACTCTTCTATCTCTAATTCCTGTTCATCTGATAGCTTGAAGCCATCAGGTCCAAAAAATTTAATCCCATTATCGGCAACCGGGTTATGGGAGGCAGAAATCATAACGCCAGCCTGGGCTCCCAAGGCCTTTGTCAAATACGATACGCCCGGTGTGGAAATAACACCCAAACGCATGACTTCAGCACCAATCGATAACAGACCCGCTACAAGAGCTCCTTCAAGCATATGTCCTGATATACGTGTGTCACGTCCAATTAAAACCTTTGGACGTGGTTTATTCTTTGTTAACACATATCCGCCAAAACGGCCTAGTTTAAAGGCAAGTTCAGGTGTTAATTCGCTGTTTGCGACTCCGCGAACACCATCAGTACCAAAATATTTACCCATTTCAAAATCCGCTCCTTCAACCATGTATATTGCTACATTTTATGCATTATTTATAATTGTAACTTTTGCTGTGCTTTGATCAGCCTTCCATTTCACATTGGGGGGACCTTCCACTTGAATATTTACATTATGACTGCCTTCAGTAAGATTGGATAAGTCGATAAAAACATTAAAGTCGCCTGGACCCACATCATCAACAGATCCGCTAGGTCCATTTATCGATAAATTGACTGTCGCATTAGATGGGTCATTGATTTCTGCTTTATATTGATCAGCTAAGCCTGTAATTTTTATAGGTATTCCTGAAACTGTTTTCTCACCCTGTTGATTTACCACTACGGTTGCTTTTACCATTTGCGGGCTGACCTTTGTGATTCCATTTGGAATAATGACTGGTAAATTCAGTGTGGTGCTATCTGAAATTTTGCTGACATCCACTTCAACCCTAACACTTTCTGTATTTTTTAAAACGTCCTCACTTCCAGTTATCACCGCTTCTTTTGTATCTAGGGTGATCGAATCAATTGTGATTCCGGATGGGGGAGTTCCCTTTTTCACTAGATCGATTGGGACCGTTTTACTGTTGGATTTTACTGGTATAGTTACTTTGACTGTACCAGGTTCCACCACTACGTCTAATTTATTTAAATTTTTGTCTAAAACCTGTACAGTAGCCTCTGTGGTCGTTGTTTCTTTCAATTTGTTTTTGCCGTCAACAACTGCTTTTACATAAGCGATTCGATCCATCAGGTTTTTTGCCCCGGTAATTTTCACCCTTTTCGGTTCGATGGAAGGTGTCCCGGCAATATAACCTTCGTCCACGAGATTGGAGTTAAATTCTGCAGACACTTTATATTCTTTGGATATTTTCTCCTGAACAGATACATTCACAGATGACGGTTTAATCGTCGCACTTAATTTATCAGACAAATTCCTAACTTTTATCTTTATCTTTTGTTTCCCGATTTTTGCTTTAGTCAAATCCACATAAACCTCAAAATTCCTTAAAGCTCTTGCCGATTGTACATGAGTAATCGGACCTTTTATGGTGACATTTACAGTATTTGGTATCCCTGAAACCACCAAGTTTTTCGTATCATAGTACACCTTCACCGGCATATTCTTGATCGTAGCAGATGTTTCTTCACTCGGTACGTTTACATCGGTAAACTTACTCCCTGCATGAGGCACAGAGGAGTATAGGAGAACAGCCAATACTAATGCCAGTATTTTTATAAACCATGGATTATCCATTAACTTATCCATTGTTTTTCCCCCTCCAGTTCCAACGAGCTGAAGAAGCCTGTTTTGTTTTTATTACATCTAATAATTCCCTTGCAAGAATTTCCTTAAATTCTTCGGCTCCTAAATCACGATGGAGCTCACCATTTTTAGTTAACGAAATGCTGCCTGTCTCCTCTGAGACGACAACAGTCACACTATCTGTTACCTCACTAATACCTAAGGCAGCCCGATGTCGTGTTCCTAATTCCTTGGAGATAAACGGGCTTTCTGATAACGGGAGATAACAGGCCGCAGCCGCAACACTATTCTTTTGAATGACCACCGCCCCGTCATGCAACGGTGTATTCGGGATAAAAATATTGATCAATAATTCAGATGAAATTTTTGAATATAATGGAATTCCCGTTTCTATGTAGTCACTCATCCCTGTCTCACGCTCAATTGAAATGAGCGCACCAATTCGACGTTTGGCCATGTACTCCGTCGCTTTGATAATTGCTTCGACGGTCTTTTCCTGTCCATCATCGTCAGGATTCGTACTCCTTGAAAAAAACTTCCCTCTCCCCAGCTGCTCAAGAGCTCTCCTTAATTCAGGCTGAAAGATAATAATAATCGCCAAAAATCCATAAGTGATGACCTGCTGCATCATCCAGCTTAAGGTGGTCAATCCAAAAAAATCACTCGCTACCCGTACAATCAAAATAACAAGGATCCCTTTTAATAATTGAACTGCCTTTGTTCCTTTTATCACATTTATTAATTTATAAATAACATACCATACAAGAAGTATATCAACAGCGCTCGATATATATTTCCAAAAGGCCCAATCGGTAAACGGCATAGTTTTTCCTCCGTAACTATTCCTTTAAAAACAAATGTAAAAACATAACCAATACATTATATCACAAATCCAGCTTGTTTTTATTATATGTTGCAGATGAAAAAAACAAATCACTCATCATGAGCGATTTGCTTTTAATCGAAAATATTTAGTGCATTTTTCATATGATACCAAATCCAGTCAAAAACTTCATTTACTTCCTCAATATCTCCTGTTACATGTCCGGCGGAAGCTAGGTATTTTTCACCATGGATCACGGTAGCATCTCCTTGGATTTCCCCTTCAATTTTCAGGGTTCCATTGCGCACCACTACATTGCCTTTGACCACTTCACCTTTAGGAACAATGACCGTATTGTTTTGAACAATCAAGTTCTTTTGCTTCGTAACCGAAAACTCCTGATCTTGACTCCATGTCGAATAAATACCGCTAGCCATTAATAAGATAAATAATGAGGCCGCTGCAAGAAATGGGTGGTTTTTTAACCAACGCTGCATCCAAACCTGTTTCTTTTCTTTCGGCAGACGAGCTAGTACATTTACCGTGAAATCCGGAGGAGCTTGCATACGGGACATACCTTTTACAAAAGCGATTGATTTCTTTAATTCATTAAAAATGCTTTCACACTCTTTACAGTTTTGGAGATGCTCTCTTAATACTTGCTCCTTATCTGGCTCGATCTCTTCGTCCAAATAATCATGCATCAGTTCAATGATTTGTTCCGGACACATCTAATTTCACCTCTATCACACGTATCGTAATTGTTTTCTTAAGGCTTCTCTTCCCCGGTGAATTCTGGTTTTCACTGTTCCTACTGGAAGATCGAGTATTTCACTAATTTCGTTTAAGGACATGTCCTCAATATACTTTAATACGATAGCTGATCGATATTTTTCAGGTAATTTTAAAATCTCCTTTTGAACTGTTTCCTGGAGTTCGAGACTTTCCAGCTCCTTTTCCGGCAGCGGCGTGTCTGAAGGTATTTGCGAATACATCGTTAATCCTTCCGTCCCAGCTACTTCAGCATCCAAATAATGATCGGGCTTTTTTTTGCGAATTCGATCGATGCACAAATTCGTAGCAATTCGAAAAAGCCAAGTGGAGAATTTTAAATCCTGATTAAATGTATTTATATTAACATACGCCCGGATAAACGCTTCCTGTGCCATATCCTCAGCTTCATGCCGATTTCCAAGCATCCTGTAACACAGCTGATAGACACTATTTTTATAAATCTCCACGATTTCTCCAAATGCGTCCTGATCACCTTTTATGACTTGTTTTATTCTCTTTTTAACAATTGCATCCATGAAATTATCTCAGCTCCAATGCTGGCTATACGATAATACGAACCGTTAGCAAAAAAGTTTCAAATATGGCGAAAAAAATTCTCAATACCAATCATTTTATCAAAAAAATAGTAAAAATTGCTAAAAGTTTTTTACATTTGTATGCCAAATAAAAAGAATGCAGCTGCATTTATTATACAGCTGCACCTTCGATATTATAGAAGTTTTTCTCCAAACAAAGAGCCCATTAACCCAACTGCAATAGAGGCAGTTTTATTTTTTTCATCGAGTATTGGATTAACCTCCACAAATTCTGCAGAAGTGACCAGTTTAGCTTCTTCTAGCATTTCCATTGCCAAATGGCTCTCACGGTAGCTGATTCCTCCCATAACTGGTGTTCCTACTCCAGGGCATTCGCTTGGGTCTAGCCCATCCAAATCAAGCGATAAATGAACCCCATCTGTTCTTTCTTTCAGATAATTGATCGTTTCTTCCATAACCTTTGTCATGCCCATCCGATCAATTTCATGCATGGTATAAACTTTAATACCTTTTTCCCTGATTAAGATTCTTTCCCCTTCATCAAGAGATCTCGCTCCGATGATGACCACATTTTCAGGCTTAATCTTTGGCGAGTAACCTCCGATGTCCGTTAATAATGGATGTCCTAAACCAATGCAGACCGCAAGCGGCATTCCATGAATATTTCCTGATGGGCTTGTTTCAGCTGTATTTAAATCACCATGGGCATCATACCAGATGACCCCTAGATTCTTGTAATGTTTCGCTACACCAGCCAATGTTCCAATCGCAATACTATGGTCTCCCCCTAATACAAGCGGAAAAGCTCCTGACTGTATCGCTTCGTCTACTTTTTCAGCTAAAAGAGTATTTTTCTCAGCAACTAAATCCAAATTCCTTAAATTAGACTCCTTATCGACGGCTACCTCTGGGCGACCAATCGGGATGTCCCCTAGATCGTGGACCTCATCAAATAATGGCTTTAACCTTTCATTGATCCCAGCATAACGGATGGCACTTGGTCCCATATCGACCCCTCTTCGCATTTGACCAAGGTCCATTGGCATTCCAATAATTGAAAGTTTTTTATTCATCAAAAATTCCTCCTAGAGCCCTTAATATCTATATTTTAACCGCTTTCAACCAAATGACTCAACTCGACAAAATTTTGTATATATATGCGGGAATATTTAGACAAATGGGGGGACTTATCTATAAATTTTGTGGGAATCTTCTCTAATTTGCAGGGAAAACATTCAAATTTGATAGCCTCTCAATATTCATTAAATAAACATGAAAAACTCGCCGACGGGCAGGCCTATTAAGCGAATACTGAGGCGTAGTTGCATTTATGCTAGAAAGGAACGTTTTTACTTTCCTTTTAAACAAAAAAGCCTTAAGCTTTTTTTACAGCTTAAGGCAGTATTTTTATATATTGTAGTGGAGCGGAAGACGGATTCGAACCCGCACCTTGGCAAGGTGGAGTTCCACCACTGAACTACTACCGCAGAAATAATAGGAAAAACCCTAGGATCAATCCATCCTAGGGTTTTTATTTTCGCATGAGCCATGAAGGACTCGAACCTTCGACCCTCTGATTAAAAGTCAGATGCTCTACCAACTGAGCTAATGGCTCTAATGGCTGGGCTAGCTGGATTTGAACCAACGCATGTCGCAGTCAAAGTGCGATGCCTTACCGCTTGGCTATAGCCCAATAGCTGAACATTAATAGCATGTCCAATTATGATGAAAAATATAAATGGTGGAGGGGGACGGATTCGAACCGCCGAACCCGGAGGGAGCGGATTTACAGTCCGCCGCGTTTAGCCACTTCGCTACCCCTCCACATTCAAAAAAAGAATGGTGCCGGCGAGAGGACTTGAACCCCCAACCTACTGATTACAAGTCAGTTGCTCTACCAATTGAGCTACCCCGGCATAATATGGTGGAGGATGACGGGATCGAACCGCCGACCCTCTGCTTGTAAGGCAGATGCTCTCCCAGCTGAGCTAATCCTCCGAAATGGTGACCCCTACGGGATTCGAACCCGTGTTACCGCCGTGAAAGGGCGGTGTCTTAACCGCTTGACCAAGGGGCCGTTTTATAAATATAGGTAAGCTTCCAAGCGGGCTCGAACCGCTGACCTCTTCCTTACCATGGAAGTGCTCTACCTACTGAGCTATGGAAGCATAGCTTATAATACATAGAAAAGTAAAATGGCTCCGCAGGTAGGACTCGAACCTACGACCGATCGGTTAACAGCCGATAGCTCTACCACTGAGCTACTGCGGAATAATTAAATTATATATACCGGCCTGGCAGCGTCCTACTCTCACAGGGGCAATGCCCCAACTACCATCGGCGCTGAGAAGCTTAACTTCCGTGTTCGGTATGGGAACGGGTGTGACCTTCTCGCCATAATTACCAGACCAGTTAATTGACACTATTTTATTATAATGTCTTTTTTAAATTTTTCAAGAGGAAATTTTAAAAATTTCATTCTCTCAAAACTAGATAATGTAGAAGAAACTTGGTAAAAACAAGATCGCATTGACTTGGTTAAGTCCTCGATCGATTAGTATCAGTCAGCTCCACGTGTCACCACGCTTCCACCTCTGACCT
>NZ_JBKFGJ010000022.1:0-146052 GCF_051233465.1 Neobacillus solisequens | reverse complement strand
TTTATCTACAGGAATTTGATAGTATAGAGCATTTTGAGCGGGAATTAGCTGATTATATTCACTATTACAACCACAAACGAATGAAGGCGAAATTAAAAGACCTAAGTCCAGTCGAATACTGAACTCAGGTCTTGGAAGCTGCCTAAACTTTTTGTCTAACTTTATTGGGTCAGATCATAAGCTAATCCTAGCTTTAAGACTTTTTATATTTCTGACCCTTCGGTATAAACGGCTATTAATACTTTGGCAACATCATCTCCAATATTTTTAACAAAATGAGGGACACTAGCACACCAGCTGAATGTATCTCCTTGCTCTAAAATAGTGGAGTCTTCTCCTTGTTCCGCAAGAATTTTCCCGCTAAGAACCAAGTGGCATTCTTCACCTTCATGAGCATTTTTCCCTCCAGTAGAAGATCCAGGAGGAATTTCCACCAACCTAATGCTTAATCCACCTCTAGAAGCTACATGCTCAATCTTCAAATTAGATTCTTTATAAGTTGTTACTTCTCTTTCATGTTTTCTTATTACGGTCATGTGTTCATCTTTTTCTAAAAGAAGATAGGGAAGAGGAACCTTTAAGAATGCTGCGATTGTTTGTAACGTACTGATGGATGGGGAAGTGTTATTGTTTTCAACATTACTAATAAACCCCTTTGACAGTCCTGTTTCCTCACACATTTGGGCAATCGTTATTTTTTTTCTATTTCGAATGGCACGAATTTTAGAACCAATATTCATGTATATCACCTCTGGTAGTTTTCTAATAGTAAACTTTATTTCATAATAACAAAAATTACGTTGACAATCTACATTTCCTTTTGGTATTTTATAAAAGAACTAAAATTCATATGGGTAAACTTTAATTTAATATATAAAGGAGGTTATGACAAATGGAATCTGAAATGATGTATGAACTTCGCCGACCTAAGAATATTTTCCCAGGAAAAAGATATCCTGCATTATTCGTCATGCATGGTATCGGTAGCAATGAACAAGATATGATACCACTGGTTCATGAACTTGAAGATTCCTTCTTTATTTTTAGTATAAGAGGGCATTTGACTCATGGACCAGGATTTGCCTATTTTACAATACGAGGCTTGGGTAAACCAAATCGGGAAGTTTTCGACGACGGAATCAATAAGTTAGCTAGTTTTATTGATTATGCTACGGAAAATTACGAAATAGACCCAGAGCAATTATACTTAATGGGCTTTAGCCAAGGAGCGATAGTATCCATGACATTGGCGCTTATGCTGCAAAAGATAAAGGGTGTAGTGGCTCTTAGTGGTTATATTCCTCAATTTATAATGGATGAATACGGAATTCATCCTGGCAACCGGTTAGCTGTTTTTATTTCACATGGAGAATGTGACCAGGTCCTTCCATTTAACTGGGGCATAGAAAATGTAAATTATTTTGCTAACCTAGGAGTTCCGGTTACTTTTAAAGATTATCCGGTAGGGCACACTGTATCCGAACAAAATCGCCATGATTTTCAATCTTGGATACTAAATGATTTACAAAGATAAGAACAATTTGGAAAATGTAATAATATTTTTCTTATAAATCTCGAATTAATAATAATTCATTTCAAGATTTAAAAATATAACTAATAGAGGAGAGAATAAACACATGAAATTAAAAAATGAAATCGGAGCATTTATTTTAAGAGTGGTATTAGGGGGATTATTTTTAGCGCATGGTGTTGTAAAGTTTCAGGATGGTATTGAAAATATCGTGGGCTGGTTTAGCAGCATCGGATTGCCCGGATTTATGGCCTATGCAGTTGCATTGATTGAGATTATTGGCGGTATTGCATTAATTATTGGTTTTGCTACCAGATATGTATCCGCTTTGTATGTAGTATTAATGATTGGAGCCATTCTAAAAGTAAAACTTTCCGTTGGTTTAATGGGGAATGGGCAAATGGCAGGTTATGAATTGGATTTGGCATTTTTAGCCATTTCCGCATATCTTGCAATAACAAACAAATCTTTCTTAGCTTTAGATAACGTACTGTTTCGTTCAAAAAAAGCTTAGTTATTATCTTGGCTGGAGGAATTACTGGCTATGGAAATAGAAGAGGGAAGTAATAAATCAGGAATAGAAATTGGGCTATATACTCTTGGGGATATTTGTCCAGATCCTCATACAGGAAAGACCATCAGCACTCAGCAAAGAATGAAGGAAATCATTGAAGCAGCCAAACTTGCGGAAGATGCAGGGCTAGATGTGTTTGGGATCGGGGAACATCATCGGCTGGATTATGCTACCTCCGCACCTCAAGTAGTATTAGCTGCCATTGCACAAATTACTAAAAGAATGAGGTTAACAAGCGCAACAACCGTATTAAGTACAGTTGACCCGGTTCGCCTCTTTGAAGATTTTGCTACATTAGACATTCTTTCGGAGGGTAGAGCAGAAATTATTGCAGGCCGTGGAGCGTTTGTGGAATCCTTTCCTCTATTCGGTTATGAACTAAAGGACTACGATGCTTTGTTCTCGGAACATATGGAACTATTTTTAAAGTTGAACAAGAACGATAGAATTACATGGAAAGGTCAATTTCGACCAGCATTGAAAGATGCTGTTATTGCCCCAAGACCTTTGCAAAAAGCTCTACCGATTTGGGTAGGAGTTGGGGGAACCCCAGAGAGCGCAGCTCGAGCTGGCAGGTTAGGGGTCGGGATGGCCATTGTTATTCTTGACGGTGATCCTATAAGGTTTAAGCCGCTGGTTGATCTATATCGTAAAACAGGTTTAGATGCTGGATATGCATTTGAAGATCTCAAAGTCGCTGTAACCGGTCATGGATATTTTTCTAAGACCAGCCAACAAGCCAAAGATGAGTTTTATCCTTATTATCTAAATTACTGGGAGTATGTGAATCGTCAGCGAGGAATGAGTTTCCGTTTATCAATTGAAGATTTTGAACAAAAGATAAGGCCGCAAACTGCCTTATTTGTTGGCAGCCCTCAAAAAATAATTGAGAAAATCCTGCGCCAACACGAGCTTTTCGGACATCAAAGATTCCTTGTTCAAATGGATATTGGTGGAATCCCATTTAAGAAAGTTGCAGAGAGTATTGAGGTGTTAGCTACGGAAATTGCTCCGGCAGTACGGAAAGCAATAAGTAAAACGTAAGAAGTTACTAATAGTGCTATTCACACATTGTTAGCTAGGCTCTACAATGTGTGAATAGCCTCTTTTAGTGTTGACATTGATAATCATTTTCAATTATAATTTGAATTAGAAATTGATAATGATTATCAATTAATGTTAGTGCATCCAAAAGGAGAGTATTCTAATGTTAAATAAAAGTGTTGAAGTTTCAATAAAAACTCTTACTGATTACCATTTGGAAGCTTTCATTAGTTGTCCTTACAGATTTTATAATCAATATATTTTAAGTAAAACGAGTTCCCATGTTCATTGGAGAGAAGAGGTTCAAAAGGCAATCAATAACATCGTAAAAGATTATTATCAGCTTTCCAATAAAGAGCAAAATACTGTAGGTTTATTAAAGTTAATCGAACAAAATTGGAAGTCTATACATATAAACATGTTTGAAAATAAAATCCAATATTATATTGTTCTATCAAAAATTACCGACCATTTACTTAAATTACTATCATCCCATGAGACTACTCTTCCTCCATTATTCCTATATGAAAAAGTACAAACCTATATTAAGGAGTTAGAAACAACCATATCTTTAACATTTGAAGTAGCTGAATGGTCGAAGAAAACATATATTTTAAAAAAATATTTACTTGATTGTGATGAAGAATGGATTATGCTATATCAATATTTATCTACCGTTTTTTCACATAAAGCATTTGGTTCACTTCCCGAAAGGATTGAGATGATCAGTCTACTAGAAGGGAAAAAATATATATTTTACCCAACGGAGCAAGAAATCTCTAAAGGATTGAATTATCTTGAATTTATTAAGGATTGGATTCAAAAACCAAACAGATACAAAAAGATAAATTTATTTAATCAATGTGTGAAATGCCCTTTAAATAAGCGTTGTGAAGTACAAATAATGGAAGAAAACAACACTTTTATTCATGATTCGAAATTGCATTAAGAATTAGATGAAAGAAGGTTGTAAAAGTGTTAATTTGTAAAAGTCACTTAAAGGATGCTCTCAACCGGCTTGATGTTCCTCATGTGGTGAAAGTTGAAAACCTTAATAGCAAATGCTCCCTTTGTAAAAAAGAAGCACATTTTAAAATTTTTTACTCGATACCTTTCTTAAAAACATTTAACAAAAAAAATAGGATGCTTGATCAAAATAAAACCATTTAAAAGAATTCATCATCAAAAACCTTGTGCTTCTCTAAGTAACGGGTTCGGTTTTAAAGTACATAATTCCAATTAGCAGTGGTTTTCATAATGAAATTCGCAGTTGAATTAGCAGACAATTTAGCAGAAAAATTATCACGCAAAAAAGCTCGGAGCCATTATGCTCTGAGCTTTCTTAAGTAAATTGTTTCACAAACTCGTTTTTGAAGTTAAATAGATACTATATCATAATATAAGAAAGTTGTGACCTAAATAATCTCTGCAAAAATTTCATGTATATTTCCATCTGGATCTGCAAATAATGCTGTTCTTTGATTCCATGGCATATTTTGTGGGTTATGAATAGGAATTGCTCCCATTGTGACTAACTTTTTAAATGATACATCTACGTCGTCGGGATTTTCACATGGAAAAGCCAATTCAAAAGTCTGACTACCCGCTTTTTTCCTAAATTCATCATTATATGAGTACATAACATTTCTCAAACAAATAGCAAATCTTACTCCATTATTTTCAAATTCAACATAATTTCCAAGGTCATTTTTAATTCTAAATCCAAGAACTTGATTATAAAAATTTCTCATTTTGTCGATTTCATCTGTCCAAATTGTAATAAGGTTAATTTCTGATTTCATTATAGTTTCCCCCTTCTTGATTTCTCGTTTGTTGTTCGGCATATTCTACTAATGTGCATCACCTCGATTTTTTTCATAATTTTTTTATTAAAACATCAATACATCTAATAATATTTTACAGTAAATGCTTATTCCTTTTGTGATTTCTTATTGAACAAACCTGCCGCGATTAGTTGAATAAGCTCCTTGTAATTTTTACATTAATATCCAGAAACCTGCTTGCCACTTTTATTACACCATTTCGCATAGAGTGATAAAATAATAAAATAGGATTTGTTTCATGGGGGTAAAACATGGATTATATTTCTCCAAAAGAACCGGTACTAAAGATAAAGCGCTGGCCTAAAAATACGATAGCGGCAGGTCGTCGTCATACCGTTGGGCTTAAATGGGACGGCACAGTTACGGCTGTGGGTGATAATAAATATGGTCAATGTGGTGTAAGTGGTTGGCGAAATATTGTGGCAGTCTCGGCGGGTAATGTTCATATGGCAACAAACACGGGTAACTCTCATACAATCGGCCTTAAATCCGACAGTACATTGGCGACTGTGGGTTGGAATAAGCATAACCAATGTGATGTAAACGACTGGCGCAATATTGTAGCGGTTACGACGGGTTGGCGTAGGACCATTGGACTTAAATCTGATGGTACTGTAGTTGCCGCGGGGCGAAATAAGGACGGTGAATGCAATATAAGTAGTTGGCACAATATTGTGGCGGTTGCGGCTGGTGACTGGCATACCATCGGGCTTAAATCCGACGGCACGGTGACAGCTGTTGGTAATAATCGGTATGGCCAATGCAATGTAAGTGGCTGGCGTGATATTGTGGCGGTCGCTGCAGGTTATCTTCATACAATCGGGCTTAAATCAAACGGGACAATGACAGCTGTTGGTATAAATAAACATAACCAATGCGATATAAGCGACTGGCACGGTATTGTGGAGATTTCGGTTGGAAGTAATCATACCGTCGGGCTTAAGTCGGACGGTACGGTTGTGGCTATAGGTTGGAATGAGTATGGCCAATGTAATGTTGGTGATTGGAGTAATATTGTAGAGATTGCGGCGGGTTGTGCCCATACCGTAGGACTTAAATCCGACGGCACAGTGGTGGCTGTAGGTGATAATGAATATGGCCAATGCAATGTAAGCGGCTGGCGAGGTATTCAACTGCCCTAAATAGTATCGGTTAGAAAGATGAACTAAAAGTGCCCTAAATTTTTAATGAGTGGCACTTTGTTCTAGTTCCACTCAAATGTCAGTATATTCCTTCATAAAATTAAACGAATAATATATTCATGTACATTAACAAACTAAGACCAAATGATTCACACATGGGGTGAATAGGATGAATCGGGTCGGGAAATATGCCCTTCAAAAAGAAATGGATGAAACGGAATTGTTAAAAATGGTCCTTGACCTTCCTGAAAAGGATAAAATGTTAATGTGGTCTGAGGGGTATATCGACCATGTCATTGACCAATTACCAGAGTACGGTAAGGATATTTTGGTCAATCGTATAGAAAAATGGGAAGATACGAAAGCATATTATCAAGACCAACTTGATGAGATCCTTTCAAAAGAAGAAGTTAAAATGAAAATAAAGAGCGAACGCAAAGAATTCGCCCTTTTTGTCATGAAGGATTTTAAAGAATATCAATCTTTACTCTTTTTGTGTTACGACGGTCATTTAAAAAATATGGATTTGAGAAAATTCGTTTACCGTAAGAAATATGGAACAAGAAAAAATTATTTAAAATAAAAATTCCAAGGGTGTCCGCTAAAAAGAAATTATTTTGGGATACCTTTTTTCTTTTACTTTTTTAACACTTTTGATTTTGATATTCCCCAACAATTCATTAATTGGTGAATGCCTTTTTCAATATCTTCTATTGGAATACCGCCAAAGCCTAATAAAAAAGTTGGATCTTTGTAATCAATAGGGCTTAATAAATAATCGCTTATTGGATAGATGGAAATATGGTCTTTTGCAGCCATTTGTTTTAACTGTTCTTCCCTATTTGACAGGGGTACAGAAATCAAAATGTGCATTCCTGCCTGGTCTCCGGTGATCTGGACATTCGGATAAAACGTTTCGAATATTTGAGTTAATTTTTCACGTTTTTTACGATAAATTTTCCGCATCCGGTTGAGATGTTTAGAAAAATAACCGTCTCTCATAAAATCGGCTAAAATATGCTGATCAAATCTAGGTACAGTTGCTGAGTAAAAATGAAAGGTTTCTTTATATCTTTGCAATAATGTTGAAGGTAAGACAAAATAGGCCACACGTAGAGAAGGCATTAACGATTTGGAAAACGTGCTTAAATAAATAACTTTATTGTTTTGATCCAACCCGTGTAACGCGGGGATTGGTTTTCCAATATAGCGAAACTCACTATCGTAATCGTCTTCGATAATATAGCGATTTTCATCTTTTGCTGCCCAGCTTAATAACTGCGTTCTTCGGGTGGCAGATAGAACTGCACCCGTAGGGAATTGGTGGGAAGGTGTAATGTAAACCACATTGGCATTTGTTTTTTCAAGTTCATCCACCATTAGACCATTTTCATCAACCGGGATCGAGATGGCGCTATTTTGCAATTGTATTTTTGGGATGACTGAATAGCCAGGATTTTCAAGAGCAAATTTTAAATTACTACCAAGTAATCTGAGAATCATAGGTAGCAACTGTTCTGTTCCCGAACCAATGACAATTTGATCTGGTTGGCATACAATACCCCTTGATTGATAAAGATATTTTGAGATTTCAGCTCTTAAAGCAAATTCTCCTTGCGGGTCTCCAATTTGCAACAGTTCTTTTGAGTTAGAATCGTATATATTCTTGGCATATTTTCGCCATAGTGAAAAGGGGAATGAATCTGTATCAATTTTTCCCGGAAGAAAGTCAAATTGATACAATTTATTCTCAGCCTTCGCTACAGGCAAATGTAACATTTCTTTTTCAATAAAGGGTAATTCGTCGATCTCTTCCACAAAAAAACCAATGCGAGGTTTTGATGCCACATAGCCTTCTGCAATAAGCTGAGAATAAGCAATTTCAATGGTTGTTTGACTGATATTTAAAAATTCAGCTAATTTTTTCTTTGAAGGCAATTTGGTTCCAACATCAATTTGTTTATGTATTATGGCATCTTTAATTCCAAGATAAAGCTGTTCATATAAAGGTTTTTCTGTGCTTTTATCCAGTTTCAACATCAGCATATCCATCCGTGAATCCTCCATCTGACCATATTTATTTTCAAAAAACTGAACCTTTTCATGTAGTCAATTTCTATTATACTAATAATCATCAAATGAATGGAGGAAATTTTCATGAAACAAGTTGGAACTGAAAGAGTAAAACGTGGGATGGCAGAAATGCAAAAAGGCGGCGTAATAATGGATGTTATTAATGCCGAACAAGCAAAAATTGCCGAGGCTGCAGGTGCAGTGGCAGTAATGGCGTTAGAACGAGTGCCATCTGATATCCGTGCAGCGGGTGGCGTAGCCCGTATGGCAGATCCTCGTATTGTAGAGGAAGTCATGAGCGCTGTCACCATACCAGTAATGGCTAAAGCACGTATTGGCCATATTGTAGAAGCACGAGTATTAGAGGCGATGGGCGTCGATTACATAGATGAAAGTGAAGTATTGACACCTGCTGATGAAGAATACCATTTATTAAAAAGTGAATTCACCGTACCATTTGTTTGCGGATGCCGCGACTTAGGCGAAGCAGCCCGTCGTATTGGGGAAGGAGCCTCCATGTTACGGACCAAAGGTGAGCCGGGAACAGGAAATATTGTCGAGGCTGTTCGTCATATCCGTAAAGTAAATGCACAAGTAAGACGTGTTGTAGGAATGAGTACCGATGAACTTATGACCGAAGCGAAAAATTTAGGAGCACCATTTGAATTATTGTTGGAAATAAAAAAATTAGGACGCTTACCGGTTGTTAATTTTGCTGCAGGTGGAGTAGCTACACCAGCTGATGCCGCTTTAATGATGGAACTTGGCGCAGATGGCGTTTTTGTAGGGTCAGGAATTTTCAAATCCGATAATCCAGAAAAATTTGCCCGTGCCATTGTAGAAGCGACAACTCACTACCAAGACTATAAATTAATTGCTGAGATTTCAAAAGAGTTGGGAACACCTATGAAAGGTATTGAAATTTCGACACTAGCTGCAAGTGAACGTATGCAGGATCGTGGTTGGTAATATGTTGAAAATTGGTATACTAGCATTACAAGGTGCCGTGAGAGAGCATATTAGACAAATTGATGAGCTTGGCTGCGAGGCTGTACCTGTTAAATCAGTTGAAGATCTAAAAGGATTAAATGGTCTTGTATTGCCTGGCGGAGAAAGTACAACTATGAGGAAACTCCTGGATCGTTACGCGTTGCTGGAACCGATTCGCGCTTTGGCTGCCAAAGGAATCCCCATGTTTGGAACATGCGCGGGCCTGATCTTATTAGCCAAAGAAATCGTTGGATATGATTTGCCACATCTAGGGTTAATGGATGTTGTAGTTGAAAGAAACTCATTTGGACGGCAAGTGGATAGTTTTGAAGTGGAGCTATCCATTGAAGGAGTGGGGAATGACATTCCTGCTGTTTTTATCCGGGCACCACATATCGTAGCTACAGGAGACAATGTTGAGATTCTGGCAAAACACGAAGATCGCATTGTTTTAGCTCGAGACGGCCAATTTTTAGGTTGTTCCTTTCATCCAGAATTAACAGAGGACTCTAGAATTATGAAGTATTTTGTTGAAATGGTACGTGAAAGCACATTAGTTGAAAGCTATTGATTTTATGAGAAAAAACAATTGGTAAGCAAGAAATATAGAGAAATGGCGACCTTCATGTTGAGGGATCGCCATTTTTTATGCCAAAAGGGGATATTGAAAGGAGGGAGAGAAAGTAAAAATGAACTTTGTGAATCATATTTAACCTCCATAAATCCCATAAAACTAGATAAACTTGCCTACCTTACTCAACGGCAGCAACGCCAAGCTTTTTTGAATAGGAACAGCCCAAAGACTAAAAAAGCAAGGAAACCAATGAACGCAATAAAGATATTTAAAATATTAAAAAAGGGTCCGGAAAGTCCTAATAATCCAAAGAGGTTGGAAGTATAGCCCAGCAATGCAAGCAGTAACCAGATAACACCTGCAATAAATCCTAGGAAAATACCCCATATGCACGAATGGCAAGAATCATGACCATGATGTCCCATTTAAATCCACCCCAATCTATAAATATTCGGTTAATAATATGGTATGTGGAATGTGGGGAGCTTGTTTATTAGTTATGTAAAAAATAGGCTTAAAAAATCAGTAATATGAGCAGAAATGAAGTTAACTTAAAACTATTTTCGGTGAAAGTCATAACGTCGGTACACGGTAACGTCTATTAACTTTGATCATTGAAAACGATTTTCTTGGATTACTTAAGAAACAATAATTCATTTGGCATCTTCGGACAAGTGAATACCATATCATATCTGTGATGTCCGAAGTTTAGATATCTTCAGACAAGGGATGCAAGAATCGCATTATTCTCGTCCGAAGTCCGGGCAACTTCAGACAAGAGAAGCTAAAATCACCTCCAAGTCGTCTGAAGTTTAGCTATCCTCGGACAAAGGAAGCAAGAACCAGGGCTTTGCTGTCCGAAGTTTGATATCTCTTCGGACAAGGTATGCTTCAATCGCATTATTCTCGTCCGAAGTCTAGGCAACTTCAGACAAGAGAAGCTAAAATCACCTCCAAGTCGTCTGAAGTTTAGCTATCCTCGGACAAAGGAAGCAAGAACCAGGTCTTTGCTGTCCGAAGTTTGATATTTCTTCGGACAAGGTATGCTTCAATCGCATTATTCTCGTCCGAAGTCTAGGCAACTTCAGACAAGGGAAGCTAAAATCACCTCCAAGTCGTCTGAAGTTTGGCTATCTTCGGACAAGGAAGGAAAGAATAATTTCTTTGCTGTCTAAAGTTTAGGAAAATGGTCAGGTATGTAAATAACACAGCCTTTTATAATTTCATATCTACACTACTTCCTACAATGATTCTTATAAGAATTACTGGAGGCGAACCAGAATAGTTGGAACCAGTATCAGATGAGGAATATAACAAATTATAATAATAAGTTCGGATAAAAATGGCCTGCAAAATAAACAGGGCTTTTTTTATCCATTCAAATCAATTTAATGCGTTCATAAAAAAAGTAATTACTTTAGGAAGAGAATATATAGTTTGCCACATGTTAACTTCATTGAATGGAAAAATCATTATTTTATTGACCAGCATGAAAAAATTTATGACTGATACGGCTGCATATCATGGATGTATGGTAGGATTACCTTGGAAGAACACTTTACAACCGAAATGTAATCAAGCTTATTCATCTCAGTACGATGGTTCGATAGAAAATGATTTCCGATGACGATTTTTCCTAAAGATAGATAACATCGTATTGAAAAATGAAATAATAGCATTTAAAAACGTATAAGTCATTCATTGAAATTTTAAAAAAATGAGAGGAAGGAGGTTTATGAAAAAGGTTATGGTTTATCTATTCATTTTTTTAGTTGTATTACTAGTTTGCATCCTTATATTTATCAATATAAACCCAGCATTCGGCAGCAACCCAAGCAAAAACCAAAAAGAGCAATTTAGTCAACTGAACAATTATAAGGGTGGTAAATTTGTCAATCTAATACCAACAAAGATGGAATTTAGTGCAGCTGATTTTTCCTCTATGGTTGCAGAAAATTTTTCAGGTGCTAAAAATCGTAATCCTAAAGGTCAAATTGCTGTTTCCGAGATTGATTGGAACAAGATCAAAAGTGAAGAAGACAGTTTAACTTGGTTTGGTCATTCTGCTTTTTTACTTAGTATTAATAATAAAAAGATACTGGTAGATCCTATGCTAGGTCCAGTTGCTTCACCTGTTTCTTTCGTAGGAAGCAAACGCTACAGTAAAGATCTTTTGTATCTTTTTGATAAAATGCCGCCTATTGATGCTGTTTTTATTACTCATGACCATTACGACCACTTAGATTATCCATCGATAAAAAAATTGAAGAGCAAGGTCAATCATTTCTTTGTACCTCTTGGTGTAGGCGCACACTTGATTAATTGGGGAGTTAATAAAGAAAAAATATCAGAATTTAATTGGTGGGATGAAACAGAGTTTAATGGCTTAACGGTAGCATTCACACCATCCAAGCATTTCTCTGGTAGGGGACCATTAAATAGAAATTCTACACTTTGGGGCGGTTGGGTCATTCTTGGTGAAAAGACACGTTTCTATACAAGTGGAGATGGGGGATATGATACACATTTCAAGGAAATAGGGAAGAAGTACGGCCCTTTTGATCTTACCTTAATAGAAGGCGGGCAATATGACCGACGCTGGTCTTGGGTTCATATGACACCGGAACAATCTGTTCAGGCCCATTTAGATGTAAATGGTAAAAATATGATGTTAATTCATTGGGGAGCTTTTACCCTTGCTTATCACGGGTGGACAGAACCAATAGAACGAGCATTAAAAGCATCTGAAAAGTCAGGTGTAAATATGATTGCTCCTAAAATTGGTGAAACCGTTCCGTTAGGTAGGGAGTTCTCCAATCCTATTTCTTCTTGGTGGGAATAATCGAAATTTATACAACAGCTTTAGATAAGCAAAACCCCTTCAGATCAGTGAAGGGGTTTTTAAAACTATTGATTTATCTACTAAACATCCTACATTAAACATCACATAATAGCTGTCCCAGCTGTTTTGTCATAAAGGCACTGTTCGGATCTTCTATGTAGTCAGCAAAGGGTGGACAATATTCAAAACCGAACCTCTCATATAGTTTTCTTGCAGGGGAAAATCCGGCCATCGACCCTGTTTCCAAACTAATCCTTTTATAGCCCCTCGAGATGGCTTCCCCAAGAATGTGCTGTAGTATTTGTGAGGCAACACCTTTTCTGAGAAATGAGGAAGAAGTTCTCATTGATTTAATCTCGCCATGAAATGGATCAAGTTCTTTCAGGGCTCCCATACCGGCTAAAGCGTTGCCTTCCCATGCGCTCCAAAAAGTAATATTTGGTTGTTTCAACTTTTCTACATTTAAAGCATGGATACTTTCCGATGGGGAATTCAACCTCATTCCATAAAGATGCTCACTTATTAATTCGATCACTTCAGTTCCAGTTAAATCATCTTTTTTAATCTCCATAAAATAACCTCCCAGTTTAATCTTAAGTCGGATTTTCGAAATTATCTACTATGATGTAAGGAAATCTAACAATAAAAATGGACTTATTATCCATGACAATTGAAACCGTTTTGTCATCAATAGCTCCATGATCGAATACGCGGAAAAGCAATTGCTAAAGTTGTTTAGAGTATTAAACAACTATCTAGACAATTATGGTTCGAGTTAGTTAAAAAAGGGTATTGACAAAAAAAAGAATTGGTATTATTATTATCTCATATTCAAGATATTTAATTTCGAGATATTTAAAGGAGGTGCATAAAATATAGAGGAAATGCACAAATATACCTTTTTGGTCTTAATGCAAACATCAAAAGCCATTCATTATTGAATAAAGGAAGAAATTTTTTAAACTTATATCTCGAATTCGAGATAATTAAAATTAGGAGGAATTTTATCATGTTAAATATTGGATTATTCATTATTCGTTTAGTTATTGGGGTTTTATTTATTGGTCACGGGGCACAAAAATTATTTGGTTGGTTCGGTGGATACGGTTTAAAAGGAACAGGTGGTTGGTTTGAATCCATTGGAATGAAACCAGGTGTGACGATGGCTCTATTCGCAGGGTTAGCAGAATTTATTGGTGGTTTACTTTTTGCCTTAGGACTTTTAACTCCACTTGCAGGAATTTTGATTGCAGGGACGATGATAATGGCAATCGTAAAGGTTCATGGTCCAAACGGTTTATGGGCAACAGCAAATGGGTACGAATATAACTTAACTTTGCTTGCAGTTGCGATCGGCATAGCTTTGGTTGGTCCTGGTCAATATGCTTTAGATTCACTTTTTTTCTAAACATGTAATTTAAAATTGAGGAAAAATTCATCATTGTTTTGAAGTGGAATAATAATAAAGTTATGACAGGAGTGATTAGGGGATGGAACTTTTAGGACTTCATCATGTATCAATATTAACTGGAAAAGCGGAAAAAAATTATGAATTTTACACAAAAATTTTAGGTATGAGACTGGTTAAGAAAACGGTGAACCAAGACAATACTGAATCCTATCATCTTTTCTATGCTGACGCGGAAGGAACTCCAGGAACTGAAGTTACGTTCTTCGATATCCCTCATCTTGGGAGAACACACAGGGGAACTTCAGATATTTCTACGGTATCACTTAGAGTAAGAAATACTGATGCATTGTTATTTTGGAAAGATCGTTTTACCCAATTTGGAGTTCAACATGACGAAATTGAAAAAAGAGCCAATCGTGATTCATTAGCTTTTAGGGATTTCGAAGGGACTCGTTTAATCCTCGTAGCCGATAACGGTGAACAAGGCGTAAGAGGCGGGGTTCCATGGCCAAAGGATGACATACCTCAAGAACATGCCATTATTGGATTAGGACCTGTAACCCTAACAGTGGCAATTGCTGAACCAACAATCGGTGTTTTAACAGAAGTTATGGGCTTTAGAGCTGCCGGTTCTTATCCATCACTTGAAGGGAATTACCCTAATATTTTAGTTTATTCAACAGGTGAAGGTGGCAGCGGTGCGGAAGTTCATATTGAAACAAGGACTGATTTACCAAGAGTTCGCTTAGGTCGTGGAGGTGTTCATCATGTTGCCTTCCGTGTTCCGAATGAGGAAGAATATAATCAATGGGCAGAGCGTTTAAAAGAATACCGATTACCGAATTCAGGGAAAGTAGAACGGTATTACTTTAAGGCCTTATATTTCAGGGAGCCTAATGGCATCTTATTTGAATTATCAACAGATACACCAGGATTTGCGACAGATGAGCCAATGGAGACTATGGGGGAGAAACTAGCACTTCCACCATTTTTAGAACCGAATCGAAAAGAGATTGAAGAAAAATTACGGCCATTAACTTTACATTAAATCTTGGAGGGATATATAGTGAAACATATATTCAATAAGGGCCAAGATCCAAGAAAACCAACATTACTATTGTTGCATGGAACTGGTGGGAATGAATTAGATCTGCTGCCTATTGCTGGAAGAATTGACGAAGATGCCTCAGTCTTAAGCGTTCGCGGAAACGTATTAGAAAATGGAATACCTAGATTCTTTCGAAGATTGGCTGAGGGAGTATTTGACGAAGAGGACCTCATTTTCAGAACTAAAGAATTAAATGACTTTCTAGACGAAGCGTCAAAAAAGTATAGTTTTAATCGTGATCATATAATCGCTATTGGATACTCAAATGGAGCAAATATAGCAGCTAGTTTATTATTTCATTATCAAAATGCGCTAAAAGGTGCGATACTTCATCACCCAATGGTACCGAGAAAAGGTATTGAGCTTCCTGATTTAACTGGAAAGTCTGTTTTTATTGCGGCAGGGACTAACGACCCGATTTGCTCGCCATTGGAATCGAGAGAACTTCAAACATTATTAGAAAAGGCAAATGCTAATGTGGAACTTCATTGGGAGAATAGAGGTCATCAATTATCTATTCAAGAAGTTGATGCCGCAGCAATTTGGTATCGAAAAGAAATAATTACATGATAAATTAAAACGATAAGGTAATGAAAAAAACTAATCGGAAAACGCCGATTAGTTTTTTTCATTCGTTACTTGACGCTAGCACTTGTATAACGGCAATGGAAGATAAAAAATTTAAAGTAAAAAGAGTAATTTCAAAAGATGAAGATCGGCTTTTCAACCATTTATGCTTTAATTCTTTGGACGTTTTTCTCCATTATGCGGTTAATATCATCTCTTGGCGGAAAACCAAACAAACGGGAATATTCTCGACTAAATTGTGACTGGCTTTCATAGCCTACTCGAAATGCGACTTCAGCGATACCTGATGTATCAGCTAATAACATGCGCCTAGCTTCTTGGAGTCTCAATTGTTTTTGAAACTGAATGGGGCTCATCGCTGTAACTACTTTAAAATGACGATGAAGGGTAGCAACACTCATATTCGCGATATCTGCAAGTTCTTCGATTTTAAAAGGACGATCATAGTTACTAATGATATGTTCAATAACATCTCTTATTCGATCTCCGTTACTGCCCTTAATTGCCATTTGTTCTAGTGACTCACCATGAGGACCTTGTAGAATCCAATAAAGAATTTCTTTCGTGAATAATGGAGCTAGGACGGGAATATGTTTAGGATTTTCAAGCAACCGGGTTAACCTAATAACTGCATCCAACAAAGATGGCTCTACTTTACTGACATACATTGCACGTTTTGCATTTTTCTTTTTGCCTACTTGAATTTTAGAATCACTTAACATATCAAAAATTTGATTTGGCGTAAATTCAAGTTTAAGGGCCAAATAGGGAGTATCAGCAGAAGCCTTTTTAACTTGACCGGTTACAGGCAAGTCAGCGGATGCAACAATGTAATGACCAGGACCGTACCTAAAACATTCCTCCGCTAACAATACCTCCTTTTCTCCCTGGACGATAATACAAAAGGATGTTTCGTTAACTCTAGAAATGGGTTCTGTCACCATTGATTCACGGATTAAATATAAAGAGGGGATTGTAGTAGGATGAACCCCGTCTTGCTCTGAATAACGTTCGATGAGATTGGCAAGTTCATGCTGCTGTTTGTAAATTTCTTCAGACATGTGAATTCTCCTTATTGCTTGACCTTTACTAGACACATTTTATCCCATCCTTTTCTTTTATGTAAATGCTTGTGAGAGGATTAGGCAAAAGTATGATAGGAATGGGTTATGAGGTTCAATTGTGACTGTAGTATAGTTGGAACATGGAGTGCAGATAGGAAGAATATATATTTTTAGATAAAAACATTTGAAAAGCGAGGAATTACAAATGGAATATACTAAACTTGGCAACACGGGATTAGATGTATCGAGACTATGCCTTGGCTGTATGGGATTTGGAGTAAAGGAACGCTGGATACATCCTTGGGTCATTGATGAAGAGAACAGTCGTACAGTTATTAAAAAAGCTCTCGAATTAGGCATCAATTTTTTTGATACTGCGAATGCTTACTCAGATGGAACAAGTGAAGAATTTCTCGGACGTGCTCTTAAAGATTTTTCAAACCGAGATGAAATTGTCATTGCGACTAAGGTTTATTTTCCTATGGGCAAGGATTTGAACAGCAAAGGTCCGAACAGCAAAGGATTATCGCGAAAACATATTATGAGCGAAATTGATAAAAGTCTTAAACGCCTTGAAACCGATTATGTGGATCTGTATCAAATACATCGCTGGGATTATAGCACACCAATTGAGGAAACAATGGAAGCACTTCATGATTTAGTGAAGGCCGGAAAAGTCAGATACATAGGTGCCTCAGCAATGTACGCATGGCAATTTTTGAAGGCGTTACATGTGGCTGAAAAAAATGGATGGACTAGGTTTGTATCGATGCAAAATCACCTCAACCTCATCTACCGTGAGGAGGAAAGGGAGATGTTACCTTTATGTATGGAAGAAAAAATAGGCGTGATCCCATACAGCCCTCTTGCATCGGGTAGATTAACACGTGATTGGTCCGAAGACACTCTTCGTTCTGAAACGGACGAAACCCAAAAATCTAAATACGGTGCAACTGAAAATCACGATCGTCTAGTTGTGAAACGAGTTGCGGAATTGGCCGAAAAACATGGTGTGCCAAGATCTCAAATTGCACTCTCCTGGATCCTTCAGAAAGAACCTGTAACAGCTCCAATAATTGGTGCAACCAAGATTTCTCATCTTGAAGATTCCGCGGGGGCTCTATCGGTTACGTTAACCACTGAAGAGGTGGGCTATTTGGAAGAGCCATATGTTCCACATCCTGTAGTCGGTGCTTTAGATTCTAAGTAATTGATATTCTACAGGATAGGTGAGGTATATGAAAGATCAAACAGCAACCATTATTACCTTAAAACACCAGTTCCAAGAAACAAAGGATTTAATTATTCATACTTTTGAGTATTTTAATCAAGAAATATCTTTGGTTTACCTGCAAAGCATATGTGATAGTCAAAAAATTAAGAATGATATCATTCAGCATTTAATGATGTGTGAGAAGGAATCCAAATATATTTTACATCTATTGTCTCTACCATCTATAAATGTCATTCAGAATAGTGAGGACCTTCAGTCTTTTTTAGTTGATGGATGTGTTTTAATTTTTATTTCTAAGTCTGTTTACTCCTATAATATTCAAAAAAAAATCAATACAGAGGCTCTGGATGCAACAGTTGAAATGTCTGTCCAAGGACCACAAAAAGCATTTTCACAGGATTTAGACGAAAACATTACGTTTATTCGAAAACGATACCCATCCAACAAAATAAGAGTGGAATATCAAGAAATTGGTACACTATCCAAGACAAAAATAGCATTGCTCTATGATGTCGATTATGTGGATTTTAAGGTCCTAAAAAAGTTAAAGGAACAACTCAGTCAAATAGGATATG
This sequence comes from Neobacillus solisequens, assembly GCF_051233465.1. Taxonomy (NCBI): domain Bacteria; kingdom Bacillati; phylum Bacillota; class Bacilli; order Caryophanales; family Bacillaceae; genus Neobacillus; species Neobacillus solisequens. The sequence continues at coordinate 127,458 of NZ_JBKFGJ010000022.1, read as the reverse complement.
GATGTTATTCAAGCTGCAGGTCAATTAGATCATGCTTTAACTGGGAAGAAAAAGGTACCGGTGCAATGTATTGATTTCATTACTATCCTAATAAAATCTTTGTCATTAGGTGCCATTTGGGTCAAAATTAGATTAGAGGAGCGATTTCTTCCACATCCTTTTGTCGATACTTAAGTTCAAGCATGCATGTAAAAGGCAAAACCAAGATTTCCAACATTAATCAGGAAATCTTGGTTTTTTCACTTGATAATAAATTTAGTTTGTTAGATTAAATTCTTGAGACGGTTTATCGTGTAAGTTTAAAATACGGACAACTTCTGGGTTAATTTTAAGAAATACGTAGTTTGGATCTCCAGGGCCATCAAACCATTTCTCAAATGAATCATCCCAAAATTGCTTTTTAAGAACATCCGAATCATTGACAGAGGATGTACCCAAAATTTCCACATAAGAATCCATTTGTCCTTTCTGTTCATAACCAAATAATACTGAAACTGATGGATTTTTTTCTATTTCATCTATTTTCTCAGTATCTCTTTTTGTTGGGGTATATAACGTTAATTCATCATTATAAAACGTCATATACCTTGAATGTGGCTTATTATTTTCAACAGTTGTGAGTACGCCTGTCCTATGACCTGATATTATTTTAACAACCTCGTCTTTAACATCTTTTTTGTCCATTCATTTTGCTCCCTTATCGTATGATGTATTTATTTTTTCTTCATCCTTAGTTTTCATTCTCTTTTATAAACAGATTTTTATATCATCCAGAAATACGGAAGGGATGAAAACACAATACCACTAATAAAGTTGCAAAACCCTGTATCTTAACTGGAACTTTGAGGTAAACAAAGTAAGCGCTCGTCACAATCGTGGAGGTAATGTGGTAATATTATTGTTGCAAGAAGATTCTGCAATAAACCGAAAAAAAAAGAAACTTAAACCGAGGTGTATTATCATGCAAATAAGAAGGTTACATGACAACGAAAAACCACCATTTGAACTATTATTATTAGCTGACCCCTCATATAGGCTAGTTAAAGAATATCTAAGAAGAGGATTTTGTTTTGTCGGCTTGTTGAATGCCCATATAATAGGTGTCTATGTTTTACTACCAACAAGACCTGATACAGTTGAATTGGTCAATGTGGCGGTTGATGAAAAACACCAGGGAAAGGGGTTCGGGAAGCAGCTAGTTAAGCATGCAATTCAAGCTGCTATTGAACTGGGATTTAAAACGATTGAGGTCGGCACTGGTAATTCTAGTGTTGGGCAACTTGCCCTTTATCAGAAATGCGGCTTTAGAATAACTGGGGTAGACAGAGACTTTTTTGTGAGACATTACGATGAAGAAATATTTGAAAATAATATACAGGTTATAGATATGATACGACTATCGAAGGATTTATAATCCTGCTGTTTATCACTGCATGTGTCCATTTTAAAAGGTTCATTTTTTAAGATATAGATTGATAAAAAATCCTGAATTGATGCAGGTTTTTTTCTTGTTCCACAAACGCAACCTTCTTTAATAGGGAAGGAAAAATCGTAATTTATTGAGTACAATTTTCTAAAAAACAATGAAATAAGAAATAGTAGTTGACACAGAAGTTGATTAGTATTATCATTATCTCATATTCGAGATAATTTAATTCGAGATTTATAAGGAGGTGAACGAAATGGAGAGGAAATGCAATAATCTACCCTTTCTTGTATTAATGCAAACATCTAAAGCTATCCATGAGAAAATAAAGGAAGAAATAGCAAAAAACAACTTTAGTATTACGGAATTTTCTGTTTTAGAAGTACTTTATCAAAAAGGGAAACAAACAATTCAACAAATTGGGAGTAGCATATTGATTTCTAGTGGTTCGATGACATATGTTATAGATAAGCTAGAACAAAGAGGTTTATTAAGCCGAAATGCCTGTCCAGAAGATCGCCGGGTGATACATGTAGTATTAACTGATGATGGAAATAAATTGATGAACGAAATCATGCCAAAATATAATGAATTTGTTCATCAATTGTTTGATTCATTAAATGCTGATGAGGCGGAGATATTGGTGCATCTTTTGAAAAAAGTAAGGAATAAAGTGTAACTTTCATTTTTTTAAAACTATTATCTCGAATTCGAGATAAATAACATTTAGGAGGATTTTGATAATGATAAGTATTGGTTTATTAATTATTCGTTTGATAGTAGGTTTATTATTTGTTGGTCACGGTGCTCAAAAATTATTTGGTTGGTTTGGCGGTTATGGTATAAAAGGTACAGGAGGCTGGTTTGAATCGATTGGTATGAAACCAGGGATAACCATGGCTCTTTTCGCAGGATTAGCAGAATTTATTGGCGGTATATTGTTTGCTTTAGGATTTTTAACTCCACTTGCAGCTATTATAATTGCCGGCACTATGGTAATGGCTATTGTAAAGGTGCATGGTCCAAATGGATTATGGGCAACAGCTAATGGATATGAATATAATCTAACATTGATTGCGGTTTCTATCGGTATAGTTTTTACTGGTCCTGGTAAATATGCTATAGATGCGTTTTTATTTTAATATATCTCGAATTAGAGATTCCTAATTTTTAACCAAATTTAAAAAGACTTAAACAATTATTAATTTCAGAAACAAACTGACGAATAAAAAACTGAAAAGAAAGATATATTAGGATGGTGTATTAAAATGGGGTTTTTATCCAAATTATTTAGGAATTCATCTGAAAAGGAGACAGAAAAAATGACAAATGTAAAATTAGCTGTAATCTATTACAGTATGGGCGGAACAAATTATCAACTATCACAATGGGCTGCTGAAGGTGCAAGAGAAATAGGTGCAGAAGTAAAGGTTCTTAAAGTACCAGAACTTGCACCAAAATCAGCTATTGAAGGAAATCCAGGTTGGAAAGCACATGTAGAAGCAACAAAGGATGTTCCAGAGGTTAAATTAGAAGACTTAGAATGGGCAGATGCCATAATTTTCAGCGTACCTACTCGATTTGGTAGCATGCCTGCACAAATGAAACAATTCCTAGATACAACTGGAGGACTTTGGTTTAATGGAAAGCTAGTAAATAAGGTTGTGAGTGCCATGACTTCTGCTCAAAATCCACACGGTGGTCAAGAGGCAACTATATTATCTCTTTATACAACCATGTATCACTGGGGTGCAATTGTCGCTGCTCCTGGTTATACTGACCCTGTAACATTTGGAGCTGGCGGTAATCCATATGGAACAAGTGTTACCGTTGGTCAAGACGGCAAAATGATTGAAGATGTTCAAGCAGCTGTAAAACATCAGGCCAAACGTACGGTTACTGTTGCTGAATGGGTTAAAAAATCAAATCAGTAAATTTTAAGAAAAAAGCTAATACGATTAGCTTTTTTCTTTGTTTGATATTGCTAATCATTTGCAGAATTTTTCATGCAGAAACTTTTGCATAGATTACAAAAAACACATTAATTTGCAGTAAGATGATCAGACCTGGGACATGAATAATAAGGTCGAAAATAAAAAAAGAAAAAATAATACTTAAGAACAATCCTAAATGAAATATCTTAAGCTTATGATTTTGATGCCGGTATTTATGAAAAACAACTGTCGTTGATAAAAAGTAAATGAAAGTTGCACAAAAAATAAAGTTTAGAATGAAATAATAGCTCATTTCTTTATTAAATAAAAGTTGGATGGAAGCAGCAATCATACATAACGAAATATAAATGAAAAGATGTCCGTATAGGATGATTTGTCCAGTTGTTTTAACTGATTTATCAATCTTTTTTTCGAGATTATCAAAATATTGCCACCACAATGAAATAATGATGGAAAACGAAAATACAGAGTATCCTATAGATTTCCAACTTCCAATCTCGGGATGGAGGACCGATAAGATGCTAATAATGGATTCACCAAACAAAATAAGAGTTAAAAGTCCGAACCGTTCAAATAAATGAGATGAATTCACAGGATGTTTTCTCAAATATTTTCTACCGATAATGGGTATAAAAATATCGACGATAATCCCTAGATAAAGAACAACATATTTAAACCATGAAGAAAAGAAAATCGAGCAAGTTGAAATAAAAATTCCTATCCAAAACCTGGTTGCTAAAAAATAGGCAGCCGTATTTTGTTCATTTTTCCCCTTTATAACAACCAATAAGTATTGAATAGCAGTTAATGCCCTAACACCTATGTATCCGACTAAAAAAGGGATATAATATCGATCAAAATCAACAGATAAGCTAGAGATTAGAATTAACACAAACACCATTTGGAGGATAAGTAAAAACCTCTCATGATATTTGTCCTTTCCAAAACGGTTTACAAACATTGTTTGTCCTACCCATGCCCACCAGACGGGAATAAATATTAAATTGAATTTGAGTAAATTTACAAATAAAATTTCTCCTTCATCCACATTCAGTAATACATTTGTTGACTTGGATATTGCAGCCACATATAAAAGATCGCAAAAAAGTTCTAGCCAGGTTACTTTTTTCTCTACCATATTTTTTCTCCAATTTCTTAAAAGTTTAAGATAAAGTTAGATTTAAACCTACATTCTGCTACTAATAAAAGAATTAATCAGTGATGAGATTTATAGATATTTAGTCTACGGAATTAAACGGAGGAGTAATAAAACATACAAGGTATATCCTTGATTCTATCTATAGTTTCTAATTTATGTCAAAGTTCATGATTCACACTGACGGGAATAAATACGATTGTATCAGAGAAGATAAAAGTGCAATGTGACAAGGTGTTATTTGTTTGGAAGGAATTTGTCATATAGAATAGAATACTTATACAGATGACCAGGTAATAAATTTATACATAAGGAGATAAATCTATGGCAAAAAACAAATTACTAAGGATGGACAATGTCGGTATCGTTGTAGAATCCCTTGATGATGCAATCTCATTCTTTGAGGAGATTGGGTTGAACCTAGAAGGTCGAGCCACTGTCGAAGGTGAATGGGCTGGTCGCGTAACCGGACTGGGTTCTCAGTGCGTAGAAATTGCTATGATGGTTACCCCAGATGGTCACAGCCGAATTGAACTTTCGCGATTTCTCACCCCACCTACCATATCAGATCACCGGACTGCTCCTGTAAACGCCCTCGGTTATCTACGCGTGATGTTCACCGTTGAAGACATTGATGAAATGGTATCCAGACTCACTAAGTTTGGTGCTCAGCTCGTTGGCGAAGTGGTTCAGTACGAGGACTCGTATCGGCTCTGCTACATTCGTGGACCCGAAGGACTTCTAATTGGTTTGGCGGAACAACTCGGAAACAAATAGTAAGTGACATTTTATTAAATGCCTTTACTGAAATATATATTACTGAGGTAAAAAATTGAACCAGAAAACAGGGTGAAAGTATCTCGATTTTATAAAAGCATTACTGAAACAACGGTAATGCTTTTTATTTTTGAAGTAACGGGAGTTTAGTCAAAAATGCTATAATTGAATAATTCTAAATTATAATAGGGAGCTTTTACTGTTTTGAATGCAAAATATATTACTTTCTACGAATTCGGCAGTCCTAAAGATGTGTTAAAAATTGAATATAAAACCATTGAACCACCAAAAGATCATGAAGTTCTTGTTCGAATGTTAGCACGACCCATCAATCCTTCTGATTTAATTCCAATTAGAGGGGCGTATTCTCATCGAATTTCTTTACCTAATATTCCTGGTTATGAAGGAGTTGGGATTGTAGAAGAGGTAGGTCCTTTGGTTTCAAAAAACCTTATTGGTAAACGGGTTTTACCTTTGCGTGGGGAAGGTACATGGCAAGAGTATGTTAAGACATCAGCAGAATTTGCCGTTCCTATACCTGATTCCTTTGATGATTTTACAGCGTCACAAATGTATATTAATCCCGTTACAGCGTGGGTAGTTTGCACAGAAGTTTTAAAATTAAAACCAAACGATGTTTTATTGGTTAACGCTTGTGGTTCTTCTATTGGACATATTTTTGTTCAATTATCAAAGATTTTAGGTTTTCAATTGATTGCAGTTACTAGAAACGATAAATATACAGAGGAATTACTTCATCTTGGTGCTTCTTATGTGATTGATACCTCTATAAGTCGTCTACATGAAACCGTAATGGAATTAACAAGTGGAAGGGGGGCGGATGCCGCCATTGATTCTATTGGAGGTTCGGATGGTAATGAATTAGCTTTTTGTGTTCGCCCAAATGGACATTTTTTAACAATCGGTATTTTATCAGGAGTACAGGTAAATTGGGCACATATTGTAAATCAAGCAAAAGTGAATGCGAATATATTTCATTTACGGAATTGGAACAATAATATATCGGCAAAAAAATGGCAAGAAACTTTTGATCATTTAATACGTTTAATAAATGGTAAAAAATTAAGTTTGATGATGGTTGATTCTATGTATGACTTGTCAGATGTCAAAAAGGCAATTGACGCAGTTGAATTTCCAAATAAAACAAAGGGGAAAGTATTTTTAACAAGTTATTGAGTTCATTTTAGTTCAACAAACGAGTGCATTACTGGAACAATGGTAATGCATTTTTTTATTGAAGTAACTGGCAGGTAAGTGTATAAAAGGTATAGATAATGCCACTTGTATAATCTTAAATACAAATTAAGGACTTTTGTGACACTCGTTAGTCAAACAATGAAGAAAGCATGAGGAGAAGGATTCAACAAAAAAAGATAATTACGTAAAATATAAATTTGACGAAATTAAAGAAGGAATTTTCAAAGGAGCGTCGAATATATCATTTATGAGGTGAATTCTATGCGTAATCAAAACAAACAGCAAGATTTCAAAAAGCTGCAAACCATCCTTAATGAACTGCCTTGGTATGTAGATGAATTTATTAATCACAAATTACGAAAACTTTCCACCGCATCGCTGTTCAATTATTGTCATGATTATAAAATCTTTTTTAATTGGATTGTGAGCGAAAATTTGTGGTCTGGAACCATTAAGGATATTCCATTAGAGCGTTTGGAAAAAATGACAGTTTTGGAGATTGAGAGTTTCTTAAATTACCTTCATTATGAATTAGATAATAAAGAATTAACGGTCAATCGGAAACTATCAGCATTAAAATCTTTATTTAATTATTTGCAAAACATTGCTGAAACCCCTGATTTAAAGCCGTATATTAGCCGTAATGTTATGGCTAAGATCGAGTTTAATGAAGTTAAAGAAACAATGGAAACCAAGGCAAATAAAATGGAAGGAAAAATATTGCTTGGTGATGAATATGAACGTTTCAGACTGTTTGTAGCCAATGATTATGGTGAATTACATAAAGAAAATAAAAAGCTATATAACTTTCATCAATTAAACAAAGAACGTGATACGGCAATTGTTTCTCTTATTTTAGGTTCTGGATTGCGTTTATCTGAACTCATTGGCATCGATCTAGATGATATTGATTTTAGCAAGTATTGTGTTCGGGTTATCCGTAAGGGAAATAAAGAACAATATGTGTTTTTTAGCCAAATTGCGATGGCTGATTTGCAAGATTATTTAACCATTAGAGCATCCAGATACCAAGTGGATAAATCGAATAAGGCATTATTTATTTCTGCACCAATTGGTCCAAAAGGAAAATCACGCAGACTTACAGCGAGATCCGTGGAAAAACTGATTGAAAAATATGCAACAGCATTCGGTAAACCATCACTATCAGTACATAAATTGCGGCATTCATTTGCAACTAGATACCATGCTGAAATCAATGATGTACCGAAATTAAGGCGACAGCTGGGCCATTCATCGATCCAAACGACGATGATTTATACTCATATTAAGAACGATGATCTAAAAACGGCTGTTGATAAGATGGATATGCCAAAAGAACAAGCAGATTAGAGGTACTTAAACAATAAACTGTCATCCCCTGTTGAATGACAGTTTATTGTTTAGTTTACATAATATAATTATAGTAACAAAAATTCCTTTTGTCTCAAAAAGCTAGTATACTTAAGATAGTGAGACGGAAGAAATTTTTTAATAAAATTACACTTCCTGAATCTTTCCATCAATAATCGTCATTTCAATATTGGTTTGAAGTAATTCATCCGGTTCCTCCAAATTCAACAGATTTTTTGAAAACACGGTCATATCGGCGAATTTTCCTCTGGATAGCGTCCCTTTCACGTGTTCTTCATTGGTCGCATAGGCTCCACCTAATGTAAATAGCTTAACGGCATCGTACATCGATAATTTCTCTTTTTCGTTCCAGCCGTTATGTTGATCAACTGCCGCTCTTCTCGTTCCAGCAGCATGAATGCCTAATAATGGATCGATTGGCTCAACCGGTGCATCTGAACCACCAGCGCATAAAACACCTGCAGTTTGTAATGTTTTCCATGCATAGAGGAATTCCTCCCTCTCCTCCCCTATTCTATCCAGAATCCATGGGTAGTCACCCACAATAAATCTTGGCTGAATATCAGCAATTCTGCTCGGTTTTGCTAATCGAGATACTAAATCCGCTCTAAGCAGTGAAACATGGATGATACGATCACGAAGCTCCACATCTGGAAATTGATCCAAGATATTTAAAACGTTTTCCAAAGCTTGATCGCCAATCGTATGGACCGCAATCGGCATATTGTGTTCTCGAACACTTTTCACCATTTGATACAGTGTCTCCTGATCATGCATGGCTTCTCCCCATTGTGTCGGAGCATCCTGATATGGCAAGGATAGCAGGGCCGTTCTTCCCCCAAATGCACCATCAGCAAACATTTTAATGGCCCCAATTTGTAATTTCTCATTTCCATAACCCGCTCGCATTCTTCGCTCTTTTAAGCGTTCCAGATACGGAAAATCAATTAAAAGGTTGCAACGAAGTCCGATCCCCTCACCATTAATTAATTCATCATACATTTGATAGGTCTGATCAAAACCTCCTAAATATGCAGGATCATTTGTATGTACCCCAGTTAAACCTTTTTTTATTGCAAATTTCATTGCCTGCGCCAGGCCGTCTTTCAATTCTTCATAAGTCTTTTCTGGGATATGTGCTGTAAATAGTTTGGAAGCAGATTCCAAAATCAGACCAGTAGGTTGATGGGTCAGAGAATCAACAACGACGCTTCCACCCTGAGGTATTGTAATGTTAGGATGATAATTTGCTATTTCAAGAGCCTTGCTATTCACTAAAAAGGCATGATGGCAAATACGTTTTAAATAGATGGGACAATGTGGTGCCACTTGATCTAACTCTTCAATCGTCGGAGTGGTCCCGCTTTCAAACAGATTTTCATCCCATCCCATACCAACAAGCCAATGTCCCGGCTTAACGTTTCTAGCTCGTTCCTTTATCCGATCAAGCATCTCTCGTTTTGAGTTGACACCAGTTAAGTTTAAATCCAAAAAATGAAAGGCCACACCCGATAAATGCAGATGACTGTCAATTAAGCCTGGAGTCACCATTTTTCCTTGTAGGTCAATTACAGTAGAATGGCTCCTTCCCCACTGTAAAACCATATCCTGATGGGAACCTAGATCCACAATTTTTCCATTCTCTACAACAACGGTTTCTACTAATGGATGCTTCGAGTCTAACGTATGAAACACTCCGTTTGTATAAATCGTCTTACCCATGATTGCCCCTCCGTTCTCAAAAAAATAGGGGATTCTATTTCTAACGAATCCCCTACTCTACCTTTCATCATACAATTAATTTTATTGATAATTCAACCAATTTATAATCAACCCTTAGCAGCCAGATATTCATCCAAAGAATACACTAAATTCCCACCTATATATGTATGTAAAACCTTAATCTGGTCAATTCTCTCGGAAGGAATGTTGAAAATATCTTGATTTAGAATAATGAAATCCGCATAATATCCTTCTGCCAACTGTCCCACAGAGGGAATCCGGGTTATTTCCTGTGCTTCACGAGTATAAAGCGTAATAACCGTCTCGATGTCTAGTTTCTGATCTTGTCCGGTATCTGTTCCATCATATGCATGGCGGGTAACAGCTGATTTCATGCCAACAAAAGGATTAACAGGATCCGCCCAGGCTGTTGCCGGTGCATCTGAAGAAAAAGCAAGCTTGATCCCTTCTTGTAACATGGATTTAAATGGATAAGTTTGTTTTGTGCGTTCATGCCCTAAGTTTTTCAGATAACTTTCAATTTCAGCAAAGATAAAGATGGGTTGAGAAACAAAAGCAATTCCTTTTTCTGAAGCCCGTTTTATCGCTTTTGCTGTAGGCATAGCTGCATGTTCAATTCTAATAGATGGTCCGTCCGAGATCCAACCTTCAGTTCCATAGAAGGTATCAACGATCAAATCTATGGCCTGTTCACCCATCGCATGAACAACAAGCTGAATATCATGTTGCTTTGCGGCTTCAGCCGCAGCTAATAGTTCCTCACTGGTTGTCGTTTGAATGCCGTAGTTCCCTCCATCTCCTAAAAAGGGAGGATTCACCCATGCTGTTTGCCCCGATACACTCCCATCGGAAAACAATTTTACTCCGCCAATATGGATTTGGTTTTCTCTAATGAGTTTCTCTTTATTCATAATTGGATTATTTTTTAATTCATCCCAAATATAGTAGAGAACTGAACGTTGTTTTAGTCCTTTTTCACTTGCCAAGTGATACATGTCAAAATAATCAATGGGTTCCCTTAAACCCATCAATTCTGTAATCCCTGTAATGCCATGTGATAATAATACTGGACTAAGTTCAGCCAACATGGCGGCATTTTCTTCTATTGTTTTCTTCGGCATTTTTTTTAGGATAAGGTCTTTAGCATTTTCAAGTAAAACTCCTGTTGGTTCACCATTTAAATCACGGTCAATTTTTCCACCTTGTGGGTCAGGCGTATCCTTCGTGATTCCTGCTAATTCTAATGCTTTGCTATTTACCGAGATAATGTGGGTGCAAGTCCTGGTGATGACTACCGGTACGTCTGGAGAGACCTGGTCCAAATCCCAACGGTTCGGTGCTCTTCCCTCCAATAACTTCCCTTCATCATATCCCCAACCTTCAATCCAATTGTCCCGCGTGTGAGATTCACGGACCAAACGGATCTGCTCTTGTAAATCAGCTATTGAATAGACCAGAGGTGGAGTACAGGCAATTTGATTAGCAGCTCCTGCCAAAAACAGCGGATGCATATGAGCATCAATTAAGCCCGGCAATACTCTTTGACCATGAAGATCAACCAAGTTTCCCTCCATTTTTTCTAGTTCATTTGATTCCCCAATCCATTTGATTTTCCCACCCTGTACGACCATGGCACTTGCATATGGCTGTTTAGGATTGGCAGTAAAAATCTTGCCATTTAAAAAAGTAGTCACTTCATTCATGCAGAATTCTCCTCTCAAATCGTGCATTGGCATTGAAATTGTTCACAAGTAGTGCGGTGTAAAGAAATCTAAATGCTTTTCTATACCTTATTTAAACGCAATAACAATCCGAAATTCAATAAAAGGTGCTTAGAAAACGATAAAACCTCATTAGATGTAACATTTCCGACATAATTAACATTTTGTATGTCGCGGGAAACCAATAACTGTCATGTCATCAAAAATACCTTTTAGTCAATTTCTTCAAATTTATAAATGACATAAAAAAAGTTTGACACTATACTGTCCATAACAGTATAGTGTTATTAACAGTACATTATTATAAAATTAAATACTTTAAACTAGGAGGTCATTTATTTCATGAAACATACCGGGAGACATACAGGTGCATTTCTATTGCTGTTTTTAACAGAGGGAGATAATTACGGTGGGAAACTTCTGCAAAAATGTGAGGAAGAGCTCCCCATTAATCCTATTGATAGTGCCATATTATATCGCACACTTAAAAAATTGGAGGAAGAAAGTGCTGTTGAGTCATATTTGAATACATCTGATCGAGATAAACCGATAAGGATGTATAAAATTACGGCCGTTGGAAAACGAAAACTAGAAGATTTCCAAATTGATATTGAAGAAAAAATGAAAAATTTATCTTTTTTCCTAGAAAAATATAAAGAATTGAAGGCCAATAATAATGATTAGTGGAATGATTCTTTATTCTATCGCCACTATTTATCTGGGAATTTCCTTCATGAAAGACAAACATAAAACAAAGACAGCCATCTTAGGTTCATGGAAAATGTTTCGAAATGTTTTGCCAGATATTTTAGCGATTATGCTATTTATTGGGCTAACATTGTCTATATTGACACCCTCCCTAATATCTTCCATAATCGGTGAAAATTCAGGCTTACTAGGTATCATTTATTCCACCATTATTGGCTCAATAGCTTTAGTTCCAAGCTTTATTGTCTTTCCTCTCGGGGATACATTAGTTCAAAATGGTGCTGCCCTTCCACAAGTAGCTGTATTAATGTCGACATTGATGTCTGTCGGTTTTATAACTTTACCCATTGAACAAAAAACATTTGGACGAAGTTTTGCATATACTCGAAACTTATCGGCCATAGTGATGTCTCTTCTTTTCGCATGGATGATTGGGGTGATCATGACATGAAAAAGCTAAAAAGATATCGGTTCTTTTTCATCTTATTACTTGCACTGTTAGTAACCACATTAGTGAATCAAACCACTGCTATAAAAGCAGTTCAATTAACTGGAAAAAGTATATTTGATATGCTATTACTTCTTCCTCCAATATTTCTATTAGTGGGGTTACTGGATCAGTGGGTAAAGAAAGAGACATTGATTCGATATATGGGTGAAAAATCCGGTATATATGGAATCTTCTTAACCTTATTATTAGCAACAGTAGCTGCTGGCCCCCTTTATATTGCATTCCCAATTGCTGTTCTTTTATTGAAAAAAGGAGCAAGCGTTCGGTACATGGTGTTTTTCTTAGGAGCTTGGTCAACGGTGAAATTACCTGTTTTAGTGTATGAATTCACTTCATTTGGTCCTCGATTTACACTTATTCACATCTGTTTTGGCCTTGTGTTCTACTATTTAACTGGAATTCTTTTTGAAAAAGTTTACAGCAAACAAAAAATATTAAAATATGATTTAAAACAAGAAGTTTAAAATATATATATTTTACTTTTACTAGCAGAATTTACTCAAAAAATTGAAAAGCAGTGCGATTTCACTTGTGAAATACACTGCTTTAATACTTTTATGTATAAATATATTTCCATCAAGGTTACGCCAAAGAGAGACTTACATGTCCCTAATTGTTTTGATTAATGATTATTAATAAATTCTACTGTTTCACAAAATGCTTTTTGGGCTGATATTTCATTATATTTGATAGAGTAAGGGTCACTAAAACCGTGTTTTCCATTAAATTTATGTATTTCTATTGTTTTGTTATCTAAAGTTGAGATCAACTCGTCCACATCAAATGTTGCTTCTTCTTGTGGAAAGAAAAGCTTTGTAGGACAGACTGGCGTTAATTCAACATAATTCCTAATACGCGATCCATAATATCCAACTATTCCATCTACACCTTCTACCTCACTACACAACCAAGCAACAGTTGCCCCAACACTAAAACCAATAATAAATAATTTTTTATACTCATTTTTTGTATCTGTTATGATATTTTTTATTTTACGAAAAGCTTCAGTGAATCCTATGTTTTCCTTAAAATAACGATAAGCTGCTTCCTCTTCAGAATAATCAAAAGGTAATACTTGTTTTAATAAATTGGGACAAATCACATCAAAACCCTGTTTTGATAATAGTTCACAATAACTTTGCATATGCTGGTTAATCCCATAAATTTCGTGTATTAATATGATTACAGTATCAGACTTATTTTTAAACTGAAGCATTTGTACCCCCCTTGCCTTCTATAATCCCATTTTTGTTCTTTTTATCCTAATTCGTTATCAAAATTAATTATACCTTCTTAAACCTACCTATTGTTGAACAAGTTTTATTTAATTAAATTAGTCATGACTGGAAAAAGGCAACGGATACTCCGCTGCCTTTTCATTATTGCACCCGCTCGTATTTTAAGATTAGCCAGATTTTTCGGAAGAGTATTTGAAATTGTATTGCGGTACTAAATTTTACAATTTGGTGATATACCCTTCAGTTCCATGCACCCGAATTCGTTGCCCATCTTTTATCAGTTTGGTGGCATTTTCCACTCCCACAACTGCGGGTAAGCCGTATTCGCGTGCAATCACTGCTCCATGAGTCATTAATCCGCCAACTTCGGTAACTAGACCTTTTATAGATACAAACAATGGTGTCCAGCTAGGGTCAGTAAAGGTGGTAATTAAGATATCTCCATCTTCTAAATCAGCATCTTCCATGTTCAGGATGACACGTGCTCTTCCCTCAATCACTCCAGAAGAAACCGGTAGACCAACGATAGCTTCGGCTGGGAGATTTTCTCTCTTGTACTTACCTGAAGGTGTTTCACCATCAGACGTGATCACACGTGGTGGAGTTAGCTTATCATATAACTTGTACTCATCTTTGCGATTTCCGATTACCTGATAATCCAGTTTATTTGTACGGATGAATTCGTGAAGTTCTTCAAAGGTGAGATAGTATATATCTTCTATCTCATGAATAACGCCCGCTTGTACGAGTTGTTCGGCTTCTTTCAGTAATGCCTGCTTGTAAACGAAGAAACGACTAATCATGCCGTATTTTGGATATTCCCGGTATCCGATGAAATTCCTGACTAGATCAATCATGCGTTTTGTTTCTTTTGCCTTTTGCTCACCATCCGGTAATTGCTTCAATCGTTCTATAATCTCTTGTTCTTTCTCCAAAGCTTCCTTTAGTCCTTGCTCAAATTTCCGTTTGCTAGCATTGGGCTCAAAGTTTTTTATGTTACCCAGAATCATAGGGACAAGTGTAGAAGGTTTTTCGCTCCAACGAGTTTTTGTAAGATCGATTTCTCCACTACAACGCATTCCGAATTTGTTAAGATAAGCATAGATGGCGTCTCGGGTTTTTTGTCCACCTTCAAACCCAACCAGTTCATCTAAAAAGTGTTCATCTTTTACATGATGTAAATAATCAATTACTTCCGGATAAGGTCGAATCACATCTGCGACATCCAATAGCGCTAGACCCATTTCCGAAGTAATATTGTTTGGTACAGATTGAGAAAGCGTGTCTGCTACGTTTTTTTCACCTAACCACTTATTTATGTTTTCATTGATCCAAGCTGAAGCCTTCATAGCTGACATAAATACACGCGTACTCTGTGGGTTAAATAAGATCTTCTTTAATTCCTTGATATCTTCTAAGATAAAATCAATTAAATTCAATCCTGATTTTGTTTGGATGTTTTGTTTTAACTCTTCTATGGAGGTTTGATTACATTTAATCAACTCAACAACAATGGCCGGATTGTTTTCGATTCCTTCCAGCATATCAGAATTGTTTTCGCTGTGAATCGGTGCTTTTTGTTTTTGATCATTTGGTATCATTTTTATAAAATCTCTTCGATCTAGGACAGTCATAAGTGCGTCTTTCATGAGCGGATCGTGTTGCTCCATGTTTTTTAAAAACATGTTTCTGCTATCCTGTGAAGCCAGCATACGTGTGACATCCACAAACAACCTTCCGCCTGCTTTACGCATAGGCGCAGGTGTTATTAAAAGGTAAAAAGACAATCCCAGTGGTTTCATAGTATCGGTCATCATCTGTTGATGACCGACAGATACATAGACGTGATTTTCTTGATCACTCGCTTCTGGGATCGGGAAAATCGTAGTGATTGGACGATTCTGGACAATATAAAAAGTATCATCAACCAAACACCATTCGATATCTTGCGGACTGCCGAAATAGGCTTCGATCATTCTTCCTATTTGTGCTAGTTGTAAAATTTGTTGATCCCTAAGGGTTTGAGTATTTTGCTGGTCATGTTTGATCTGTACGGTCTCTGTTCCGCCTTCTTTACGTCCATAGATCGCTAACTTTTTGGTGGCTATCATCTTATCGATGATTTCTCCATCCTTTACTTTATAACAATCCGCAGAGACCAAGCCAGAAACTAGCGCTTCACCAAGTCCAAAACTCGCATCGATTGACAGCAGCTTTCTGTTAGAAGTAATCGGATCAGCAGTAAATAAAATCCCTGAAGCTTGTGGGAATACCATCCTTTGAATGATCACGCATAAAGAAACAGTAAGATGGTCAAATCCGTTTTGAATTCGATAAATCACCGCGCGATCAGTAAACAGGGATGCCCAACATTTCTTGATATGCTGCAAGATGGCTTCTTTTCCGATAATATTTAAATAAGTGTCATGTTGACCTGCAAACGAGGCATGAGGTAAATCTTCAGTGGTCGCACTAGAACGAACAGCATAAGCATGTTCAGCTCCAAATTCGGAGAGATAATGAGTAACTGCATTCACAACGTCGGAAGGAATTTCTGTTTCATAAAGGATTTGTCGAATCTTACTGCTGATTTCACTAATTTGATCCCGATCCTCTACTTTTAGCCTTGTTAATTGATCCAACAACGCTCGTATCATCTTGTTTTGTTCGATAGCTTTTTGAAATCCCACGGTTGTAACACAAAATCCTTCGGGTACGTGAATTCCTTGAATTTTTGATAATTCGCCTAAATTGACTCCTTTTCCACCCACTAAGAAAAGCTGCGTTGTTTCCATTTCTTGAAAACCGAGAACCAAAGAATTCATACTTGATCTCTCCTAACTATCGAGTCTCATTAAAGTTCTATTGAATTTTAGCAGGTGTAGCTGAAAACAAAAAGTCTATATTGTGCATTTTTTATATGATATAATTATAGTGGGAAGAAGTATATTTTTAATAAGAACTCAACTTTACCTATACATATTGTCTTTCATCGCTTTGATGAAAGACATTTTTATTATTGCTCCACTTGATTTTGTCTTTCATCACCTTTATGAAGAACATTTTTCTTTGCGTCCCGGCTAGTTTTGTCTTTCACCACTTTGATGAAAGACATTTTTCTTTGCGTCCCGGCTAGTTTTGTCTTTCATCCACCTTATGAAAACCATTTTTCTTTGCGCCTCGCCTGGTTTTGTCTTTCATCCGCCTTATGAAAACCATTTTTCTTTTTGCTCCACTTAATTTTGTCTTTCAACACTTTTATGAAAGACATTTTTCTTGTTACTCCACTTAATTTTGTCTTTCACCACCTTGATGAAAACCATTTTTCTTTGCGCCTCGCCTGGTTTTGTCTTTCATCCACCTTATGAAGGACATTTTCCCATCCCCCAAATCAAGTATTGTCTATCACACATACTACTCAATAAAAAAACGCATTAGAATCCAAAAGAGAATTCCAATGCGCTTACGATTACTACTTTTAAAGTGAAACCTTTTCGTTTATCTTGAATTATTAACCGGCATTTTTAATTTGTTTTCCAGTAAACTGACTATTATATAAATCGGCATAAAAACCATCCATAGCCAGTAATTCCTCATGGGTACCTTTTTCAATCACTCGTCCGTGATTCATAACGAGGATGAGATCGGCATCACGAATCGTCGATAATCGATGGGCAATGACGAAGCTGGTACGGTCATTCATTAACCGATCCATTGCTTTTTGAATTTGAACTTCTGTCCTGGTATCAACGCTGCTGGTCGCTTCATCAAGAATTAAAATGGATGGATTGGCTAGAATGGCCCGAGCGATTGTCAATAACTGCTTTTGACCTTGGGAAATGTTTGAAGCTTCTTCATTTAAGACCGTGTCATAGCCGTCTGGCAGCGTGCGAATGAAGTGGTCCGCATTCGCAGCTTCTGCGGCAGAAATAATTTCTTCTTCGCTAGCTCCTTCTTTTCCATAGGCGATGTTATCACGAATCGTACTATTGAATAACCACGTATCCTGAAGCACCATCCCAAACAAGCCTCTTAGGTCTTCTCTTTTTAAATCACGAGTATCGATGCCATCGATCAAAATCTTACCTGAGTTAATTTCGTAAAACCGCATTAATAAATTAATCATGGTGGTTTTGCCAGCTCCTGTAGGACCAACGATCGCCACTCTTTGCCCAGGTTTTACCTCAATATTCATATCTTCAATGAGCGGTTCCTCCTCTTTATAACTAAAGGAAACATGGTCAAAGGAAACTTCTCCTCTTGGAGCAGAAATAACCTTCGCGTTAACAGTTTCCGGTATTTCCTCTGTTTCATCTAAAATTTCAAACACACGTTCCGCACTTGCAATGGTTGATTGAATGACGTTGGCAATATTGGCAGTCTGGGTAATTGGTTGACTAAATTGTCTGGCATACTGGATAAATGCCTGGACATCTCCAATTTCGATCGTTTTTTTCGTCACCAATATACCTCCCGCTACGCTGACCAGGACATATCCGATATTATTGATAAAACCCATTAATGGCATAATTAATCCTGCCATAAATTGTGCCTTCCAGGCGGATTGGTAAAGTGCTTCATTACTTTCCTCAAATTTTTCAATGGACTGTTTCTCACGGCCAAAGACCTTGATCACCTTGTGTCCGGTATACATTTCTTCCACGTGTCCATTTAGTTCACCCAGCGCTTTTTGCTGCCCCATAAAATAGCCTTGCGATTTCTTGGCTATTTTCGTTATGGATATAAAACTTAAAGGCAGAGTTACAATGACAATTAGGGTCATGAGCGGGCTAATAGTGAGCATCATGACAATGATCCCAATCAGAGTAATGACAGAGGTAATTAGCTGAGTTAAACTTTGCTGCAAAGTTGTACTGATATTATCAACATCATTTACCGCGCGGCTGAGAATTTCACCATGGGTACGGGAGTCAAAATATTTTAATGGCAGCCGATTCAGTTTTTCCTCCACCTCTTTACGTAGATGGTACACCATTTTTTGGGCAACTCCGGCCATGATAAACTGCTGAAGGTAAGAAAAAATCGCACTGATTATATACAGGCCAATCAGAAGTATGATTATCTGACCGATATAGTCAAAGTCAATTTTCGCACCTGGAATGCCTTTGAACTTCATCATTAACCCTTCAAACAATTTCGTTGTCGCCTTACCCATAATTTTCGGGCTGACAATTGAAAACACTGTACTGATGATTGCGGTAAGCAGTACTGCAAACAGCTGTAATGTATACGGTTTTAAATAACCAATTAAACGGTTAAGTGTCCCTTTGAAATTTTTAGCTTTTTGAGGGGGCATTGCCATGCCCATAGGGCCGAAGCCACCACCTGGTCTGGGGCCGCCGCCTGGTCCTGGTCCATGTTGTCTAGATTCCTTACTCATGCGATTTCCTCCTCCGACAGCTGCGACATCACAATTTCTCGGTAAACCCCACTCGTTTCCATTAATTCCTTATGCTTCCCGATCCCGGCAACTTCACCATTATCCAAAACAATAATTTGATCAGCATCCATAATGGTGCTTACGCGCTGAGCTACAATAAGGGTGGTTGCTAATGAGGTTTCGTCTTTCAAGGCCGCTCGCAATTTCGCATCAGTCTTAAAATCGAGTGCGGAAAAACTATCATCAAAAATATAAATCTCTGGTTTTCGTACGAGAGCCCGAGCAATAGATAAACGCTGTTTTTGACCACCTGAAACATTTGTTCCCCCTTGGGCAATCAACGTATTAAAGCCATCAGGCATGTTAGAAATAAACTCGGTTGCTTGAGCAATTTTAGCCGCATGCTCCACATCAGCATCTGTTGCATTTTCCTTGCCATAACGAATATTCTCAGTGATGGTTCCAGTAAATAGAACAGCTTGTTGTGGTACAAAACCAATTTTTGATCGCAGACTCTCCTGTGACATTTCCCTAACATCGACACCATCAATCAGTACTTTCCCACTGTCAACATCATAGAATCTCGGAATTAAATTGATGAGCGTCGATTTACCCGAACCGGTGCCGCCAATAATGGCCGTTACTTCACCAGGATTCATCGTAAAAGAGATATTGGATATTGCAGGCATCTCAGCCCCAGGATAGCTAAAAGTAACGTTTTGAAATTCAACATACCCTTTTTGCCCAGTAACTGGGGAAGGGGCATTTGGGTCCTGAATATCGGCAATTGTTTCAAAGACTTCATTTATACGAACAGCCGATACGGAGGCTCTTGGAATCATGACAAACATCATCGATAGCATGACAAAGGAAAACATAATTTGCATCGCATACTGAATAAAGGCCATCATGTCGCCAACTTCCATATGCCCATTGTCTATTCGGATCCCGCCAAACCATATGATTGCTACAGTGGTAAGGTTAAGGACAATCATCATAATAGGCATCATAATGGCCATTAATTTATTGACTTTAATTGCCGTTTGGGTTAAATCCCAGTTTGCAGCATCAAAGCGTTTCTTCTCATGATTCACTCGATTGAAAGAGCGAATCACACGAATTCCTGTTAAGTTTTCTCGCAGAACACGATTTAATTTATCGAGTTTTACCTGCATGGCCTTGAACAATGGGATTCCCATTCGAGCCACAATGACAATGGTTATGATCAAAACAGGAATGGAGACAGCTAAAACCAAGGTTAATTTTGCGTCCTTGGAAAGGGCCATAATAATACCGCCAATACACATCATCGGAGCCATGGCCATCATTCGAAGCATCATAATCAGTACCTGCTGTACCTGTGTAATATCATTAGTGGTCCTTGTAATAAGGGACGCGGTCCCTAGTTGATCAAATTCATGTAACGAAAAATTGCTCGCATGACTAAAAAGTTTGCTTCTTAGTAATTTACCAAACCCAGATGCTGCCTTTGAAGAGTAGAAGCTTGCAATAATGGAACAGATCATTCCACCTGCCGCAACCAACAGCATGATCCCGCCAATTTTCCAAATATAATGAGTATCTCCTGTTACAACACCCTTATCTACGATATCTGCCATTAAAGTTGGCAAATAAAGCTCTGAAAGGGATTGAGCTAAGACGAGGATCAAAACAAGAATAATCGGCATTTGGAAGGGTTTAAGAAATCTAGTCAGTTTTAACAACGTAATTCATCTCCCATCCACTTAGCGGTTTAAACCATCAAAATATTGATGAACTTTTAGTAGTAATTCTGCTAATTGATCACTGTCTTCTTCTCCCAAGTAATCAATTAACCCTTTAAAATTTTCTACAAAAGTCTTCCTTGCCTTTATCACAGCTTCTAACCCTTCCGCGGTAAGTTTGATTTTAACAGCCCGACGGTCATCCGGATCTACCTTCCGTTCTACCAACCCGGATTTTTCAAGACCATTAATCATCTGCGTTACAGTAGGCGGGGTGACTTTTAATATTTGACTAATTTCTGAAACTTTCACCTCGGTGTTTTTTTCATTTGCTTCTTGATAAATCGTGGCCAACACTTTGAATTCACTTGGGTTAAAGCCATTGATTTTTTTCTCGTGCCAACCCGTTTTTCTAAAGTGCATAAATGCTTTTAGTAATTTTTGGGCCGTGGCGCTCTCCATATCTGCCAATTCTACTACCTCCACTTTGTTTACCTACTAAATTATTAGGTTGCTTATTAATTTGCATACCTAATTATATTCCTCCATATAACCAACGTCAAATCAAAATGAAAAAACTAGGAAGCAGTCTCCTAGTTTTTAGCTTTATTCACATTCACTTTTAGTAAATTCCACTGGTTGTTACTATAACGCCAAGTTGATTCTACATAAGCAATCGTATCAGCATTGGCAATGCCTGTAACTCTTTGCATCCCTTTTAATCCTGTAGTGCCATCCGATAAAATGATGGGAATAAGACTGTTAAAGGGATTTACATGTAATTCAGTCGGTTCATTTATGTTTCCATTATAGTAAAGGCCCAATTTTTTGTAATATTTTTTTCGATCCTTTAAATCAAACAAATATGTTTTACCAGTTGCTAAAATTTTCATCTCAGCTCTATAGTCATTCATAAATTTCGTTTCCAATTCTAGTGGTTCGGGTACTTTTAGGTCGGTCTTATGAAAATCCTTCAGTGTATATAGATAATGAAGGGAGATACCGCCACTACCACCCGTCTCTACTGTTGCAAATAAGTCTTTTATACCGTCATGGTTTAAATCGATTAACTGCAAAGCCGCTTTTGAACCACTCTCTAATGGGAAATTATATTTCTTACTGTTTGTCGCCATAACTACAAGCTCTATTTTCTTTAAGTAACCCTCTTCACCATGGTAAGGGAACCCTTTTAGCATAACTATTTCATTTTGCCCATCCCCTGTGACATCCGCCGTTTTCTTGGTAATCGTAATTGATTTAGAACCTTCCTCAATCGCATTGACCCCTGTAATTGCTGTTAGCGAAAAAATAAATAAGGCAACTAATGCTAGCCCATATTCCTTTTTCATTCTGATTCCCTCCCCACTTCTAGTATTTGGTAGTATAACCAAATTTGCGGGAAAAGATGAAAAAAGACTCCCAAAATTATGGAGAGTCTTTTTTTGTTTATTCAGTAGTCGGAATCGTCGACTCCACTTTCCATACAGTAGAGACTTTTCCGTTTTCACCTTCATCAAGAATGAAAGAGCCATTGGAATAGCGGTCACTAAAGCGAATATCTCCTGCCTTTAGAGTCTCGATTGAGCCTTTTTCTGTTTGGATAAATAATGCATCTTGATCATTAGCAATGACAAATCCCATAATTCGGTGCGGATTTGCTTTTAGTTCGCGAAGAATGACAACGCCTCGCTTAGCACGTGTTGCTCTTTCAAATTCACTGAGTTTCATCCGTTTCACAGAACCACGTTGTGTGGCAATCACTACTGAACCAGTTGGATTAGTAGAAAGGAGTTGACCGCTAACAACATAATCATCATCCTTTAAGTTGATTCCTTTCACACCCGCAGTCCGGACACCAACGATACTGATTTCTTCCTCAGCAAACCAGAGAGCATAGCCTAGATGGGTAACTAAGAACAGATCTTTTGTTCCATCAGTCAAATGAACGTCAATGACCTGATCATCGTCTTTCACATTAATTCCGACAAGAGGCTTAGAGTACCTTTGAGCTTTATATTGCTTAAGCTCCGTTTTCTTAACCATGCCATTTTTAGTGACAAACACTAGGTAGGCATCAGATTCAAAATCTTTTATTGGAATAGCTTGGACAATTTCCTCATCGCGATCAATTGGAATAATGTTCGCAATATGCTGTCCAAGGTCTTTCCAACGAATATCCGGAAGTTCGTGGACAGGGCAATATAAGTAATTTCCTTTGTTCGTAAACAACAGCACAACATCCTGGGTATTCACATCTAACTGTGCTAGAAGTCGATCGGATTCCTTCATTGCAAAATCTTGTCCGTTTGAGGCAGCAAAGGAGCGTTGGCTTGTCCGTTTGACATAGCCATGCTTCGTCACTGTAACAATAACATCTTCACTTGCCACAAGGACTTCAAGGTTAATTTTTAGTTCTTCAATTTCGGCCTCAATCTTGGAACGACGCTCGTCTGCAAAGCGTTTTTTAACGTCTCTTAATTCTTTTTTAATCACTGAATAAAGCTTTTTCTCACTTTCCAAAATGCTGGTTAGCTCGGCAATCTTGTTAGCTAATTCTTCAGCTTCATTTCTTAATGCTGTAATATCTGTATTCGTTAATCGGTATAACTGCAATGAAACGATGGCTTCCGATTGCAGCTCGGTAAACCAAAATTTTGAGATTAGATTATCCTTTGCATCACGTTTATCTTTAGAAGCGCGGATAGCCGCTATTACTTCATCGAGGATTGACAAAGCTTTGATTAAGCCTTCAACAATGTGCTGGCGTTCCTTCGCTTTGCGTAGATCAAACTGAGTTCTTCTCGTTACTACCTCTTTTTGATGGCTGATATACGCATCTAACATATCAGAGAGTCCCATTAACTTCGGTCGTTTTTGATGAATAGCGACCATATTGAAATTATAGGTAATTTGTAAATCACTATTTTTATATAAATAGGTTAGTACACCTTCAGCATCGGCGTCTTTTTTAAGTTCGATCACTATGCGAAGTCCGGTACGGTCTGTTTCATCGCGAACCTCGGAAATTCCTTCGACTTTACGGTCAAGGCGAAACTCATCCATTTTTTTCACGAGATTGGCTTTATTGATCTCAAAAGGGATCTCTGTAATGACAATTTGCTGTTTGCCGCCACGTACCGTTTCAATTTCTGCTTTTCCACGGACAATAATTTTACCTTTACCGGTTTGATAGGCTTTTTTAATCCCTTCAAGCCCTTGAATAATACCACCAGTTGGAAAATCTGGTCCTTTAATAACCGTCATTAAATCATCAACGGTTGCTTGAGGGTTTTCCATTTTCATAATGACACCATCTATTACTTCACCAAGGTGGTGTGGAGGGATATCAGTCGCATAACCCGCAGAAATCCCTGTAGAACCGTTAACAAGCAAATTGGGGAACATGGCTGGTAATACAGTTGGTTCAGAAGATGTATCATCAAAGTTCGGAATAAAATCCACCGTTTGTTTTTCAATATCCCGCATCAACTCAGCTGCAATCGCAGAGAGTCGGGCCTCAGTATAACGCATCGCTGCAGGTGGGTCACCGTCTACACTACCATTATTCCCGTGCATTTCCACGAGAACATTTCGAACCTTCCAATCCTGACTCATCCTTACCATAGCCTCATATACGGAGGAATCACCATGAGGGTGGTAATTACCGATTACGTTACCAACTGTTTTGGCAGCCTTACGAAACCCTTTTTCATGGGTATTTCCTTCCACATGCATGGCATATAATATTCTACGCTGTACAGGCTTTAAGCCATCCCTAGCATCAGGCAAGGCTCGTTCTTGAATGATATATTTACTGTATCGGCCAAACCGATCCCCTATGACATCCTCCAGAGGTAAGTCCCGAAATTTTTCATTCGTACTCATCCTTCAGAAACCTCCCCTGTGATTGAAATATTTTCATTTTCTAGAATCGAATCATCTTCTTCCAAGCCAAAAGCGACATTACTTTCAATCCATTTACGACGTGGTTCTACTTTGTCACCCATTAATGTGGTCACACGTCGCTCCGCTCTGGCAGCGTCATCGATTTTCACACGGATTAAAGTCCGTGTCTCCGGATCCATCGTTGTTTCCCAAAGTTGATCAGCATTCATCTCTCCAAGTCCTTTATAGCGTTGGATAATATAGCCCTTACCAACCTTTTTCATTGCAACTTGAAGTTCATCCTCATTCCATGCATACTCGATAATTTCCTTTTTTCCAGTACCTTTACTAACTTTATAAAGTGGTGGAAGGGCAATAAAGACCTTACCCGCTTCAACCAACGGCTTCATATATCGATAAAAGAATGTTAGTAATAGAACTTGGATATGGGCACCATCCGTATCAGCATCAGTCATGATAATTATCTTATCGTAATTGATATCCTCTACATTAAAGTCAGAGCCTACACCACCGCCAATTGCATAGATAATGGTATTAATCTCTTCATTTTTAAAAATATCCGATAGCTTTGCTTTTTCAGTGTTTATTACCTTACCCCTTAAAGGCAGAACGGCTTGAAAACGTCGGTCACGGCCTTGTTTAGCTGAACCTCCTGCAGAGTCACCCTCAACCAAATAAAGCTCATTTTTTTGTGGGTTTCTGGATTGAGCCGGTGTTAATTTACCAGAAAGGACCGTTTCGGAGCGTTTGCGCTTTTTACCGCTTCTCGCTTCATCTCTTGCCTTACGGGCAGCTTCTCTTGCTTGGTACGCTTTAATTGATTTTTTAACGAGCAGGGAGCTAATATCAGGATTTTCCTCTAGAATGTAGGACAATTGCTCTGACACAACGGCATCAACTGCGGAACGTGCCTCGCTAGTGCCTAACTTGCCTTTTGTTTGTCCTTCAAATTGCAGCAGTTCCTCAGGAATGCGCACGGAAACAATGGCAGATAATCCTTCACGAATATCGGAACCATCAAGATTCTTATCCTTTTCTTTCAGTAAACCCACTTTTCGGGCATAATCATTGAACACTCTAGTCATGGCTGTTTTGGCCCCGACCTCATGGGTGCCGCCATCTTTTGTACGAACGTTATTGACGAATGACAGCACATTTTCGGAATATCCGTCATTGAATTGAAAGGCAAAATCCACTTCAATTCCATTTTGAACCCCTTCAAAACTAAAAACCGGATGAAGTGAATCCTTCTCTTCGTTCAGATACGTAACGAATGCCTCAATTCCGTTTTCATAATGATATACATCATGGAAATCATTTCGTTCGTCTATGAGATCTATTTTTAAACCCTTTAGCAAAAAGGCAGATTCTCTTAGGCGCTCACCTAATGTTTCAAAATTATAGGTAGTGGTGGAAAAAATGGTTGGATCAGGCTTAAAGTGAATAGTTGTTCCAGTTTGGTTGGTTTTTCCTGTTTTTTCAAGAGTCGTGACAGGTGTGCCACCATGCTCAAACCGTTGTTGATATACAAATCCATCTCGTTTAATTGTAACCGTTAACCATTCTGATAAGGCGTTTACGACTGACGCACCAACACCGTGAAGACCGCCGCTTGTCTTGTATCCGCCTTGACCAAATTTACCGCCTGCATGCAGCACCGTTAAAATTACCTCTGGTGTGGGTTTACCCATTTTATGCATGCCAGTAGGCATACCTCGCCCTTTATCGACAACACTTATAGAATTATCTTTGTGTATTTTTACAATGATTTGCTCGCCAAAGCCAGCTAATGCTTCATCGACGGCATTATCCACAATTTCATAAACTAAATGGTGGAGACCACGTGTGTCAGTACTGCCGATATACATACCTGGGCGCTTTCTGACAGCCTCCAAACCTTCTAGTACCTGTATGGCATCATCATTATATTCAAAAGCTTGCTGATTTCTTGCCACTTACATTCCCCTTTCATACCTTGCCAAAAGAACAAACCTTCTAATTTCGATTATAACCAAATTTAATTATCTAAAATATTGTATCATGAATTTAAAAAACATTAGAACGGATGTTCGTTACTTGATTTTACCATATTTTCTTTGAGCGTCTATGCTTTATTTTAGCGATTTATTTCGATTTGGCAAACAAGTATTTTTAAAACATCATTACTTTGTCATACAATGGGCAAGGATTTATGGAGAAAAACAAAAAAAGCTGCCAGTTTTTAGCAGCTTTTCATTCATATTTTATTTTGTTAATGCATGCATGACTTTAATGCACCGGTCCATAATGACCGTATAGTCTTTTTCTTTCAAAAAGTGGTAAGCATCTTCGTTGACGAGTCCTTGTTGGGCCCAAAAGACATCCGCATCGATTTCAACGAATTCTTGCGCAACATCCATCAATTGTTCGGAGCGGCGGAATACATTGACTATATCAATACGCCCTTCAATATCTTTTAATGTTGGTACAGCCTTCACCCCAAGCGCTTCATCGATTGTAGGGTTTACCGGGATAATTTCATAACCGGCTTGTTGCATCACTTTAGAAACCTGATAGGAGGTGCGATCAGGGTTATTGCTTAACCCAACCACAGCGATACGTTTTGCTTTTTTTAAAATCGCGCCAATTTCTTCTAAACTTGGATTTTCAACTGCCATATTATTCACTCCTAATCATCACATTACCTATATTTTACCTGTTTCCGAAAAAAATATATATTAAAACGCTTCCGGACATTACGGAAGCGTTTATTCATACAGAAATCAATTCTCGTTTAACGGCGGAATGAACCTTTGGGACAGAAAGACATAAACAGGTGCCGTCACCGATATTTTCCATTGTTACAGTCCCATCCATACTTTCTAAGATAATCTTGGTCATATAAAGACCAAGGCCCGTTCCATGCATTTTCGTTGTAAAATATGGATCGAATACCTTATCAATTACCTCTGGCTTAATTCCACCCGCATTATCTCTGAACTCAGCCATGACAAACTCATTTGATTCATGGATCGTAATGTAAAGAATCCGTTCTTGGATATCTTTTTCAACAAATGCATCTCGTGCATTGGTTAATATATTGAGTACGACCTGACTAAATTCATTTGGATAACCAAAGGCGGTTTGCTGTCCTCGATATTCAAATTTGACTTGAATCCCGTGTTTTTTTAGATTTAAAGAGAAAATAGCAAGCGCATCCTCAATGCTTTCAGCTACTGAAAAAGCACTTTTTTCATTGCTCATTTTATAAAATTTCCGGAAATCATGGAGTGTTCTCGACAATAGATTAATTTGAATCATGCTCTCTCTGGTAAATTGATCGATATAATGATGATCAACCTCATCAAATTCCAATGCTTCTCTTACGTCTTGAACCAGTAATGACAAACTATTTAGAGGCTGTCTCCATTGGTGTCCGATACTGGCAATCATTTCACCCATTGCCGCAAGCTTAGAATGATGGAGTAAGATATGATCCTTTTCCCGATTTTTGGCGACCTCTTCTTGGATTCTGTTTTCTAAATTGTGAATCTCCATTTCATATTTTTCTGACAGTTCCCGATATTTTTTTTCACTTTCGTTTAATTTCTTCATAAATCCACTTCCCCTGAATATGACCTGGGATAAGCCAAAACCAATTAAGAGGGAGAGGGAAATTGCAAGATAGATCATGATGTCACCTTCTTAAAGTTCCTTAGCATGTAATGATGTCTGATTTCTCCCATCCTTTTTAAATTGGGTAAGCGACTCCTCTGCGAGAAGGAGCAATTCCAATTTTGATATTCCTTTGGAAAATTCTACTGCTCCAACCTTGCAGAAAATCTTTCCAATGTTTTTAAAAGGGTATTCTTCAATAATCAAACGTATTGATTCGGCTAACGCAACGGCGCCTTGCGAATTTGTTTCTGGGGTAAGCAGGATAAATTTATCCTCTTCCCATCTAGCGAGAATATCACTTTCTCGAATTCGTTGTTGAATGATGGTGGAAACAGTTGTAAAAACCTCATTTTCAACATGCTGATACACTGTATTGTTTGCTTCTTTTTCTTCTTCGATGCCTATGAGGATGATAGAAAAAAAATGATCATATCTTTCCGCCCTGTTGATCTCATTTTCAATAATTTCCATAAATTTCTGACGATTATACGTTCGTGTTAATGGATCAATCATTGCACTTTTCTTATTAAGCTGAATAGCACTAACTGCTTTTTGGACACCTTGTAAAAAAAGCTCTAAATTAATCGGTTTTAAGATAAAATGATTGACTTTATGTTCAATGGACTGAATAAAACAATCATTATCATCTTGAGCTGTTGTCACAATAATCTGCACTTGATCGTCTAACTGTCGAATTTTTTTGATCATTTCAAGCCCGCCGATTGGGTTCATCTTAATATCTGCAATAATTAAATCTGGGTGATATTTTTGAAATAAATCAAATCCCTCCGTACCGTCTTCCGCCACATAAATTTGTGAAAAACGCCTTTTAAGCACCCGGAGAAGTTTTTCCCTAAAATACCTTTCATCCTCTACATATAAAACTTTAATATCTGGATATCTGTGACAATATCGTTGATGCTTTGTTGCCAATCTAATCACCCCATTTCTACAAAAGAATACTAGTAAAACCGGCCTACAAACATTCCTAGGCCGTTATTCATCTGGTATCATATATGGATTTTACCTCATTATAAGAGTCCACTCTAATGCTTTCAATCAGTTTACAAATGGTTTGAAAATTCTCCATATTTTTGTAATAAATTTGACTTTAATTAGACCAATATTGTTTACAAATGAAAATAGACCGGTACTTTACCGGTCTACAAACACTATTTTTGAACAACCATTTTACTAATATCCAAAGCTGTCCAGGCCGTTGGGTCTCCAAAGGATCGGGACCAACTAGCTACCCCTGCCAATTTATATTTAAGTGACAAATCAATTCGTTTTTTTAAGGACAGCTCATCTTCAATCCAAATTTTATAGGTTGCATTTTCATTGGTAGCAACATATTCCGCATAATTTTGCCCTGTCTCCTCGTCATATACAGGGTGGATTCCCTTTTCAGCAAGCCACGTTTTAACCTGTTCCATTGTCAATGCCTTTGAAGTTAATTCTGTGCCGCCATTGGCGGTCGTTTGTTCCTTCCAGAGTCTTGCATATAATGGAACTCCGAGGATTAATTTTTTCTCAGGAACCTCCTGCAATAATTTCCGCAAATTATTTTCTACCCATGGCAAACTGGCCACACTTCCTGGCCCATTTGCCGCTGTATGCTCGTCGTAAGCCATAATAACTAAATAGTCAACGACATCTGAGAGCTTGGCACGCTCATAAAAACTAGACCAATTGTTCGAGCTACTCCCTGTAGAAAACGTAACATCCATTGATACAACTAGGCCGGCTTCATGAAGATATGGAACCGCTTCTCTGATAAATTGAGTGACAAGCGGTCCGTCTTCAGGATTTACATTTTCAATATCGAAATTAATCCCCTGCAACTGATACATCTGGCTATATTGAAGTAATCTCTTGATGATATTTTTCCTAGTATCAAAGTCTTTGAATACTTTACCAGTCAGTTCCGGATCAAAGGAATTGGAAAAAAGCCCCCACACCTGATAGCCTCTTTGTTTCGCCCAATGACTATAATCAATTGATGCCAAATTGTGAATGGATCCATCTTCCCCACCTAAAGAGAACCAAGTAGGTGAAATCACATTGAGACCGGGCATTTCCGTTATTTTAGCTACATCCGGATTTCGGGTATAAACAGCCTCCCATGTTAAATTAATGGGCCCCTTCATGTTCGGAAGTTGATAGTTTCTTATCTCATTGGTAATGGTAATCTTATGTACCTTACCCTGTTTAACATAATTTTTTTGAATGTATCCACTCATTCCATTCCTTTTCCGTACAAAATAGAAATGATCTTTTTCACCTTCGATATAGACTGCTTCTTTTTTCGATACATCTGCAGTATATGGTGATCGGAGTGTTGGTTCTGTCCTTAGTCTTAGCTTTTCACGATTAATATCCTGATCTTTTACTATGCCATCACTATATTTGTCTCCATTCTGTAGAATCCAAATGGCATTGCGATCTGACAGTATTTTATATTGAATCGGATAAAAAGAAAGAAGCGGTTCAACTGCAATATAAAGCTTACTGTCCGAGTTCTTGATTGGTGAAAAGGGTAAAGATACTGGTTGATCATTTATAAAATAGGTTAATGAATCACTAGGCATTTGGACAACTTTATCCTTAGTGGTGATGATGATAGAGTTTGACTTTTCATCCAGCCGAATATGGCTATCGATATTTTTTTGTAAAAAAGCTAAAGAGACATAAACCTTGTCTCCATCTATTATTGCATTTCCTGCTTGCCTTCCATTGAACAAAATGGGATGATTCCCTTGAAAAAAGGCCACTTTCTCTTTCGACGCAAACGGATATAATAATAGAGTAATGGCAGAAATAATAAGCAATAACCCTCCAATCAATCCGCCCACTACCCAAGTTTTTCGTGGATGATGCTTTCGTCTGTAAACTACTTGTGTCATAAACGTTCCTCCCCACATATTATCCTAAGGGATGAAGCAAATTTTAGAAAGATATTTTTCTTATTCAAAAGCTATGTTAAAGAATACTGTTGATTTTAAACCCTGTTGATTGGAGCGGAAGGCACGAAGACTCCTCGAAAATGCTAACGCATTTCCTTCGTGCGTGGGCAAATTCTAGGAAGAAAATCAATGTCCTGTGGGAATACGGTTCTGGAGAGACCCCGCAGGCGTAAGCGCCGAGGAGGCTCGCCGAAACGCCCACGGAAAGCGAAGTGCCTGGAGTGGAAATCAACTTACAAGTTCAACAGAGCTTTTTATAAGAACAATAAATAATTACGATGGTTTCGAAAAGTGTCTATAGTGTTTTTTTACATATACGTGATAAAATAAAGGGACATGATTTTTATTTGAAGGAGAATTTTTGAATGGTTCAACTGATTTTTGTAATGATACTTGCCTATTTACTAGGCTCCATACCATCCGGGTTAATTGTCGGGAAGGTATTTTATCAGACGGATATACGTCAGCACGGGAGCGGAAATTTAGGAGGAACCAATACATTCCGAACACTAGGGGTAAAAGCGGGATTAGCGGTTACGTTAGCTGATATTCTGAAAGGGACTTTAGCAGCATCTTTACCAGCACTTTTTTCTTTGGTACTTAATCCTTTGGAAATCAATCCATTGATCCCTGGAGTAATAGCTGTACTTGGTCATACATATCCGATATTTGCCGGATTTCGCGGTGGAAAAGCGGTGGCAACTTCTGGAGGAGTTATATTATTCTGTGCACCCGTTCTTTTCGTTACCATACTTATAGGTTTTTTTATCAGCCTTTATATAACGAAATATGTATCCCTTTCGTCAATGATTGCCGGTGTTATTGCTATTCTTTATGTCATTATTATGGGCCTAGTTAAAACGTGGGATATACCACTATTAATTGTGATAAGCCTTCTTTCTTCATTTGTCATTTATCGGCATAGAGCAAATATTAAACGAATTATGAATAAGACGGAACCAAAAATTAAATGGCTATAAGGTTATAGCCATTTTTTCATGAAAAGTTCATAACCCCGAAAGCTAAGGAGTACATATTTACAGTAAAATTAAGGTAAGAATATGAATTTCTCCTGGAGGGGTACGTATGTTTAAGGTAAAACAGGAATATCTATTTTCCTCTGATGTCTCCGATACTACAGATGTAAACGAATTTATCGTAGAGTTTTATTGCGATGACCTTGTAGATAGTACACCCGTTATAATAACGAGAAATTTTGATGACTTAATTGAATTTTTTGATGCAATAGAAGAATAGCAGAGCCGGCGTGGCTCTGCTTTTTTATGTGATGTCTTATAGTTTAATCAATTGGAACTTCCATTTTCCCATTACATCTTGGACGTAATCCAGTTTTGTATGGTCAAAGTAGACAAAATCCCGTTCGTGAATAATGACACACACGTCATCGAATTCAAAGGTGAGGTCGCCCTGTATTTTCCGCTCTTCCAGAGACAGATTCATTTTTGGCCCCCCTCAGCCAACTCCCATACTTAGCCGCAAAAACAATTGCTCATCATCGGTCTTTTTTTCTTTGGTAATGGTACTCTGCAATACCCGATAAGCACTTTCCGTCATTTTAAACATACTTTCACACACCTTTTAAAAATTGCTCTTATTCCCATATGTGCTCTAACAGACCCTCTTGCTTTAGAATTTCCTTCTGTCTCGCACCAATTAAATCAAAATGAGAATATCCATCCTTGCGATGATGAATCCATTCTTTTTTCAAGCCATACTTCCTGCCCCATTCAGCCAACTTATCAAAATCATGGGAACCTACTTTCGTAACGGTCTTATAGCCTGGAAATCGGTCGTCCAGCCAATAGTGTGTCAAAAAGGCGATTTCACCTTCATCTATTTTTCGCTTCCAATCTAGCAATTCACGTCTTTTAATCCCAAACGCCAATCTATTCACCTCGAAGCCTAAAGATTACTTCTTTTTAATATCCTCATATTTGAGGTACCACTCTGGAAACGCTTTTTTAAATGCCGCCGGTTTAAAGTTTTCCTTTTTCACGATGATATGTGTGGTCGTTCCCTCTGCACATACCTCATCTGCCCCATTTACGACCATATAAGCATAAATCGTTTTAATACCATCATTGTATGCAACCCATGTTTTTACAAATGCTTTGTCCCCATAACGCAATGGCTTCTTATAAGTTACTTGAACATCGTAAACAGGAGCAAAATAACCGGATTCCTCCATCGCCACATAACTGTAACCTATATCTTCAATTAAGCCTGTCCGACCCAGCTCAAAAAACTTTAAATAATTGGCATGATAAATCACACCCATCATATCCGTATCCGCGTAGTAAAGTTGAATTTCTCTTGTAGAAATAAAATGATTTTCCATTATTAACGTTCCTTTCACATTTTCCTAAAGGCTTTATCAACATCTATTGATTCCAAAATGCCGGCCTTTTCCAATAATGTCCCCTCTGCCTCATCTCCCATTAATCGAGTAGCTTGGGTTAAGATAATTTCATCCACCAAATTAGTGGCAAAACGGCCATTTCCTTTATAACGATTGTTCTCTATTTCTTGCACTAGAAGGTTCAGCGCATCTTCGGTAAACCGGTATTGGTAACTTGCTGCATACGATTCCATTATTTCCAGCAATTCTTCCGGTGTATAATCAGGAAAGAAAAAGAACTTTTTAAATCTGGACCTGAGCCCCGGATTACTTTCTAGCAGCTTATCCATTTCATTAGGATAGCCTGCCAATATCACCACGAGGTTCTCATTCTGCTTCGTCATTTCATCGACAAGGGTATCAATGGCCTCTTTGCCAAAATCACCAGAGGTTTGACTAAGCAAAGAATAAGCCTCATCAATAAACAACACTCCACCCAGGGCTTCACGTATTTTTTTCTTTGTTTTACCGGCTGTCTGCCCAACGTAATTAGCCACTAAATCAGCCCGACTGGTGATGACCAAATGACCTCTTTTTAAAATACCGCACTCCTTCAAAAATTCCGCATAAATTTTCGCTACCGTTGTTTTTCCGGTTCCAGGATTCCCGGTAAACACAGAATGAAGCTGGATCGGCACAGCGGAAAGGCCTTGATTTCTTCTAAATTGCTGCATCTTCACAAAAGATATTAAGGATTGCAATTCTTCCTTTAAGGTGCCTAATCCAACAAGCCGGTTAAGTTTAAACTGTGGTGATTCAAGCTTTTCTTGCTCTTCCTCTTTAAAATCCTCATCTGATAGGAGCAGGTATTTTAAAATATCTGGATCTGTATCCAAGTTGGAACCCTTTTTGAAAATCGCGTCCAACACAATATTATGAACTGTTCGGGCATTACCGAAGGTCTCATCCACCCTTTCTCGATCAACACGATGGGCAATCTCAAGCTTTGCAGTCGGCGTTAAAAAGTAATCATTTTCAGCAGCTACTTTTTCAGCAATTTGAATCAACTCTTCATTTGTGTAGTTGGGAAGATGGATAAAATTCGATTGAGGAAAACGACTCCGTAGCCCCGGATTAGCTTCCAAAAAAGTTCGCATTTCTTCAGGGTATCCAGCTAAAATGACTGCAAATTTGCCTCCAAACTCCTCGCCTGTCATTAAAGATACAAGCGTATCAACTGCAGCCTGTCCATAATCATTTCCAGATTGCCCTTCCCGTTTCAAACTGTAGGCCTCATCTATAAATAACACTCCTCCAATAGAGCGTTCCACAACGGCACGAACGTTTTCCTCTGTTTGTCCAACAAAGGAACCTACCAATTGTGAACGATTGGTTTCAATTACTTCAACCCGTGGAAGGACTCCCAGCTCATGATAAATTTTCGCCAATAAACGGGCTAACGTGGTTTTACCAGTACCTGGATTTCCTGTTAAGATCATATTTAAACTTAGCTCATCTTTAATTTGGAAACCAAGTTCTTTTCGCTGCTTTTGGTATTTGAGGAACCGATAAAAATCATTGACACGCCTCTTTACCGATTCCATCCCTACCATCCCGTTTAATTCTTCAAGGGTATTTTTTTCAGCTTTTTGTTCTGTTCCCTCAAGAAAATTTTCCTTCCATTTGGCTTTAACTTCTTCAACTAGCTGTAAATGAGTCCGTAACTCATCATAATAGGCAGCTGTATGAAAAACGCCAGTGATGGATTCATCATAATCGTGGGAGGCTTTCAACAGTTTTTCTGTCGCTTCAACAGCATCGGAAAATAGTTGATAAAGCCGCTGATACTTTTGAAAAAGTTCTTGGTCGAACATGGTTGAAGTTAGCTTAATATTGGACTGTAATTCGGCTATTCGATCCTCTGAATCCGTTAAAAAAGCCTGACACACTTCTATGTATTGCTCCGCAGTCTTCTTTTTAGCAGTTCGATTATCTGTTTCTCTAATTGGGGGAAAGTGTAAACTTGATAGCGCATCTTTTAACTTAACCCAATCCCATCGAATCAAATGTTGTTTGGCAAGTAAATTATTAGGATCTAACTGAAGTGCTTTTTCAAGCAAAGTGTTGGAAAGTGTGATCCCATCAGCTGTTTTGGACAACGCTAATAAAGTAATCAATTTTGAAACAATAGTGGGGTCAGAAGCGCCTGATAGTGCTTCTATTAGTAATTCATCTCGAATGATTCCTGTTTCGTTCCATTCATTTTCTATGTAGGTAATTATGTCGTTCATATTATTAAATCCCATCTTTATCGTAAATTCTTACTTATCTTATCATAAGGGCTCGGTATAGATAAAATGAGAGGTCTTGAAGTGAAAAAGGACTTGTCCGAAAAGAACAAGTCCCTAAGCCTGATTATCTCTGATTATTGTGAGCTTCATCCTTAATTTCAGATCGGAAAGATTCGATACTTTCACGTCTACGTTCATTTTTTTCCTGGATCTGGCGACGTTGGGTATCACTGTCTGTTAACTTCAAGGATTCCTCCGCAGCCTCCATATTTTGTATCGTATCTTCAATCATATTCTGTAATTTTTCAACGTTATCACTGCGGTCATCTGGATTTGGTTTGTTATTATAAGCCATCTGAAATTCCTCCTAGATAAATGTATCGTTACAGATATAGTTTGTATCGTCTCCGATAATTTAATCACCAAAATTTTTATAACAAAAAGACCCAATGCTTTACGCAAATGGGTCTCCATAATCTAAGGTTTATTCACCTTTAGTTTGCATTACTTGGGCATGTTCACCTGATTTGTCTTGCATTTGTTTTCCTTTGTTACCGCCAAAGCTGCGTGGTTGTGTGCCAATATGTGTTGGTCTAAAGCGTTTTGTTTGATATCCTTTACCCATTTTAATCCCCCCTTAGTAAACAGTTTGTCCACTGGGGAGGAAAACAATGAATGGTAATCTTTTGTCTTACTCAGCTTTGCCGAGGCGTTTAGCTTCAATGCGTTGTTCAATTTTTTCCAATGCAGCGCTATCTTTCAAAAGTTGTGATTTATTTTCAGAAACAAGTTCGGCAAAAGAACGTTTTCTTGGTTTTCTCATTGATATCACCTTCCTTATTACCTATTTTAACAGTAATTATGCCCGGAAACGCTTACAATTATTACAACTTTTTGAAAATTTAATTGTTTTTTATGTTTTTAATATTTTATTCATTAAAAATTGGGTGTTTTTTCATTATAAAAAGACATTGGAATTCCCAATGTCTTCTATCATTTTAATTGATCGGTATATTCTTTCATGTCTTCCAGTTTCATCGAACCAACAAATTTTTTTTGAATAATCCCTTTGCTGTCAATAAAATACGTAGTAGGGATCGATAAAACCTGATATTTCCCGTTTACACCATCATCTGTATCGAGCAAAATCGGGAATGTAATTTTATATTCGTTCACAAACCCCTTGACGTCCAATTGAGGATCAATATTCACTGCCAGAATCGTTACTTTGTCGCCCACTTCACTATGAAATTTCTCCATATCAGGCATTTCAGCCTTACATGGTGGACACCATGTCGCCCAGAAATTAAGCATCACTTTTTTACCTTTTAATTCTGAAAGCTTTACCGTCTCACCGGTCAATGTTTTTAGTTCAAAATCTGGTGCTTTTGACCCTACTGCAAGTCCTTCTTGAGCTGCAGCCGGTTCGCTTGCGGTTTCGGGTTTATCCGTCTTCTTATTCACTGCTTGTACAATTGCCACTGTAAGTAAAGAAATCAATAGGACTGCGGCAATGACCTTTTTCCACATCCCGAATCACTCCTTTGTTCATAATCCGCTACATAAGATTTTACACTATAAGCCTCTTAGAAACAAAGAATGGATATGCCAATCTTGTGACAACCTTTTAAAAAAGTAAGCAGCGAAAACCAAGCGTAATTCAGTTTTACGTTCAGAATTTGCAAATGATCAGAGGAAATCAGACTTCGGACAAACGCAAGTTAAATTGCATGTTTGTTGTCCGAAGTTAGGCATCTTCGGACAACACAAGTCAAAATCATTACATTGCTGTCCAAAGTCAAGCCATCTTCAGACAACGAAAGTCAATATCACTGCATTGCTGTCCAAAGTCAAGCCATCTTCAGACAACTAAAGTCAATATCACTGCATTGCTGTCCAAAGTCAAGCCATCTTCAGACAACTAAAGTCAAAATCATTGCATTGCTGTCTGAAGTCAAGCCATCTTCAGACAACGAAAGTCAATATCACTGCATTGCTGTTCGAAGTCGGAGCAACTTTTAGAACACCCAATTAGAAAAGTAGCTATAGTAGTGATTTCTTCTTCAATAATAATTGCTTAAATTCTTGATCCAATTTAGCATATTTAGGATTGGATTGATCGATTAGGGAGAGTTCACCCAAAATCGAAACAATCTTATTTTCAATCACCATTAGCTCTTCTTCCTTGTTACCATGTATTTGCTTTTTGGGATTAAAGTATTCGTCAGGAGTCATTTCCTTACGATGAATTTGTTGATTTTCAAATACTAGTATTTGATTACATAGCTTATTTAAAAAATAGTAATCATGAGATACCATAATAATCGTACCAGAAAATTCATTTAAAGTTTGTTCAAGCTGTTCCCTGGTTGGCAAATCGAGGTGGTTTGTAGGCTCATCTAAAATAAGCACATCATAATCCTTCATTAAAATATCCACCACTTTGACACGTGTTCTCTCTCCCAAACTTAGCATACCAATTGGCTTGGAAAGATGTTCTTCCCTTAAACCTAAATTGGCAAGATACGTTCTCGCTTTATAAATATCCTCTTTATCCGTATAACCGAGAGCATCCATAATCAACTTATTAACAGGCATATCCGCAACATCTTGACTGAGATAAGCAATTTTAAGGGAGTCGCTTTTCCAAAGATCTCCCTGGTCAATTGACTCTTCACCAAGAATCAGCTTAAGTAGCGTTGTTTTTCCACAGCCATTTTCACCGATTATTCCGATTCTTTCACCATGATTAATGTAGAAATGAGTTGGTTGAAATAGAATTCGATTACCAATTGATTTTGTAAGTTTCTTGGCTTCTATAATCCGTTTCCCTCTTTTCCCTTGGCTTTCAAATTGAAACCGGACCTGAGCTTCTTCATGTGGTCTATCGATTTTGTTTTTTTCAAGTTCGCTCTCAAGACGTTTCATTTTAGACTTCACTTGTTTATCGAGCCTTTTCGCTTTTACACGATGATACTCCTTGAACCCCTCTTCTTTAGTGGAAGTGCGATGGGCCTTTTTAGACCAAGACTTAAGCTGCCCCATTTGCCTTTCGATATCTTGTTTTTTTCTTTGTTGAACTTCGTATTGATACTGTTGTTCTTCGCGAAGCTTTTTTTTCTTTTCTATATAATCACTATAATTCCCATTAAAAAAGTGGATCTTGCCATGTTCTAACTCATAAATCCTATTTACAGTCTGATCTAGAAAATGACGGTCATGAGAAATGATGAAAACAGGTCCATTGAACTTTTTAATTTCCTCTACAAGCCATTGAATGCCTGTAAAATCTAAATGATTGGTCGGTTCATCTAGAATAAGTACATTCGGTTTCGTTGTCCATATCATTGAAAGTGCCAGTTTTAATTTTTCCCCACCGCTAACATGCTGCAAACGCTGATTTTCCCATACTTTTACTCTTGTCAGTCCCAATTCACTGGTAAGTTGATAAAAATCAGAATGATCAGTTGCCGTATGGTGAAAATCATTTAATTCATAATCACTAGATTGACTTAGATAGCCAATTTTTAGATTGATGGAGGATTCAATATGGCCCTGGTCCGGCTCTTCTTTTCCAGAAAGGATTTTTGCTAAGGTTGTTTTCCCAGTACCGTTGTAACCAACCAGACCAATTCTATCGCCATACTTAATATCAAAATCGACATTTTTAAATATGTTTTGTAAGTTATAGCTTTTCGATAATCCTTTCACTTTTAACACAACTGTATTTTTGTTCATAAAAAAACTCCCTTCAATTGAACCTGAAGAGAGTTTTTATATGTCATTTACGAAAATTGGATGCCATAGACAAATAAACCCAAAAATGAGCATAGGGTAATTGGCATTTCTCGATCAGGACATAAAAAAGGACATATTAATCCTATTCTTCAGGTTCAACATTTATTCGTTTATTCGAATCATGTTCTGAAAAATAAGATTATAATTTCATCGGCCCTTGGTTCATTCCTTTTCGTTTAGTACTTTATATTTTATTAAAATTGGAATAAATATGTCAATGGTTTCGGAAGAAAATTACCAAGAACCCTTATTGAATAACTCTTCTTCATGTAATCCTTCTTATTGGTCGCCAAAAGGACTTATTGAAGACTTTTTCTTTCAAACTTCGATCTGACTGATTGCCAAGAGGCCTTATTAAATACATCTTCATCCCATTCTCTATCTGAACGGTCGCTAAGAGGACCTCTTGAAGACCTCCTCTCACTATTTCTATCTGAACGGTCGCCAAGAGGACCTCTTGAACACCTCCTCTCACTATTTCTATCTGAACGGTCGCCAAGAGGACCTCTTGAACACCTCTTATTCCCATTCTCAATTTGAACGGTCGTCAATGCAGAACTAAACGCTGAAAACTTAAACAAAAAAACCCACCATGCAATTAAAAGCATGATGGGTCTTCCCTAAGGATATTATCCCTGTAATTTTTCGCGAAGTACCATTTGCAGGATACCGCCGTGACGGTAGTAGTCAATTTCAACTTCTGAGTCGAAGCGAACAATTACTTCGAATTCTTTCTTGCCACCGTTTTCATCAACAGCTGTTACTTTTATAAGATCGCGTGGTTTTACATTTTCATCCACTTGAACTTCAAAGGTTTCTTTACCAGTTAAACCAAGTGATTCTGCACTGTCACCATCTTTAAATTGAAGTGGAAGCACACCCATCAAAACTAGGTTTGAACGGTGAATACGCTCGAAACTTTCAGCAAGAACTGTCTTGATTCCTAATAGGTTTGTACCTTTTGCTGCCCAGTCACGGGATGAACCCATACCGTAATCTTTACCTGCAAGAACCATTAAGCCTGTTCCTTGTTCTTTATACTTCATGCAAGCATCAAAAATGGACATAACTTCGCCTGTTGGCCAATAAGTTGTGACGCCACCTTCAGTGCCTGGTGCGATTTGGTTACGGATACGAATGTTTGCAAAAGTACCACGCATCATAACTTCGTGGTTACCACGACGAGAACCGTAAGAGTTAAAGTCACGAAGTTGAACACCTTTTTCTAACAGATATTTTCCGGCTGGAGTATTTTTACCAATAGCTCCTGCTGGTGAAATATGGTCAGTTGTAACAGAATCTCCGAACTTACCAACAATACGAAGTCCTGCTAATGGCTTCACTTCGTCTGGATCTGGTGATAGGCCCTCGAAGAATGGAGGATTTTGGATGTAAGTAGAATCCGCATCCCAAGTATATAACGGCTCATTGCTTGTTTTGATTTCATTCCAACGTTCATTGTCACCAAATACATTCTCATATTCTCTACGGAACAATTCTGGTGTAACAGTACGTTTTACAACATCATTCACTTCAGCAGTTGTTGGCCAAATATCATTGAAGAATACATCTTTTCCATCTTTATCTTTACCAATTGGCTCTTTAGCAAAATCAATGTTAACGGTACCAGCTAATGCATAAGCCACAACTAATGGTGGTGAAGCAAGGTAGTTAGCTTTTACAAGTGGATGAATACGTCCTTCAAAGTTACGGTTACCTGAAAGAACAGATGTAACTAATAGATCATTTTCTGCGATTGTTTTCTCGATTTCTTCTTTTAATGGACCAGAGTTACCGATACATGTAGTACAGCCGTAACCTACAAGATTGAAGCCGATTTGCTCAAGGTATGGTAGTAAGCCAGAATCACGTAGGTAACCAGTAACAACCTTAGATCCTGGAGCCAATGAAGTTTTAACAAACTTTGGAACTTCCATGCCTAATTCCACTGCTTTTTTCGCTACTAATCCAGCACCTACTAGTACATATGGGTTAGAAGTGTTTGTACAGCTAGTGATAGAAGCAATTGCTACAGCACCTGTTTTAATTTCAGTTTCGTCGCCATTATTAAATTTAATAGTAGCAGACTTTTCAAGTTCATCAGCCTGTAAGCCGAAGCCTTGGTTTCCTTGAGGAGCAGAAACAGCCTGAACGAATTCTTCTTTCATTTTTGAAAGTGGAATTAAATCTTGTGGACGCTTAGGGCCAGACAGATTTGCTTCAATTTCTTCAAGGTTAATTTCAATTACATCTGTATACACCGGTTCTTCAGATGGATTGAAGAATAAACCATTAGCTTTACAATATTGTTCAACGACTTTAATACCTTCTTCGTCGCGACCAGTTAAACGCATATATTCAAGGGATTCATCGTCAATAGGGAAGAATCCGCAAGTTGCACCGTATTCTGGAGCCATGTTGGCAATTGTTGCACGGTCAGCAAGTGGAAGTGAAGATACTCCAGGGCCGAAATACTCAACGAATTTACCAACTACACCATGTTTACGAAGAATTTGAGTCACTTT
This sequence comes from Neobacillus solisequens, assembly GCF_051233465.1. NCBI lineage: Bacteria > Bacillati > Bacillota > Bacilli > Caryophanales > Bacillaceae > Neobacillus > Neobacillus solisequens. Next base: position 85,007 of record NZ_JBKFGJ010000022.1, on the reverse strand, counting down.
AAGCGCAAGGTCAGTTGCAGTGGCACCATTTGGAAGTTCGCCAGTTAATTTAACCCCAACAACTTCTGGAACTGGGAAATATGAAGGCTGGCCAAGCATTCCTGCTTCTGCCTCGATACCGCCTACGCCCCAACCAAGAACACCTAGACCATTGATCATAGTTGTATGGGAGTCAGTTCCTACTAAAGTATCTGGGTACGCTTCTAATTCGCCGTCTACTTCAGCAACATGAACAACATCAGCCAAAAACTCAAGGTTAACTTGGTGAACGATCCCAGTTGCTGGCGGAACAGCACGATAATTGTTGAATGCTTTTTGCGCCCAGCTTAAGAACTGATAACGCTCAGCATTACGCTCGAATTCTAAATCCATGTTTACTTTTAATGCATTGTCAGAACCATATGCATCAACCTGTACAGAGTGGTCGATAACAAGATCTACTGTTTTTTCAGGATTGATTTTATCAGGGTCGCCACCTAAGTCAGCCATTGCTTTTCTTAAGGAAGCAAGGTCAACAACTGCTGGAACTCCAGTAAAGTCTTGCAGAATAACACGGGATGGCTTGAATGGTACATCAACCTCTTTAAGCTCATCTGTTCCCCATTTTGCTAAGTTTTCAACATGTTCTTTTGTAATGACACGGCCATCATATTGGCGAAGTACTGATTCAAGCAGCACTTTTACAGAGTAAGGTAATTTTGAAACCTTGCCGATTCCTGCTTCTTCTAAAGCATTCAAACGGTAATAGTGATACGTTTTTCCATCCACATCGAAAGAAGAACGTGCGTGAAACACATCGTTTTTCACCATGTTTAAATAACCCCCTTATTCGTTTTAAAAAAATTTTAATAAATGTAAGTCGAAAAGTTTGAATATTCCCATCTGGTAAAACTTTTCTCACAATTCAATCTTAATACAACCGATTACATAAGTAAATAACAAGAAAGTTATTGCGATTGATAAGTTTTTCTTATGACTTTTATGTATTTCATTCGAAATATTGCGAAAACATTATTATTACCTATGTTATGTTGTATTAGTTCCACCACGGGATTTCAACTATTATTATGGCAAAAAAATTATTATTTGTCATTTATTTCGCACAAATGGAAAAAGTAAATTTATCAGGAGGTGAAGGATGATGTCGAAACGTAGAGCAAACCATATTATCCCTGGTGCAAACGCTGCCAAGTCCCAAGGAATGGGTACAGGCTATAATGAGGAAATCGCCAGTGAACCCTTAACGGAAATGGAAAAACAAAACAATAAAAAGAGAAAAAAGAACCAATAAAGTAAAAAAAAGCGGGTTTGATTTACCCGCTTTTTTCCATTTATTCGTATTGATTTACTTCTGATACCATCTGTCTTAAATCCTGCTGAAATCTTTCAAGCTGGGCTCTTTGATGGTCTGATGCTACTTCAAGTGCATTTTCGATTTGCTGATAAGCTTCATTCACTTCATTTTTTAAGTGTTTTAATTGATGGCCATAGCTGGCACTATCAGTAACGATGGTTTCATAAAGTCCCTGTGCCTCTTCGTATCCCTGCTGGGCAGCATGAAACGCCTGTTGTTTGTCTTTGTTGTATGGAAATTTTTGCATTGAAACAAGTTCCTCCTTCAATTTTGTTATCTTTTAAACTGTACAGAAGTGAAAAAAATATTCAGCATAAAAAGACTTAATCACTGCATTCTAACTAATGAGGAGGGATGATCATGAACAAAAACGATGGTACAGATATGAGAAAAAATGCTCCGAAGCAATCTGGACAGCCGGAGCCATTAAGCGGTTCGAAAAAAGTAAAGAACCGTAACCACACTCGTCAAAAACATAATTCACATCACGATATGTAATAACCAGAAGTTTAAAGTGAAAAAACGCTCCCTGCGATTGCGGGAGCGAATTATTTCTATTGAATTGTAACTAATGCTTCCAGGAGAATTTTTTCCTCTTCAGGAGTGACGGTTCGTAAATCAATTAAATATTCATCCTTTTGAATCCTGCCGATGATGGCAGGTTTTGTTTCGGTACGAAGGTTACGGCCTAATTGTTCTGCTGTCAGTTTGTTATGTATCAAAGCGATTACCTTTGTAGGCAGTTCAACATCCGGCATGGTGCCGCCGCCGACTTGACTCATATCCTGAACAATTTTTGTCACATAACTACCTGTTCTTTGTAATAAATTTGTAACAAATGTTTGAGATCTTTCGTCTAATTCATGAACGGATTTAAGCAAATCTCGAATGGTTGGGATATTCTGCATGGCTTTTTCTCCCCGGGCATAATCTATTAATGTACCCTCTAGTGCCGCAAGAGTCATTTTATCCACTCTTACCACCCGGGCCAACTGATGTTTTTTTAGTTGATCAATAATCACTTTTTTCCCTACAATAATTCCTGCCTGAGGGCCGCCTAACAGCTTGTCTCCACTAAACGTAACAACATCTGCCCCCATTTCTATAACCTCACGTACAACCGGTTCGTCACCAATACCATGATTTCTGAAGTCATATAAGACGCCGCTGCCCAAATCCTCATAAAAAATAACATCTTCTTGTTGATGCGCAAGTTCAATCAATTCTTCCGTTTCAACTGATTTTGTAAAACCAATCACTTTAAAATTACTTGTATGTACCTTCATGATAATAGCCGTGTCGGGACTAATCGCTTTTTCATAATCATATAAATGAGTTTTATTGGTTGTCCCAACCTCAACCAGGTTCGCACCGCTTTCCTCCATAATCGATGAAATTCGGAATGATCCACCGATTTCAACAAGCTGACCTCTTGATACAATGACTTCTTTATTTTTCGCAAGTGCTCTCAACACTAAATACACTGCAGCAGCGTTGTTATTAACCACCATTGCTGCTTCAGCACCTGTGATTTTCCGCACCAAAGCTTCTACATGACTGTGTCGCGAACCACGTTCTCCTTCTGGCAAATTATATTCTAAGTTGGAATAACCTCGTGAGATGTCCGCTACATGTTGAATCGCCGCTTCACTTAATCTGGCTCTGCCAAGATTAGTATGTAAGATGGTTCCAGTTGCGTTGATTACTTTTTCTAATGTAAAGGAGAATTGCTGAGTCACTTTATCTTTTAAATTGCTAAAAATGATGTCAATAAAATGTTCCGTTCCTGGAAACGAATCTTTCCATTGACCAGTGATAAGGGACTGTCTGATTTGTTCTAGTACCTCTTTAAGATGCCTGGTAAGTTGAACATAATCTAGATTAGACTCTTCTAAGATCATTAGAAACTTCTGGTGATTTTGCAATTCATGGACAGGGGGGATGGATCGCAAGTATTCCTTCAAAGTGATAACTCCTTTACTATTGTTTCAATAGGACTATTATATCACTTTTTCACCCTTTTTCGTCTCCAAGAATAAACTGAACCTATCAAGGGGGAAATAGATTTGAAAAAGAAAAAAATGATACCTCAATACGATTGGGTTGATCACGAGCGAATGGAACAGTGGCTAAAAAAATATTTTTTAGATCCGCTAACTACCTATTATGATCAAAACCAATTTCGCATTGATCTATATGAAACCGACCATGATTGGATTGTGGAGGCTTCTTTAAATGAATTTTGCAGCTCTGAAATACTTGTAAAAGTTGAAGGCACACAGTTAATGATTACTGCCCAAAAGAACGGCTATTCCACTCCATCTCAGTTCCCAAAACGAGTTCGAATTATTACCCTCCCCTTTCTTGTCATCCATCATGATGTTCATGCCGCTTTTCAAAATGGAACATTGGAAATCTTCATTTCCAAATTAAATAAAGGTTTAGGAAAAAATCGCTATATTACGTTGCCATAGCTTTCTTTTTTTATTGTAGTTTACATAATAATATTATTAGTCCAAAAATAAAGGCCCTCATTTCCGTTATGAAGGGCCACTTTTTTATTTTTTTGAGATGATTTGAATCATTTCTTCTGTATCCGGGAAAATACCCGTTTCATGTTTGGAGTATATTTTTTCCCCATTCACTGTTACTTCAAAGACTCCTCCAGATGCTGGGATCAACTCCAATTTTTCAATGTCTCTCCGAAAATGATTGAATAGCTCTTCCGCGAAACTCGCAGCTTTAGGTGCATAATTTCATTGCATACAAAACTCAACAACAATATGATAGTTCTTCATGTTATCCTCCTATATTTTGTTAATATTGTTATGGTAGGAATAGTTTATCCATTTCTGTTATTTTCCGCAAATCTTTTGCTCCTATAGTGCGGATTAGGGTAGACAAGTGTATACTACTATAATGGAGGTGTACTTATGAGTGAACAAGAAAAAATCCGCTTAACCTCTCTTTCAACAAAAGCTGGCTGAGGTTGCAAGATTGGTCCAGAGGACCTGACGCAAGTATTGCGTCTTTTACCAAAACAAGAACCTGTACCGGAATTACTTGTTGGAAATGAAACAAGTGATGATGCCGGAGTCTATAAACTGACTGATTCCATAGCACTAATACAAACCGTTGATTATTTTACACCAATAGTTGATGACCCTTATATGTTTGGGCAAATCGCTGCAGCGAACTCATTAAGTGATGTGTATGCAATGGGCGGTGAACCAAAGACAGCTTTAAATATCGTGGGTTATCCCATTAAAAAGCTTGGTCCCGATATGTTAGCAGAAATTATGCGCGGTGCTGCAGATAAAGTAAAAGAAGCGGGAGCCATCACTTTAGGTGGCCATTCTATTGATGATCAGGAGCCAAAGTTCGGTTTATCTGTTACTGGGCTTGTACACCCTGAAAAGGTCTGGAAAAATGTTGGGGCCAAACCGGGAGATTTATTGATTTTAACTAAGCCGATCGGGGTTGGCATTCTAACAACAGGAATCAAAAGAAGTGCCGTTACTCCTGAACAGGAAAAAGAAGTGACGGATACGATGGCGATGTTGAACAAGACAGCTGCTCAAACCTTATTCCCTTACCACCCTCATGCTGTAACGGATATTACCGGATTTGGTCTGCTTGGACATAGCAGTGAAATGGCTCGCGGCAGTGAGGTTAGCATTGAAATTTCCCTCGCCCAGGTTCCGATACTTGATGGAACTCTTGAATTGGCAAAAATGGGAGTCGTACCAGGAGGATCTAAATCCAACCATAAATGGTTGCATGATGATATTATTTACGAGGGTATTTTACCTGAGGAACAACTGGTGCTATGTGATGCTATCACATCGGGTGGTCTTTTAGTTTCAATTAGTGAAGAAGAAGCTGTGCAGTATGTAAATGACATGCATGCGAAGGGTTTAAACCATGTATCAATTATTGGGCGAGTAATCGAGAAACAGGACAAACTAATTTATGTAAAAAAATAACAGCGAGGCATTAGCGCCACGCTGTTTTTTTCATTCAACCCGGAATTCTCATTTGCATGTTTGGACGTAGTTTTTCAATCATGTCCATAGTCATTTTGTCTAAATCATAATCGAATTTAAAGCCCCACTCTTCTTTTGCAGCAGTCGAATCAATAGAGTTCGGCCAGCTCTCAGCAATCTTTTGACGGACTGGGTCCACCTGATATGAAATCTTAAAACCTGGTATATATTTAGCAATGCTCGCAGCAATTTCTTCCGGATCAAAGCTCATGGCACTGACATTGAAGGAATTGCGATGAATTAATTTGGTTGAATCGGCTTCCATTAAGTCAACAATGGCCTGTAACGCATCTGGCATATACATCATGTCCATGTAAGTACCTTTATCTATATAGGAAGTATATCGGCCATTTTTAACAGCTTCGTAATAAATTTCAACCGCGTAATCGGTTGTGCCGCCGCCAGGAGGTGTAACATAAGAAATTAAGCCTGGGAAACGTAATCCCCTGGTATCTACCCCAAATTTTTGAAAATAATAATCAGCTAATAATTCTCCTGCTACTTTGTTAACCCCATACATCGTAGTAGGACGCATGATTGTATCTTGCGGAGTATCATCTTTAGGAGTAGTTGGTCCAAATGCTCCAATTGAACTCGGCGTGAAAAATTGCGCCTTCATTTCTTTTGCGGTCTCTAACGCATTTAATAAACCGCCCATGTTCAAATTCCAGGCAAATAACGGCCTTGCTTCGGCTGTTGCTGATAAAAGTGCAGCTAAATGCATCACCGTATCAACTTTATATTTTTGGGCTACTTCACCCATTCTATTTAAATCTGTGACATCTAAGACCTCAAATGGTCCGCTTTGTGCGGCCTCACTGTCATTCTTTTTGATATCTGTGGCAATAACATTATCGGCTCCATAAATCTCTCTTAGCTTTAAGGTTAGTTCAGAACCAATTTGTCCGAGTGCACCGGTAATTAAAATTCGTTTCATGTTGATTCTCCATCCTCTGCTATTAAATAATACCCATTTCCTTGCCTACTTTTTCATAAATAGAGATGGCTTTGTCAAGCATTTCCGTGGTATGAGCGGCTGTTGGCATATTTCGAACGCGGCCTGTTCCCTTTGGTACAGTTGGGAAAACGATGGCTTTGGCATATACCCCTTCTTCATTTAAACGTCTGCTAAATTGCTGAGCGATCGTTTCCTCTCCAATTATACAAGGAGTGATTGGGGTTTCACTTTTCCCTATATTAAATCCAAGTTCTTTAAGTCCCTTTTTCAAATAGTTGCCATTTTCCCATAGTTTTTGGTTCAATTCAGTGCTTTCCATTAGGATTTCAATGGCACGCTTACTTGCAGCCACATCTGCAGGTGTCAAAGAGGTCGAAAATAGGAATGGACGGCTTCGCACCTTTAACCAGTCAATCAGATTCCTTCTACCTGCCACGTATCCGCCAACAACCCCGATTGCCTTTGACAAAGTCCCGATTTGGAAATCAATTTTATCAGACAAGCCAAAATGTTTAACGGTTCCTGCTCCATCGCCAAGAACACCGGAGCCATGGGCATCGTCAACATATGTAATCAAATCAAATTCTTCAGCAATTTTCACAATTTCCGGCAATAAAGCAATATCCCCATCCATGGAGAAAACTCCATCTGTAATCACCATAATTTTATTATATTGCCCAGATTCCTTTGCTTCCTTCGCTTTTGCGCGTAAATCTGCCATATCAGAATGGTTAAAACGAATGATTTTTGCTTTTGACAGACGGCAACCATCAATAATCGATGCATGATTTAATTCATCAGATAAAATCGCATCATGTTGATCCATTACCGCAGAAATCGCTGCCATATTACAATTAAAACCAGATTGATAAGCTATTGCTGCTTCTGTATGCTTAAATTCAGCTAATTTTTCCTCTAATTCTACATGAAGTTTAAGTGTTCCGTTAATGGTCCGTACGGCACCGGCACCAACCCCATATTTTTCAATTGCTTCTGTAGCGGCTTGTTTCAAACGTTCGTCAGTGGCTAAACCAAGATAGTTATTTGAAGACAAGTTCACTAAATCTCTTCCATTTATCTTTATAATAGGACCATTAGGGCTTTCTAATGGGTCAATAACATTGTAAAGACCCTTTCCCTTCAAATCTTCAAGATTCTCATTTAAAAATTGCTCCAAAATATGACTCGACACACCCAGTTCCCCCTTTATTTATGTTCTTCAAAAATACATTTGTCCATCTAGGGCGGACAGTTAAAACACCTTTAAATGGCTATTTTAAAGGATTTCTTACCTATACTTTATCATATTTTTTCAATAGTGTTCATGTCAAGTGGACAAAAGCCTAAAATTTTTTTGTTATAATTAGATTATCCATTTCCTAATGGATTAAAATGAAAAAAAGTTCGTATACAAGAACAAAAAATAAGAACCTATCCAACAATTCTGGATAGGTCCTTATTTTATATTTTATATTTTATATTCCTGTAGGCCAGTTGGCTAATAACCGTTCGCTTTTTTCCCTTTTTGTCGTTAATAAATACTCAATCGATTGACAGAGAAATTTACGGGTTTCATGAGGTTGAATGATATCATCAATTAGATGTTTTGCTGCGGCTATATAAGGTGAGGAGTCGAATGACCAGAGCTCGAGCAATTTTCTTCTCTCTTCCGCAGGATTTTCTGCACGAGCCAACTCACGACCGAATACAACATTCACGCCCACCTCAGGACCGGTAAAATTTATTTCGGCTGTTGGCCAAGCCACGATTAAATCTCCACCCATCCCGGGACCGCACATATTTCCATAGGCTGCACCAATACTTTTCCGGATGACGACGGATATTTTCGGAACTGTTGACAAAGCTAAAGCTTGATTCCACACCATAATTTTTGTCGGCATTTTTGCCTTTTCTGCTTCGCTGCTGATTCGAAAACCTGGGGTATCATGAAGAAAAATGAGTGGTATATGGTAGGAGTCGCAAAGGCAAATAAATTCGGTCGCTTTTTGACATTCATGCGGCCCTGGAGCCCCTGCAAATTGATTTGGCTGGTTGGCAATAATCCCAACCACATGGCCATTCATATGAGCAAATGCTGTAATGAGCCCCCTTCCGAATTTCTGTTGAAACTCATAGAAGATTCCCTCATCAACCAACACTTTGATGATTTTTTTCATATCATAAACTCGATTACTTTGCTGCGGTAAAATTGAGTATACTTCTTCTATACTCCTATAAGGGTCATCTGTTGAAGGTTTCATTTGTGGTCGTTCACTAGCATTTTGCGGCATGTAGGAAAAATAGGTCTTTAATTGTTCCATGCACTCCTCTTCAGTCTCACCATCATCATCAATTTGTCCTGTAAAACGATGGTGAATGTCCACTCCTCCCAATTCTTCAGGAGTTAATTTTTGACCGTTTGCCAGTTCAAGCATTCGGGGTCCAGCTATGGCCATACAAGTTCCCTGAAGTTGAGTCACAAAGTCAGATGAAACAGCCCACCAGGTTGGACCACCAAAACTATCACCTAATATGGCCGACATCGTTGGCACCTGACGATGAACGGTTAACATCTCACGCGGGAACAATTTGTCACTAATCCCATCAGAGCCCATTCCATCTGGCATCCTTAACCCCCCACCTTCATTAAGCGAGAAAATCGGGAGACCGTTTTTCAAAGCAAATTCATGTATGCTCTTTGATTTTCTGATATGAACATTGCCTTCCGTTCCGGCAAATACCGTTTTATCCCCTGCAATAATGACTGCTGATCTACCGTTCACCTTGCCAATTCCACCGATTAACCCATCACCATAGCTTTTATTCTCAGACCCTTTTACATCAGAAGTATTTAACATTCCTAGTTCCATAAAACTATCCTGGTCAACAAATTGATGGATTCGTTCTCGAGCCGTTAACAAACCGCGCTCATGCTGGGCAGCTATTTTATCCGGTCCTCCTCCTAATAAAGCCGCCTCTTTTCTGGATTGTAATTCATCCGCCATCCGCTTTAATTCGTCCATCCCCATTCCTCCAATTCCCTTATCATCTACCTTATTAAACAAAAAGAGAAAGAAAAAGGCCCAAATCTGAGCCTTTGCATCTATCTTTACTTCAAGCTCACTTTTATAAATCGTAAAGCTTGGTTATTAATATTTTCAATTGCCTCCAGATATTCTGTTTCTAATCGAGTAATAATATCAGCCGCAGTTTCAATCCGATTAATGGCTCCAACACCATGTCCCGCAGACCAAATATCTCTCCAAGCTTTCGCATTGGTTTCCTTCTGCATGTCATTAAAATCAACTTTTTCTTTTTTTACTAGTTGTTCAGGGTCAAGGCCTGCTTTTCGAATACTCGGTTTCAGCATATTAGCTTTTACACCAGAAAACGCATCAGTTAAAATAATGTCCTCCTGAGTAGACTCAACCAGCATTTGTCGATAATCATGATTTGCCATGCTCTCTGTCGCCACAATAAATCTTGTCCCCATGTAAGCAAGGTCAGCTCCTGCAGCCTGAGCGGCAAGAATTCCTTTCCCCGTTGAAATGGAACCTGCTAATACGATAATTCCATCCCAGAAAGTTCGAACCGTATCAATAAAGGCAAACCCATTCAGTTGGCCAGCATGGCCGCCTGCTCCACTTGAAACAAGGATTAGGCCATCAACACCTGCATTTGCTGCTTTTTTGGCGAAATTGATATCGCTTACATCTGAAAAGACAAGTCCACCATATCCATGAACCATTTTTACCACCTTCTTAGGATTTCCTAGTGAAGTAATGACTAAAGGAGGCTGATGTTTTTGAATTAAAGATAGTTCTTCTTCAAGGCGACCATATGAGCTATGTACAACCATGTTCATTGCCCATGGTGCTATTCTTTGTTGAGGATCCTTTTTCTGGGCCTCTTCAAGCTCTGTTTTTATTTCTCCCATCCACTGATCAAGGACTTCAATCGGCCGCGCATTTGGCGCTGGAAACGAACCAATGATCCCATTTAAACAACAGTTTTTAACTAAATCGGTGCCTGACACCAAAAACATCGGTGCAGAGATGACAGGTAAGCGAAGTTGATTTAACCATTCCTCTGGAAGTGATCTTTTCATTCTTTCACTCCTTAATTTAGAATTTTCAGAAACATTAACAATTTAATAGTACTGGATAATGAATGAATGTTCAATCACTTTTTTTAAAAATAAAACGAAGCTACTGTGAGCTTCGTAGTAAATTATTAAGTAACTCAGCAACATTATTTGAAACAATGGCACGAGCATTTCTTGCAACTGCCTGTCCAGTATTAGTTCCTCCAGAGCCTGTTTGAGAATTCGTAATTGAAATCGGAGATATACAGATAGCCCCGCCAAAGTTTACAATACCGCCTGAAATCGTTCCGATCGACACTCCATCTCGGTTTAAAACCACGATTCTCCCCCTTTATATTATTTTTATTATCATATGTACAAGTTCAGCTGGTTGCATAAACAAATTCATTAATGAAGCACAGTTTATTTTTCAAATTGCATTGTGGCTGCCTTTTCAATTTGACAGATCCATTTATAGTATCCCAACAGAATGAGCAAAAGAATCGGGTCTAAAATGGCTGCATGCCACAGCTTCCACCAACCATAATGAAAATATCCCCATGGTGAAGGAAGCAAGGTTACCAATTCGTAAAGTAAGATAAAAATATAAAAACAAATGAAATATATCATTTTATGAAGAAAGGTCTTATGAAATGGAAACAAACTTAAAAAAACCGTATTAACCGGAGGGACTAAAATGATATGGGGCAATAACCCCGAAAAATCAATTTCTTTATCAAAGTACCAGTACCCATGATATTTAAATTCAACAAATAGATCAAACAAAGACTGGGAAGTAATGGTAAACATCCAGATATGAACCAGTTGATTGGTCGAAAGGCGATTTTTTTTTATGGCGACAATATTAAAAATAATGATAGCGATTAGTAATCCTAGCATAGTAAATTCCTTTTTATTATAAAAATTCCCATAAATCCTCTCTACTATGCATATTAAAAGATTCAAAAGTTTGAAACAAAACCTTTCTGATTTCCTATAAAAATCTAGCCGTAATTGGAAAAACTCTATTATGATTTTAAACAAATGAATTTGTATTTATCGGAAATTCATTTGATTTGTCATATAACTTATCGATAAAATCGATTTAATGACAATGAACAAATAGATAAATTGAATTTAAACTAGGTATAGCTCCATTTATAATGAGTAAGGTTATGATTATATTCTAATATACAGCTAAGGAGAAATTGCATATGAAAAAATGGCTTTCTATTCTCGTTCTTGCGATGCTTGTCTTTCCATTAGCCGCTTGTGGCCAAAAAGATGAAAAGAAAAGTGAAGGTAAAAAAGAATCCACTCCAAAAACGGACGAGGTCTTCAAAATTGGAGCGATTCCTGACCAAAATGCAGCTGACCTTGATAAAGGAATGACTGCAACTGCTAAATATTTAAGTGAAAAAACAGGGTTAAAAGTTGAATTTGTCCCTTCTGTTGATTATTCAGCCTTGGTTACTGCTTTCCAACGCGGTGAAATTCATATGGCTTGGTTTGGCGGCTTAACGAGTGTTCAAGCAAGAAACCTGGTCCCAGATGCAGAATCGATTGTCCAACGTCCTCGCGACGCGGAATTCCATTCCGTATTTATTACTAAGGCAAATTCCAATATTACAAAATTGGCGGATTTAAAAGGTAAATCGTTTACCTTTGGTAGTGAAAGCTCCACCTCAGGCCACTTAATGCCACGCTACTACCTTACTGAAGCAGGTATTAATCCGGATCGTGACTTTGACGGTAAACCTAATTATTCTGGTTCCCATGATGCAACCTACAAATTAGTTGAATCCGGTGCATTTAAAGCAGGTGCTTTAAATGAAGCTGTATGGCAGGCTGCTGTTAAAGAAGGAAAAGTTGATGGTAATAAGGTGAAAGTATTTTATACCACACCAGCTTATTATGATTACAACTGGACTATAAACAGTAATGTTGAGGAAGTATTTGGAAAAGGCACAAAGAAAAAAGTAAAAGATGCTCTGTTATCAATCACCAGCGAGCAAACGGACATTGCAAATTTATTCCAAACCGATCAATTCGTGGAAACTAAAAATGCTAACTATAAAAAGATTGAAAAAGTTGCAAGAGATTTGAAGATTATTAAATAGAAGGATGAAGTTACAAATGTCTTCAAAAAATAGGATTGAAGCGAAAAACTTAACAAAACACTTTGAGCGGAAGATAGCTTTATCTTCCCTTTCTTTTTCTGTTAAACAGGGTGAATTAATCGCCTTAATTGGTCCAAGTGGTGCCGGAAAGACTACTCTACTGAATTCTATTGCCGGAATTGAACCCCTCTCTAACGGAGAATTGCTAATTGATGGCTTCCCCCTTTCCTATTATAAAAAAGGAAAGATTTTCGCAAAAAAAGTGGGGGTTATTCGTCAACAATTCGACCTAATTGGTTCATTGGCTGTCATTCATAATGTATTAGCGGGAAAATTATCAGAATGGAGCACGATCAAATCATTATTTTCTTTGTTGGTTCCCCAGGAAAAAGAGACAGCATTAAAAGCCTTGCAACGAGTGGGATTACAAGGGAAAGAATACGAAATGACTTCCACCCTCTCTGGTGGAGAACAGCAGAGGGTTGCCATGGCCAGATTAATGGTTCAAAATCCGGAAATTATCTTAGCCGATGAACCTGTTGCTTCCCTTGATCCAGCGCGTTCTGAAGATATTTTAGCCATGCTGACTTCTATTGTAAAAGAGAAACAGCTGACCTTAATTACTAGCTTGCATTCAGTGGAATATGCCAGAAAATATTTTACAAGAATTATCTCTATGAAGAACGGAGAAATTTTCTTTGATTTGCCAACGGAACAAGTAACTGATCATCTTTTGACACAGCTGTACCACATAAGAAGCGGTGTTAATGAATGAAATTAACTTCTGTTATACGACATCATAACCGCTTTTTACTTTCATTATTGCTAAACGCCGTATTTGTGTGGAGTCTATTTTCAATAAAATGGAATTCAGATTTAGTCCATTCCGGTGGCATTCCAACCCTTTTACAAATCTTAAAAGGTCTTATTCATCCTGATTTAACCCTTGAAGTATTAGCACTTGGACTGAAATCTGCATGGATTACGCTTGCCTACGCAGTTGCCGGAATGTCACTAGCAGTTGTTTATGCGTTTATCGTAGGTACTCTGGCTTCAGGGGTTATCACATCAACCAAAACTTCACGGATCGTATCAAAAATCTGCTTTAGGGGTATTTTAGGATTCACCCGATCCATTCATGAGCTGATCTGGGCATGGCTCTTTGTTGCGGCAATCGGTCTTTCTCCCTACGCGGCGATTTTCTCCCTGGCCATTCCCTATGGGGGAATCCTCGGGCGCATTTTTTCAGATATGTTGAATGATGTTCCTGAAGAACCCATTAAATCCCTAAGATCCGCTGGGGCTTCTAAAATTCAAACGTTGATTTATGGATATTTTCCTTTAGTATGGGCTGACATCATCAGTTACACCATGTACCGATTTGAATGTTCCATTCGATCGTCTGCAATCATGAGCTTTGTCGGACTTGGCGGGCTCGGTTATCAAATACAACTGTCCCTCCGAGATTTAAAATATGACCGGGTATGGACCTTTGTCTTTTTCTTGATTGTCTTAGTCATTTTAGTAGATATTTGGAGTAATGTTGTTCGAACATCACTTATTGAACAAAGAAAACAACGCGGCTTCAGTTATACTTGGGGCTCAGCGATTTTTGCACTTTTATTAATCATTGGTTCCTGGTTGTTTATTTTATTGGGAGAACATGCACTATTCTTTGATTTATTTTCCGATAAAAATTATGAAGCAGCAAAACGGTTTTTTGAAGGTTTAATCGGTGTTAATAATCAGCAGCCCGCTTTTTTAGAAAGAGAAAGTTGGTCTGCTGCATTAAATCTTACTTTGGAAACATTGGAAATGAGTATCATGGCCATCGGCTTCTCCACCATTGCAGCATTTCTTACCGTTATCCCGGCAGCGAGAAACATTGCCAACGGACAATTGACTGGTGATAAGAAATGGTACAATTGGATTTTATATGGAATGGTTCGAATAATGTATATTTTCTCCAGGTCGGTACCCGAGCTTGTTTGGGCGATGATGATCATATTTATTTTTAAACCAGGGCTGTTACCGGGTGCCATTGCCCTTGCCTTGCATAACTTTGGCATTCTCGGCAAGCTGTGGGCAGAAGTCATCGAGGATATGGATGCACAACCCATTCGCAATTTAGCTTCGGCCGGGGCTTCCAAACTAGCGGTTCTGTTTTATGGGATCCTCCCCACCGTTTTACCAAGATTTCTGACTTATATTCTTTATCGGTGGGAAGTCATCATGAGAACAACCATAGTGGTTGGTTTTGTTGGTGCAGGAGGTTTGGGAATGGAATTTAAACTGGCAATGAGTTTTTTCCATTACACAGAAATCACTTTGTTGCTCCTTTGTTATATGGTTCTCGTGATAATTGCCGATTTTGCCTCGGAAAGCACGAGAAAGGCTGTCCGATAAAAAAGTACTAATAAATTCATGGTCTTAATTAACGTTTCAGTCTTGTTAACCGTATTAGAATTCAATAATGAGTTCTAATGCGGTTTTTTGTTGCTACAGTATGATGCGTAGCTAGAAATATGCAATATTATGGAAGATGAAAGACAATACATAAGCCATGAAATTGAAAAAGCGTCATTCATCTTGGGGATGAAGGACTTTTCTCGTTTGCTCAACTAGGAAAGTGGTTTTCATCTTGGGGATGAACGACATTTCTTGATTGCTCAACTAGATAAGTGGTTTTCATCTTGGGGATGAACGACATTTCTTGTTTGCTCAACTAGAAAAGTGGCTTTCATCTTGGGGATGAACGACATTTCTTGTTTGCTCAACTAGAAAAGTGGCTTTCATCTTGGGGATGAAGGACATTTCTTGATTGCTCAACAAGAAAAGTGTCATTCATCTTGGGGATGAAGGACATTTCTTGATTGCTCAACTTTAAAAGTGGCTTTCATCTTGCGGATGAACGACATTTCTTGATTGCTCACCTAAAAAAGTGGTTTTCATCTTGGGGATGAAGGAGATTTCTCATTTGCTCAACTAGAAAAGTGTCCTTCATCGAGTTCTTTTTATAAATTCGAACATATAACCTTCTCTTTCAATTACAAAAGAACTCTTTATTCCTCACGTTTTGAAATACAGCAAAGTAAGTCAACAATTGTGTTAGCACTGGTACCATCATTCTCCTTGTTCGCAGCAAATTCCGTTACTTCCATCCCTTTTACCCTAGGATCACTAAGAATGATGGAAAGTAATTCTTTAGCGTGTTGAAAAGATAAACCTGTCATATTTGGAGAATAAGCGGATGGCATGATGGATTGATCTAAAAGATCGACATCGAAATGGACAAGAATTTTCGCATCTGGTGACATTTCATGTAAAAGGGCAATCACTGGTTCCATATTAGTGTGTTCTAGAATCGGAACCACTTTGAAACCATAATGATTTTGTGTGTTTGAGTTAGGTCCAATGATTGATACATCGGAAGCATTAACCGGCTCCTCCTTCCGCCATACTTTTCGATCCTGAGTTAAGAACCAAAGACCCATTCCTGCAGCTCCTACACAACGGTCCCCGTTAGGTTCAATGCTATCGATATGAGCATCCAATACTAAAAGATGGCTTTTATCGCCAAATACTTTTTGAAAAGCTGTAAACGTCCCTACCTCGATACTGCAATCCCCGCCTAATATTATTGAAAAAAAGTCGGGATCGAAAATCTCATCTGACTTTTCTAAGATGGCATCCCAAACCATTCTTGGAGCTGGCCAATTTCTTATCGGTTCAACATTATGTCTAGGGAGATTACTGAAATCACCAATATCGCCCATATTTTGAACCTGTAATCCTCTTTCTTCTAATTTACCCACTAAATTTCTCTTCAATAAAACCTCTGGAGCCAATTCGGTTCCTTTATATAGGGCACCGGCATTGCTGGGAATGGAAAATATATTTATTTTCAAAAATATCACCTCATATCTAATCGCTATATAATAAGTATATAATTGCTAGCAAATTGATATATTTTTAATATATTAAAGTAGCTGGGTCTTTTATCAAGATTTGTCGGTTGTTGTCCTTTCTTACCAATTTCCCACCATCAAAATGACGCCCAAATGTGGTAACAATTTCGGTAGCTTCTTCATAAGTAAGAGTGCGGACATCTGCTTTCCATGTTAGAAAATAGAATTGAACCTTACCACTATGAGCATGTTTATCATACCAACTTTTTTAAAAATTTTGAATAAAAATTTAATTTTTTAAGGATTTATTACCTGAACACTACTTGCAGGTTGCATAGATTTACCAGACTAGGTGATAATTGTAGTTGGACTAATGAATTAAGTACATAATGATATGGAAGAATTCTGGAGGTGTGAGAACCCTTGCAAACAAAAACTGCTTTACCCATCCTTTTTGTTGTCATGTTTTTGGTAATGGTAGGGTTTGGAATTATTATTCCTGTCTTACCATTTTATGCGGAGCAAATGGGAGCAAATCCAACTGAACTTGGTTTATTAATGTCGATATATTCGTTAATGCAATTGATTTTTGCGCCAATCTGGGGTCGGGTTTCTGATCGCATTGGTAGAAAGCCCGTAATGATGATGGGAATTGCCGGACTATGTTTATCTTTTTTTATTCAAGCTATTTCAACGCAGCTTTGGATGCTATTTGCAGCCAGAACAATCGGAGGGATCCTATCCTCAGCGAATATGCCAACCGCAATGGCGTATGTAGCAGACATTACAACGGATGAAAATCGTGCTAAAGGGATGGGAATTGTTGGTGCTGCTACAGGTCTTGGTTTTGTTTTTGGTCCTGCCATCGGGGGGATTTTCTCTAAGATCAATCTGAATATGCCGTTCTTTCTTGCTAGTGCTTCTTCCTTTTTAACATTGGTTCTTGTATTTATTCTTTTGAAAGAAACTAAAGAAAAAACTAGTGGGGAATCCCTTAAAAATAATTCTATTTGGAAAGCGTTTAATCGCCATGTTTCGGTTTTATTTTTTGTTCAACTATTAATATCCTTGTCTCTATCGGGTCTAGAAGCTACCTTTGCCTATTTTGCCTCGAAACGAGCCGGTCTCAGCCCTTCTCAGCTTGGCTATATTTTTATGATTATGGGTTTTGGAAGCGCTTTGGTACAAGGTGGTTTAGTGGGGAGATTTACAAAAAAATATGGAGAAAGAGCCGTAATCCTTGGTGGCATGGTGGTGTCAGCGTTTGGATTTGGCCTCATTCTCCTCGTGCATAGTTTTACAACTGCGGCCATTTTCTTAACGATATTTGGACTTGGTAATGGTGTGATTCGACCAAGTGTTTCATCATTATTAACCAAAACAACAACCTCCGGCCATGGTAGTGCAACCGGGCTTCTTTCATCTTTTGACTCGTTGGGTCGGATCATTGGGCCGCCACTTGGCGGATGGCTTTTTTCACTATCAGTCGGACTTCCCTATATTTCAGGAACTATCATTACGATCATAGCATTTATACTATTTCTGCGGTTCCGTTCCCAAAGTCATGTAACAAATTCAATGGAGCATTAGTTGTCATACCCGTCTCGGACATGCATAAAATGAGTTATAAGGATTCATTGATAAGGAGACGAGCCGATGAAACGAAGAACCTATATTAGTGCCGTTTTATTACTATCTAGCCTAGTATTAGTGGCTTATCTTGATTCGCCATACTCAATATTAAATAAAAATTATTCCTATACTGCCGGTCAACCGGCAACAGTTGAAGCTGTTAATACAGAACCCCCAGCGGATTTACCGGAATTAATGGAAAAGAAGGTTAAGAGTGAGAAAGTAGGCGACTATATAGTCGAAACCTATGAGGAATACGAAATCCTGCGGGATAAAGATGGAAAAATCATTGATCATGAGCCAACTGGTAAAACTGAAACACTTCGCTATTGGAATTATAATCAAAAAACAAAAAAAGACCAATAAAAATACTCCCATGTTGCTTGGGAGTATTTTTATAAATTAAGCTTTAAAGCTATTTCTTATTGTTTCAGCACTACGTGTTAATTCATCCATATAATTCGCAATTTGACCATTATCCTCACTAATGGATTGAATTGTGTTGCTCATTTGTTGCAGTCCTGCAGAGGCTTCTTCTATTACAGCTGCCAATTCAGTCGTGGACGATTCAACAACCTGTGTTTTTGTATTTACATCATTCATTAGTTTTTCATAATTGGCAATTTTGATATTTAATTGATCAACCGTCTGGTTTAGCTGGCCAAAGTAGTTTGATACTTCATTTGTTGCGCTAACACTTTCATCCAGCTTATCAGCACTTTTGTTCATATTTTCCCATGCAAGCAGATTTGTTTCGATGACGTCCGCAAGGTTTTCTGTGATATTTTTAGTAGTAGTATTTGTTGTTTCAGCGAGTTTCCTAATTTCCTCAGCAACAACAGAGAATCCTCTTCCAGCCTCTCCTGCACGGGCTGCCTCAATACTGGCATTTAATGCAAGGAGATTCGTTTGATCCGTGATCCCTTTAATAATTCCAGCAAAATCATTTGTTTCTCGAATTTTTTCGGAAAGAGATTCAAAATTCTGGTTTAACTGATTCACCAATTGTTTTAATTCAGCCATATCCTTATTTAAGCTGTTGATCTTTTCTAGTCCGTTATTGGCTATCACTTTTGTATTTTTTGAATCAGCGTATAATTCTCTTGTCACATCTTCCATCGTATTGACTGCTTGAACAGTGGTACGAGCACTATCTGCGATATTTGAAACCTGATTGCTTTGTACCTGACTTCCGGCAGCAACCTCTTGAATTGAATATTTCATTTCTTGCTGGAGATTCACATGCTGCTGGATTTGGTTGTTTACATTATTGATTTGTTCTACGATACTTGAAATCTCTCGCTCTAAAATAGCACTCTGGGTTTGTTTTTCATCGGTATTCTTTTCAGAATCTAAGAGCAGCGAATTAACGGTGTTTTGTTGTTCACCATTTATTTTGATTAATAAAAAGAGGGAAACTCCTGATAAAATATATGTTAATATTCCAGATGAAAATGCCTCTTTAGCAGCCTGGTCTACAGCAAACAGGTAATTTAAAACAAACAATACCAATCCTACACCAAAACCAACTAAAAATAACCTGCTTTTAAATGGCGTTGCTATAAAAACTAGTAAAAACGTAAGAACTTGAAAATTAGAAATCGTTCCTCCGCCAGTTACTAATTGCAATGAAATAAAAATATAAACTAATATTAAACTTAAGTATGGAAAGAGTGATTCCTTTTTAACTAAATATCTAAACGAAACATACATTGCAACAAATAAAACAATTTCACTGCTATAGAGTATGATGTCTGTTGTAGTTTTATTTATGAAGCTATAAAGCAATCCAACAGTAAGTGAAACTAATAAAGAATAAAACATGATTGTATTTTTATGCTTTGTTGCTTTGTTTATCATTTCTGAAACCGTTTCCATGTTGCAATCTCTCCCTTTAATCAACTTATATCCTATATCGACATTTTTGAAGATTAGTTTAGGGATTTAGGCAGGAAAGTTAGGAAAAAAATCACAGGAAAAAGGCACTTATGGCAAAGTACCTTTTATGTAAAATATTCTAGTTTTGCTTCAGGGAAAAACTTCTTCATATAACTGTGCAAATGGTCTTTAATTTCCTCTTCCTCTTCTTTTTGGTAAATATATTTACCAATACCGTATTTCCCCCATTTATATCTTCGTTTTTCTTCGTCCAATTCCAGCTTGGTCATGGGGTAGTTCTTCTCAATTACTTTTTTCGCTGGTTTAGTAAAGCGGTGTTGAATGAATTCAAAGGTTAAATCTTTTTTAGCTTCGCTCGGTAATTCTCCCTCTAATCGTTCAAACATGTGGTAGTATCCATCCTCCCACCCCTCATGCAGGTAAATCGGAGCGACGATAAATCCTAAAGGATATCCAGCTCTGGCCACTTTACCTGCTGCTTCAATCCTTTTTTCCAGCTGAGACGTGCCTGGCTCAAAATTTTTTATCACATAATCAGCATTGACACTAAATCGGAATCTCGTTTTTCCGTTGTGTTTCGCGTCCAAAAGATGGTCAACATGATGGAATTTGGTTACAAATCGTAATTTTCCATATTCGGACTCTCCGAAATGCTCAATTGCCCGCTTTAGTGAATGTGTCAAATGATCAATTCCAACGATATCCGACGTACAGGATGCTTCAAATCTGGTTATCTCAGGTGCCCGTTCTTTCATGTACTGATCGGCTGCTTCGAGAATTTCTTCCACATTTACATAGGTACGAATATACGGTTTACTTCCCATTGTTGTTTGTAAATAACAATAATGGCAATGCCCCATGCAACCGGTGGCAAACGGAATCGCATACTCAGCTGAAGGCTTGGAAGTATCAAACTTGAGCGTTTTTCGGATTCCCACTACCAAGGTCGATTTTGCCACTCGATATCGTTGAAATTCTGTATCTCCTGGCAGGTTCCTTACTTGATTATGAGAAGTTGTATAACGAATCTCAAGGTTCATCTTTTCAAATTTTTCTTTAAGTTCTTTTCCCAATGGATATTCTAAAGCATCCGGTTCAAAATAAACAAGCCTAGGGACAAATGGTTGATTCATTCCAATATTCCTTCAGCTGCATGACCGAAATAATAACTGTACGCCTGTTCTGCCTCTTCAGCAGATGTATAGACAGCCATATCATTCGTTAATGGATAATAAGTCTCATATAAAAATACAGCTAATTCACCAGGATTTTCCGGATTCCTTACCACGGCAGCCTCCTGAATATTGGCAACATCCTGGGTGTGGGGGTTCCGATAAAATACATAAACAATATCTCCAGCATTATAAGAATTCAAAAGATCACCTTATTTCTATAAATGTAATAAGTTTAGTTTTCCTAGATTTTTTTTAATTACTCATTGGATATCGATTGAGTTGAATCGTTTTCAAACACGAACGTTAAATAGTTTGAAAATTAAATCATTCGTATATTTTAGAAAAAAACATTGCCAACTAAATTTCCAGTCAGTATAATGTGATTAAATTAACACGTTTCACTCATATAATCGCAGGGATATGGCCTGCAAGTTTCTACCGGATTGCCGTAAAACGGTCCGACTATGAGTGGGTAATGGAAATACACATATACAGTGTTTATTTCATTTTCCTTTTGGACACACGCCCAAAGGTCATTGCCTCACTCTAGTTTGTGAGGAATGATCTTTGGGCTTTTTATTTTTTAGGAGGTTACTATGAAACTACTTGAAGAAAAAATTATACAAGATGGACGGGTTCTAAATGACAATGTGTTAAAAGTGGATTCATTCTTGAATCACCAAATCGATCCCCAATTGATGCTTGAAATCGGTAAAGAATTTGCCAAGCGTTTTGCAGCTGAGGGAGTAACCAAAATCGTGACAATCGAATCTTCCGGGATTGCCCCTGCTACTATGGCAGGTTTATATATGAAGGTCCCAGTGATTTTTGCAAGAAAAAGGAAATCACTCACGTTGAATGAAGATTTATTAATAGCACCGATCCATTCTTTTACTAAAAATGAAACTAATGAAGTTTCCATCTCTAAAAAGTTTCTTAAATCTAACGATCGTGTATTCATTATTGATGATTTCCTGGCAAATGGTGAGGCTGCTCTTGGCTTGGCTGAATTAGTTAAACAGGCGGGAGCAGAGGTCGTGGGTATTGGCATTGTCATTGAAAAATCATTTCAGCCTGGTGCGCAAAAATTGCTGGCACAAGGCTATCGAGTAGAATCACTTGCACAAATTGCCTCGCTAGAAAATGGTAAGGTAACTTTCTTAAATGAACAAGAGGTGGTCAAAGTATCATGAAACAAAACGCATTTAAAACAGCATCATTAGGAATACAACATGTATTAGCTATGTATGCTGGTGCTGTCATTGTGCCGCTGATTATCGGCAGTTCCCTTCATCTTTCTGGAAAAGAACTTGCCTATCTGGTATCCCTTGACATTTTAACAAGCGGAATCGCTACACTCCTTCAGGTTTGGCAAAATCGATACTTTGGTATAGGTCTTCCTATTGTTTTAGGTTGTACTTTTACCGCCGTTGGTCCGATTATCGCCATAGGCAATCAGTACGGACTTTCCGCAATCTATGGGTCTATTCTGGTATCGGGGATCATCGTGATTCTAATCGCAAGGTATTTTGGAAAATTAATACGCTTCTTCCCTCCTGTTGTCACAGGTTCAGTTGTCACGATTATTGGTCTAACCTTAATTCCGGTTGCAATGAATAATGTGGCTGGTGGTCAAGGAAGTGCTGATTTCGGTTCTCTTTCGAATATTTCCCTTGCTTTTGGCACACTTCTATTTATTATCATTCTTTATCGTTTTTCCACAGGTTTTGTTCGTGCCATTTCCATTTTATTAGGTTTACTGACTGGAACGATTGCCGGAGCTTTTATGGGAAAAGTAAACTTTTCTGCGGTTGGAGATGCATCCTGGTTCCATCTAGTCACACCATTGCATTTTGCAACTCCATCCTTTGAACTAGCTCCTATTCTTACGATGACACTAGTAGCAATTGTTAGTCTTGTTGAATCGTCTGGTGTTTACTTTGCTCTAAGTGATATAACTGGGAGAAAGCTTTCCGAGGATGATTTGGTCAAAGGATATCGGGCTGAGGGACTAGCGAGCATCATTGGTGCCCTATTTAATTCATTCCCATATACTACCTACTCTCAAAATGTTGGACTTGTTCAATTCTCCGGGGTAAAAGAGAAGAAAGTCATTTATACAATGGCAGGAATCTTGATATTCCTAGGTTTTGTTCCAAAAGTTGCTGCACTGACAACAGTGATCCCTACTTCCGTTTTGGGTGGTGCAATGATTGCCATGTTCGGGATGGTGATTGCCTCTGGAATCAAAATGCTCAGTAAAGTGGACTTTACTTCACAGGAGAATCTGTTAATTATTGCTTGCTCATTAGGGATGGGACTTGGTGTTACAACGGTTCCGACATTATTTGACCATTTGCCTGAGGGAATAAAAATTATTACGAATAGTGGTATTGTAGCAGGAAGTATTACAGCTATTTTATTAAATATTGTTTTCAACGTTGCAAAAAGTGGAAAGAAAAAACAGGTAGTATCACCTAGTTTAAAAGCATCTTAAAAAACAACCGGGCATCCACCCGGTTGTTTTATGATTGTATAGAATTTTCTTTATTGTTTTCTTCTAACATACCTTTTACATCCTGTACCATTTTATCATAAGTTTGATTGACACGATTCATAATCTCTTCTTGTTCCATTTCGTTGTTCTTGAATTTCTGCTTTCTTTCCAATTTTCAACACCTCCTAGTTGTATAGTGTGTAATAAAGAATTGATTATTTATTAATAAGTAAATTTAAAAAGTTTTTTAAAATTTATCTCCTTTTTTCGAATTTTGCATTTACTATCCCTAGAGGAGGTAATAAAAATGAGTGAAAATACATTTCATCAATTAGCACATGAGCATCTTAAAGAAGAGGTAAATGTAGTAACGACACAGGGCAGCTTTGAAGGAAGGCTTCTTCACGTGGGGACTGATATAATAGTACTGGAAAATAGAATGATGAGACAACGTCCATTACGTTTAATTATTCGCATCGCAGAAATCGTTGTCCTCTTCCGGGCAGAGTTAGCTCCTAGAGGTCCATTTGGATTTATGCCACAGGAATTTGAAGAGCATCACGAAAGCCAAGACCATTAATTTGCTTATGAAAAATTAACGCAAAACAGCATGATTGTCTATACACATCGCTTACCTCCAACATAATCTATAGTAAATGGGTTGGAGGTGAAATCTATGAGCGGCGGTGCAGCAGGTGCAGGTTTTGCGTTAATCGTTGTTCTCTTTATTCTTCTAATTATTGTGGGAGCTAGCTTTATGGGTGGCTACTACTATTAATGATTGGACTGAATAACAGAGTAAAAAATTAAAAAGAGATCAGCTGTCCACACATGGTTAAGGCAGCTGATCTCTTTTATTTTGCCCATCAAATATTCCATATTGAGCAGTAAGGAAACTAATTGAAGGCCTCTGTCTTGGAAGTTCCACATGTTCTACATTTAATAATTTAGTTAACATTTTTAATGAGTCAAGAACGTATGGCCCTTTATTTAACATGATGCAATTCGCCCGGGCCGCCTGACCTGCATCTGTAATTTCAGCTCTTGCGGGAATCCCCTTTTTAGTGAGCTTTTCCAACACACCTGTAGCCCAAATGACAGGTATATGGGATGCCTTGCAAATGTTGATAATTTCTTCCTGAACGAATAAGAGGTTTTCAAGACCCACTTCGACCGCAAGATCCCCTCTTGCAATCATAATCCCGAAACGATGAAAATTTAACCCCTCCAAAATAATTCTTGATAATTGATGAACAGCGTCCTTCGTTTCAATTTTCGCAACGACGGCCAGATTTTGTGCATCCAGTCTTTCCAACTCGTTTCTCAACTTCTTCAGATCAAGGGGTGAATGAACAAATGAAATTCCGATTATATCGGCATTTTTTGATATAAACTCTAAATCATGAAGATCTTTTTCTGTTAAGGCAGGAACATTTAAACTGAGTAAAGAATCAGGCAAGTTTAACCCTTTCCCTGTTTTAATTCGAAGCGGATGTACGATTGGACTGTGGATTTCACTTTCAACAAAATCCTCAGTAATTTGTGAAACGAACCCGCTTATTTTTCCATCATCGATAAAAACCCGGTCATTCTTTCTAACATTTCGGAACGCTTTTTCAAGGGTAACAGGAACTCCAGCAGGTTCTTGCTCCGTTGCAGCGTAACCTGGCTTCTGTGAACCCGGGTATAAACGCAGTCGGTCTCCCTTTTTTACAAATATCTCTTCGTTCCCAAGATCTCCAATTCGTATTTTTGGACCAGCTAAGTCCATATAGATTTTACACGAACGATCACGTTCATATTTTCCATTTTCCTTTAAACGTTTCTCTGCATTTCGCAAGCTGTTGATTAATTGTTTCCAGACAGTTTCATGATTATGTGCACAATTGATCCGTACTATATTCATTCCATTCATTAATAATTCATCTAGCAGTCCCGGCTGGTAAAGGGTATGACTATCCAAGGTTACCATAATGGATGACTGGAGATGGCTGTTTTTGGGTCCAAACAAATCTTCACTATGTTTTCTCGAAATATGTCTTGATTCTGAAGGAGTAATGATCTTTTGGTCTTCTAATGGATCTGTCACTATGTTTAAATAGTTGATGATTTTTTGAAAAGTATAAAGAACATTTTCCTTCGAGTAATCGAGAGGTGCAAACCCGTTGTCAACTAATTGCTGACTCAATATAGAATTGGTATTCTGGAGCAGTGCTAAATAAGCCAGTAAATTATTCCGGCTAAAGACCTTATCGGCTATAAAAAATTTGCCCTCTGCCTCTTTACACTCCTTCATCACTTTTTGATAAATATGACATATTTGTTGTTTAAATTCTTGCTCATTACGTAATGACACTACCAAAACACTCCTCGGTTTGCTTGCGAATTCATTTAAGTATATGCTGGTGATGGATTGACAGTGTATTTTTCTAAACCCAAAAAAGGACTCATCAATTGATGAATCCTTTCTTAGGTTTATGGGACAAACACCAGTAATAACCAAAGATACAAGCATAATAGAGTAAAAATCAAGGTCAGTGGAATCACTACTATGGTAACTTTGATATACTCCAGCCATGTTATCTTAATTTTATTTTTATTTAAAATATGCATCCATATTAATGTAGCTAAAGTTCCAATCGGAAGAATTAACGACCCAATATCACTTCCTATAATATTCGCTAAATAAACAGTTTTCATAATTAATGGGTCTAATCCCATACCTGTTAAGGAGAGAGTGGCCACCATAAGGGCAGGGTGATTGTTAAATATGTTTGATAGAAATGCCGTGATCATCCCCATTGTTAAACTGGCATGAAGTAAACTATCATTTACTAATGGTTTAAAATGAGTAATAACAAGATCGGTGAGACCAATATTGTGTAACCCATAAATAATGACATACATCGAAAAAGCAAAGATTAATATATGCCATGGGATTTTTTTAAAAATGTCATTTGGATTAACTTTGAGATACACCCATCTCCATAATAGTAAGATAATAGACCCTAGAACAGCAACCAAAGATACTGATATTCCGATAAATGAGGCAATAAACAAACTGATTCTGACAATAAAAACAAATACGAGCATTTTGATCATTAATTTTTTCTGCTGGTTAAAAAGATTTTCGGGATTTTTTCGTAATGGATGGTACCGTTTGTTTTTTTGTAGTGGGATTGAATATGAGTGGATTGGGATATTTTTAGGAATATCCTTTCTGAAAATGAAGTATAGTAAATAGGATAAGAAAGCTAATCCTAGAACACCTGGTATAAACATCATTTCTGTTTGTAAATATAAGTCTAATCCAATTATTTTTAGGGCAATCAAATTCACGATATTGCTGACCCCAATAGGGGCACTTGAAGCTGTCGCAATTAGTGCTCCACTTAATAAAAAAGGAATTTTTTGATGGTTTTTTAATCCAAGATTATTAAGAATCAAGATTAAAATTGGTGTTGTGATTAAAATGCTTCCATCATTATTAAAAAATAGAGTCATTAAAAAGCAAAGCAATAACGTATACCAAAATAATCGAATACCTGAACCTTTTGATAATTTTAACATCAAAGCTGCTGTCCAGCTAAAGAAACCAAAACTTTCTAGAACGATTGCCATTACGATTGTTGCTATAATGGTAATGGCGGCCCCAGTTACCTTTGAACTTATATCAAATAAATCAATTAGAGAGACACTTCCACTTAAAAAAACGATGATCGCCCCAATTGTTGCTGGTATGGCCTCATTCATATTTTTAGGACGGATAAAGATCATGGCCATTGTTAAGAGAAAGGCAAATATAGTGATAATTACCGTCGAAAGATGATACATAAAATAAATTTACTCCTTTCACATAGGTCACATATAGTTTTTTCCCTAATGTCTTGTCCTTTACAATATAGTACGAGAAGCTAATAAGTTTTGAACTAAACGAGTATCTCGTTAAAAGATAAATCAACAAAAGACCAGAAAAGTTTTTTAATCATGAAATAGACAATCCCCTATTATTTTTTAACTAGGCATCCTCCTAGTATCAAAATACTAGGTATATGTATAAAAAAACCGATACAAATGTACCGGTTTTAAGAAACATCATTTGTGACGTTTTCCTTTTGA
Source organism: Neobacillus solisequens (assembly GCF_051233465.1). NCBI lineage: Bacteria > Bacillati > Bacillota > Bacilli > Caryophanales > Bacillaceae > Neobacillus > Neobacillus solisequens. The sequence continues at coordinate 57,215 of NZ_JBKFGJ010000022.1, read as the reverse complement.
GTGATGATGTGGTTTTGGATGCTTGTGGTGCGGAGGATGTGGATGTTTATGATGCTTTTTGCCTTTTGATCCATGACTTCCTTTTGAACCTTTAGTTCCCTTTGAACCCGAACTTCCTTTTGAACCTTTAGTTCCCTTTGAACCCGAACTTCCTTTTGAGCCTTTACTTCCCTTTGAACCTGAACTTCCTTGTGAACCTCTACTTCCTTTTGAACCTGAACTGCCTTGTGAACCCTGCGTATTTCCTACGCTGCCTGAACTTCCTTGCGAACCTTGCGTTCTTCCTACACTGCCTGAACTTCCTTGCGAACCTTGCGTTCTTCCTACACTACCTGAACTTCCTTGCGAACCTTGCGTTCCGCCTACACTGCCTGAACTTCCTTGTGAACCTTGCGTTCCGCCTACACTGCCTGAACTTCCTTGTGAACCTTGCGTTCCGCCTACACTGCCTGAACTTCCTTGCGAACCGGAACTTCCTGCTGATCCACAGCTTCCCATTGATCCTTGCGTTCCGCCTACGCTGCCTGAGCTTCCTTGGGTTCCAGCACTTCCAGAAGTACCATTACTACCTTGACCTGAGCTGCCCATACTTCCTTGAGTACCACCTACACTTCCAGCACTACCAGGGGAACCGTTTCTTAATCCAGCTCTGGGATTATTGCCTTGAGATCCACGATCTCCTTTTGACTTTTTCTTCCCATTGCCTTTCGAGCCTTGGGATGACCCTACACTTCCTTTATTACCTTGGGAGCCTTTCCTTTTCCCCCCTTTTGATCCCTTATTTCCTTTAGAACCCTCTTTCTTTTTACCACCTTGGGAGCCTCTATTCCCTTTGGAATTGCCCTTTTTCTTACCGCCTTGGGAACCTTGCGATGACCCTACACTTCCTTTATTTCCTTTAGAACCGCTTTTCTTTTTGTCTCCCTTGGATCCTCTTTTTCCTTTCGATCCACTATTCCCTTTACTTCCATTAGAACCATGTTTCTTATTGGAAGAACCATTTCCGCTTTGATCCCTATCGGTTTTTTGCCGGCTTTTCCTTATTTTTCGTTCCACTGGATTGTTGTCTAAAAAGGCATCTACTCCGTTTACCTGTGCTTCTAATAATAAAACATCCATCGCTAATCTCATTTTTATTCATTCACCACTTTCCATATAATTAACTCTCATTGCTAATTTATGGGAGGTTGGTAATGTTTGATATAGACTAACATTGATTTTTTCATGGAACCACAAAACAGTTACCGCACATTACCCAAATCATTCGCATACAATTCTAGAAAAAATGTCAGTTTAGGAGTTTTTCCATTGCAAAAATATGAAATTATAATCAATCCCAAATTGCTTAAACAACTTGAAAAAGATATTTGGATGAATGAACATGTCCCAGCCGTATTAAAACTGGAAGGCAAGCAATATACTATTGGTCTTGCTTACCGGGGGAATGTCCTTAGAAAAAAAATCAAAAAATCCTACAATATTGTTTTCCAAAAACCATTCACCATGAATGGCGCACATGAAATTCATCTAAATGCCGAGTTTAGTGATATTTCCCTATCGCGTAATAAACTCTCACTAGACTTCTTTGATCAAATAGGGGTCATTACCCCCCATTCCAAACATGTCTTACTCTATATAAATGGAATCTGCCAAGGGATCTACCTGAATCTTGAGTCGTTTGACCGTTTTCTTTTACGAAAAAGAAAATTGCCACTTGGGCCCATTATTTATGCCACAAATTATCATGCGAACTTCTCATTATTAACTCCTGAGAACAAATTGAAAACGAGCCTTATCGAGGGATACACGATAAAATATGGTCAAAAAAAAGATATCCGTGTTCTAGAAAATATGATTGCCATGACAAATACCCTCAGTAACGAACGGTTTGAAGAGGAAATCCCTCTTGTGATGGATATTGAGAAATACTTTAAATGGTTATCCGGAGTAGTCTGCACGCAAAATTACGATGGCTTTATTCACAACTATGCTTTGTATCAAAATGGAGATACAGGGAAATTTGAAATGACACCCTGGGATTACGATGGTACTTGGGGACGAGATCTTCATGGAAAGAAAATTGCTTATGATTATGTTCCAATTACTGGTTACAATACCCTGACCGGCAGACTATTACATTTGCCTAAGTTTAGTTCACTATATCGAGAAATATTGTCCTCCATTCTGGAAAAGGAATTTACTACAGAGTGTCAAATGGAAAGAGTAGAACAAGTTCTAAACGATCTTAAGCCTTATATTAGCCTAGATCTTTATTTGACAACCAGTTTAGAAGAATTTGAAAAGGAAAAGGATGTTTTCCACCGCTTTATTACAAATAGAAATAGTTATTTGAGACAGGAACTAAAACAATTACAGTCCAAAATTTAGGTATATGGTTATAACCATATCTTTTTTTTGCCTATTTTTCCCTAAAATCTATGAAAAAAGGCGCCTTTATTAGTACAACATCACCCCATGATACATATTAATGCAGTGTAAAAGCTTATTTAATTCAAAGGAGGAAAAAGATTTTATGAATAGAGATATGATGGAGACTTTAGTGGGGAAAATCATTAAAGTGGACCGAGGTGGTCCGGAATCAAGAATAGGAAAATTATTAGATGTTTATGACGATCATTTTGTGCTGTTAACGGAAAAGGATGGAGTGGTTTATTACAACACCCGCCACATCAAAAGTTTGACAGAAAATGCAAAGGAACAACTTGAATTTAAAATTGAAGTTCCAGAAGGCTTTGAATACAAAAAAGCAGAATCCTTCGAAGATTTATTAGATTGTCTAAAACTACAATGGGTAAAAATTAATCGTGGAGGCCCAGAAAAATTAGAAGGGGTTTTAAGCGATATAAATAAAGACTTTTTAACATTAATCAGCACGGAAGAAGTTGTTAGACTTTCCATGTACCATATTCGGAATATTAGCTATGGCTTAAAAATTGAACAAGAAAAAGAAGAAAAATCGGATAGCAATGAGAACCACATGTCTGATTCTGAAGTACAAGAGTTACGTCAGCGTGTAGTGAATACGGAATCCCAATATTCAAAATAAAGAAAAATAAAAATTCGTATCGCTTCTCACTTTGAGAAGCGATACCTTATCTAAAGGGAGGAAAACGAAAATGGTGATGATTGACAAGTTTTCTTCAACCTTGGATTCCTTAATGGGTTATAAAGTGAATCTGTATATAGGTGAAGAAGTCGTAAAAGGAAAGCTTGTTGGCGTTGAAGAAGATCATGTTATTATTGAAAACGAAAATAATTACATCTTTTATTATAACTTGAGTCATATTCAGGCAATTACAAAAAATACGAAGCAATTCCAAGCTCAAGAATTTACTGGTGAACTAATTGCCACGCCAAGTTTGCAGCAAGTATTGGACTCCTTAAAGCTTCAATGGGTTACGATCCTATGTATGAATAAACAAAAATTCACTGGTATTCTAAGTGAAATTAATAGTGAATTTACAACCTTAATTAATGGGGAAGAGCGGATTGTTATTAAGTTAAGTCACATTTCACATATTCTCAAAGGCTACATTAAAGAAGAGAATAGTTCAAATACCGAGAATAATCAATCAAACAATTCAAATCAAAATCAAAATCATTCCCAATCACAATCAAAAGAAAATAACAATCAAGCAGTTACTTCCAATTCCAAGGACAAAGTGGAGTATAAACAAAGGAAAGAAGAGGAAGAAAAAAATAATAAACAAGAAAAAAACAATAAAGAGGAAAAAAGTCATAAAGCAAAATCTTCCTCAAAAAATGAAAAGAATGACAAGAAAAAAGAAAAGAAGTATAGCGGAAACAATATGGTTATTAAAAGAGAAGAATCCGCCAAGGTAGTCAAGTTAAAACTCTCTAAACCTGTTCCATCAACACCTCCCGGAGCTCCTCATCACACACACGGACTTAAAAATGAATCAGTTGCAACAACAGTGAACGGCCAAGATGAAAAAGAAATAAAAAATAATAAAGAAACAAATGAAAAAAATACAGCAAAGAAAAACAATATGGAGTCCCAAACATCGAAAAAAACTAAGAATTTCGCAGGTGATCTCTATTCAGAAGAGAATATTGTTGGAACTTCATCATACACCGGTTGGCCGATGACAAATTCAAAGAAATTTGTTAATTAATTTTAATCATGGTTCTCAGAAAATTTAAAACCAACATTTACTGGTGAGTTAGGGTATTCAATGAAAAAATAAGCTATTAAACAATTAGTTTGGTAAAGGCCCTTCCCACTTTGTACTTGACATCCGCAGGAAAGGATGTGAATAAATGCAGATGAAGGAAAATATCGGAAAGTATGTAAAACTTGAGTTATCTGGAAAGAAAATTCTTAGCGGTATGTTAGTGGATGTAGGAAGTGATTTATGGGTTCTTTTTAACGGTCAGGATTATTTGTATATTCCCTCCATCCATTGTCAGAATTGGCAATATTTAAAGCAAGATGAAATTGAAGAAATTACTTTTTCTAATGAACCAAATCCCCTTGATCACCATAACGAGGAAATTTCCTTAAGGAAAACACTTACTGCCGCAAAAGGAATTTTCACAGAAATTTATATAACCAGTAAACAAACATTGCACGGCTATATTTTAAGTATCATGAATAATTACTTTGTATTTTACTCTCCCATTTATAAGACGATGTTCATTTCTTTGAACCACTTAAAATGGTTAATCCCATACACTAATAATATAAGACCCTATGGATTAAATAATTCAAGTTTACCGGTGAACCCCAACAATATTACTTTTGCTCGATCTTTTGAAGTCCAAATTGATAAATTAACTGGAGAATTGGTTATTTTTAATATTGGAGAAAATGATAATGTCATTGGCAAAATTCAAACGATAAAAAATAATTTTGTGGAGTTAATTACAGCTAAAGAGGAACCCGTTTTTCTCAATCTTCAACATATCAAAACAGTTCATATGGCTTAAAAAAGCGGATTTTTGAAGGGTGAGTGAACAAACTTTTTGTGAATCTAAACAAAAACAGAGTGTCCATGTAGACACTCTTTTATTTGTCCTTTGCGTAGACAGTTTCTGATTTTTGATGAATCCACAATTGATCAAATGTGACACCGTAAAGAAATGTTACAAGGAACAATGATCCAATCATATCGAATATAACATGCTGTTTTACAAATAGAGTGGAAATGATGATGAATGACCCTATGACATGGATCATTATTGTATTTAGAAAATGTTTGTTTTTTATATGTAGTGATGCCAAAATGATCACAAAAGTCGTTAATACATGGATGCTTGGAAAACAATTGAATGGCTGATCATTCTCATAGATATACCTAACAAGGTTCTCAAGAGCATGGTGACCTACCACCTCAGGCCTTGGCACGGTGGTTTGGAAAAAGTAATAAACTATGAAACAAATACATTCTGCTGTCACGATCAATATGATGGTTTTAATATAAACCTTGGTATCTTTGAAACAAAAATAAACCAAATATATGAAAATATACCCATACCATAAGATATACGGAATAATAAATACTGGCATAAAGGGGATATATTGATCCATTGTGGTGGAAATATCAACCGCCCGATGTGGTCGATTGTTTAGCCATTCATACATCTTGCCCAACACAGGCAACACCAACAAAAGCAGTAAGAAGGGAGCCTTTTTAATAATATGAAATTTCACTTTTGTCCTCCTCCCTTTCTTTCCCAATCTAATCGCAGAAAATGTCGAACTGATACCAGTTTACCATATTTATTTCAAATTACATAAATTTTCCTTTATTTTAGATTAAAATTTAAATTGTTGCACTTCTTTACAGAGTGTATCGAATAACTCTTGAACAGTTCGTACTTGCGCTAATCTTGGGCTCTGTCCTGACCACAAGGACATAAATTCTGTATTGCCACATTGTACCGCTGCCTTTCTTATAGCTTTGGTGAGTTCATTTTGTAGTGGATAATCAGGGAGGTTCGCCTCATAGTGCTGAATTTTTTCAATAAATTGATTTTTTACCCCTCTAGCTAGCTTACCTGAGAAAGCCTTCGTCAACACAACTTGATCTTCGTTGGCATGGAGGATTGCTTCTTTATGCTGTAGGTTTGCACCACTTTCTTCACAGACCAAAAACGCTGTTCCCATTTGAACCGCTGAAGCACCAAGGCACCTTGCCGCCACAAACCCTCTTCCGTCCATGATTCCTCCAGCAGCGATAATGGGAATGGCAATATGATCTGCAGCTTGTGGTATAAGTGACATCAGACCAATTAGACTGTTTTGATCCTCAATAAGGAATGTTCCACGATGGCCTCCAGCCTCCATTCCCTGCATTACCACAGCATCCATCCCTGCTTCTTCATTCAGTATGGCCTCGTTAACAGTTGTGGCTGTTCCTATCAATATTGACGAATGATCTTTTAATTTGGTTCCCAAATCTTTAGGAGGTATTCCAAACGTAAACGAACAAATTGGAATATTTTCTTCTATTAAAATATCAACTTGCTCAATAAAAATTTGTAGTTCCTCTTCGTATGTTGGTAAATGGAATGGGGGTTGTTCAACATCCAATTCAGCTATGAGCTGAGATAACAGCTGCTTCGTTTCATTTAATTTTTCTGGATTCTGTTTATACGACGATGGCACAAACAAATTTACACCGAAATTCTTATCGGTTCGTGCTTTTATTTCCTTAATCTGCATCCGCAATTGAGGAGAACTCAAATATCCGGCCCCAAGCATCCCAAGTCCCCCGGCATTCGAAACAGCCGCCACTAACTCAGGCGTTGTAACCCCTCCTGCCATTGGTGCCTGAATCAGTGGAAATTCTATTCCCAGCAACTTTGTAAAATTATTCTTCCACATCATGTTCCTATCACCTTTCATTAAGACGTATTTGGTTTATAATGAGTATTTATAAAATATGTTAAAATTAAGTAGATAAATACAGTGAAAAAGTAAAGCTGGTGAGATTTTGAAACAAATTATCTTGTTCGATGGTGTCTGTAATCTTTGTAACAGCAGTGTTCAATTCATCATAAAACGAGACCCAAAAGGACACTTTCAATTTGCTTCCATCCAAGGCAAAATGGGTCAAAACCTCTTAAAAAAATATCATGTAAATACAGATATAAATAGTTTCATATTAATTGACCATGACAAGGTTTTCTTTAAATCAAATGCTGCTCTACGAGTTTGCCGGAATTTGGCTGGCTACTGGAAATGGCTTGCTATCTTTTTTATTATCCCAAGCACCATTCGTAATGGTATATATGATTTTATCGCAAACAACCGTTACAAATGGTTTGGTAAAAAAGAAAGCTGTATGATTCCTTCTCAAAAATGGAAGAATAGGTTTTTAGATTAGGATCGTAAATGCAAAAAAGCACCGCGAAGTGCTTTTTGTTTATTTATTAAGATTTTTGATAATTTAAATCCCATGCTATTCCATATTGATCTACTACTTTTGCGTAACAGGCTCCCCAAAATGTATCTTGCAGTTCCATATGAACCTTCCCATTTTCCTTAAGAGCATCATAGATCTTTTGAATTTCATCGTCACTCTCCAAATTAATGACTAAAGAAATGTTGTTTCCCGCAATAATAGTTGAACCTGGGGAAGAATCAGAAACCATAAAAAATAAATCTCCACTATTAAAACGTCCATGGATCAAACGGTCAGCTGCTTCAGGAGAATGTTGATATCCGGCCTGCGCATATGTTTGAAGTTCAGAAATCTCTCCACCAAACACACTTTTATAGAAATCCAACGCTTCCTTTGCATTACCATTAAACATAAAATACGGTGTAGTTTGTCCCTTCATCCCATACACTCCTTTTCAAAATGAACCTCCGTATTATATACAACATTCCTTAAAATAAAACCTGCAATTTTTGAAGATTTTTAAGCTCCTTGAAACGAAAATTTGTGAAATTGACCAATATACTGGAACAGTTCTTTTCCGGATTGCAGAAAGGTGCCTGGCACCAAGTCAAGATACATAGCCTTATATGGTTCCGGCACCCATATGTAGTGGTGAACGTAATCGGATAAAGAAAAGCCGCAGTTTTCCCAAAAGTGAATTCTGGAGAGGTTTTCTGCAGTTGATTCCGCTTCGACCTCTATCATCATTCTTTCAATTTCATTCTTTGAAATGGCCCAATCCTTAATACGATCGACCATTTCACGGCCAATACCCAGATGCTGCCAATCCTCACGAACAGCCATATAATCGATTACCAAACCATGATTACCAGGTAATTTCCCTGTTAAAGCCATCGCTACGGCCTTTTCATCAATAAAACCAATTTGTAAAAAACAAATCTGCTTTTTGAACATGTTACGGATCACTTTTTCCGGCTTAGCCCCTTTACCGGCAAATGCCTTTTCATAGATGGGGCCTGCTTCAGCCCATATTTTATCATCCCAATAATCATACGTCCTAAATTCCATAAAGTTGCCTCCAAGAGGTATTGTTTTATGTAAAAATTACACTTATTTATTCAAAAAATTTTTTCAAAAATCAAATGGAATTGCATTTAACATCGTAGCGAATGCCACCCCATCATCAATCCTCCAATTTTTTATTCTAACTTTGAATACCAAAAAGTATTCACATAAAAAGAACCCTTGTCATTTCAACAAAGGTTAAAAGGAACCCGGTAAGCCCAAGATCCAAATTTAGGAGGTCTAAATTCAGAAGAATTTAAACAATTTTATTTTAGCATTCTTCTATATATATTTCAATGATTTAAAGTAGTAAAGCATGTTAGTGAGTTCATGACTTTCACTTATAATTTTCATGGCACAGTATAAAGATTTCTTTAAAGATCGTTCACTTTTTCCCCTCGTGTAGTGATAAGCCTTTCCAAAACACCATTTCCCTTCTTACTAATAAAAACGTCGTTTTTAGAAAAACACACCCATTAAAAAAATGAAATTCTTCGTTGACAAACCTGTATATACAAGTTAAAATGAAAACGTAATCAAAACTTGTATATACAGGTTGTTAAAAGTACATCAAATGAATCCTGTATAAAAGTTGGGATTTGAAACATTAATAAATAAAGTGGAATAAAAATCCATTTCCACAGGGGGAGAAACATATGTCAAAGTTTACAGAACCAGCAAAAGAACTGCTGGAACACATTGGTGGTAAGACTAACATTGCAGCCGTTACCCATTGTGCAACACGCATGCGATTCGTTCTTAATGATCCAAGCATTGCGGATATTCAAAAAATCGAATCCATTAAACTCGTAAAAGGTACATTTACTCAGGCAGGTCAATTCCAGGTAATCATTGGGAATGAAGTTGCTTCATTCTATAATGATTTTACGAAACTTGCCGGTGTTGATGGCACTTCCAAGGAAGATGCTAAAATTGCAGCTAAGCAAAATATGAACTGGTTGCAAAGAATGATTGCCCACCTTGCAGATATCTTCACCCCTTTAATTCCTGCTTTGGTTGTTGGTGGTTTAATTCTTGGTTTTCGGAATGTTATAGGTGACATTAAATTATTAGACAATGGTACAAAAACAATAATTGAAGTTTCCCAATTTTGGGCCGGGGTCCACTCATTCTTATGGCTGATCGGTGAAGCTGTCTTCCACTTCCTTCCGGTCGGAATTACCTGGTCGATTGCTAAAAAAATGGGTGCGTCCCAAATTCTTGGTATTGTTCTTGGTATTACACTAGTTTCACCTCAACTATTAAATGCTTATGGCGTAGCTGGCGCAAAAGAAATTCCATATTGGGATTTTGGTTTTGCCAAAGTTAAAATGATTGGTTATCAGGCACAAGTTATTCCGGCTATCCTAGCAGGTTTCACATTAGCATTCTTAGAAACTAGACTTCGAAAAATTGTTCCAAACTCTATCTCGATGATTGTAGTTCCGTTTTTCGCATTAATTCCCACTGTTTTGATCGCTCATACAATCTTAGGACCATTAGGCTGGAGTATCGGTTCAGGAATTTCCAAAGTCGTGTACTCAAGCTTAACCTCATCATTTGGTTGGTTATTTGCTGCAATCTTTGGATTTGCTTATGCCCCACTTGTTATCACAGGCCTGCATCATATGACCAATGCTATTGACCTACAATTAATGAGTGAGCTTGGTGGAACTAACCTATGGCCAATGATCGCCCTATCTAACATTGCTCAAGGTTCTGCCGTACTGGCCATGATTTACATTAACCGTAAAGACGAAGAAGAAAAACAAGTTTCCATTCCAGCAGCGATTTCCTGTTACTTAGGTGTAACGGAGCCGGCCATGTTCGGTATTAACTTGAAATATGGCTTCCCATTTTTAGCTGCGATGCTTGGCTCCATGTGCGCCGCTGTCGTATCCGTAGGAAGTAATGTCATGGCTAACTCTATTGGTGTTGGCGGTTTACCTGGTATTTTATCTATTCAACCTAAGCATATGGTGATGTTTGCGATTGCTATGGCTGTTGCGATTGTAATCCCATTTACGCTAACGCTTATTTTTTCAAAAACACGCATGAAAAAATTTGCCTTTAAAAAATAACTCCATCTAGGAGGGGGATCTACTCCCTCCTTTTCTACATTGAAGAACTAAAAGAATTAGGCAGGTGTTTATAATGTCAACAGCATGGTGGAAAAAAGCGGTCGTCTATCAAATCTACCCAAAAAGCTTTAATGACACGACCGGAAATGGAACCGGAGATTTACAGGGAATTATTGAAAAACTTGATTATTTAAAACAATTAGGTGTGGACGTTTTGTGGCTCACTCCTATCTATAAATCGCCACAACGCGATAATGGCTATGATATCAGTGATTATTACAGTATTCATGAAGATTACGGAACAATGAAAGACTTTGAACAGCTTTTAGCTGAAGCACATAATCGTGATATAAAAATAATCATGGATATCGTGATCAACCATACTTCTACGGAACATGAATGGTTTCAACAGGCAAAGTCCTCCAAAGAAAATCCATATCGCGACTATTACATTTGGAAAGATAGCGTAAATGGCCAGGCACCAAATAACTGGCAGTCAAAATTTGGTGGTTCTGCATGGGAATATGATGAGAAGACTGATCAATACTACCTGCATTTATTCGATGTGACTCAAGCAGATTTGAACTGGGAAAATAAAAATGTGAGAGAAGCACTATATGAGATGATGCATTTCTGGTTGAAAAAAGGCGTCGATGGGTTCCGTTTAGATGTCATTAATTTAATATCAAAAAACCAGCAATTTCCTCAGGATGATACCGATGGACGTAAATTTTACACCGATGGGCCGCGAATTCATGAGTTTTTACATGAAATGAATCAGAAGGTTTTCTCGAAATATAACATAATGACAGTTGGTGAAATGTCCTCTACTTCGATTGATCAATGCATCAACTATACAAATCCTGATCGTGAAGAATTAAATATGGTGTTTAGTTTCCACCACCTGAAGGTTGATTATCCAAACGGCGACAAATGGACTAGAGCTCCCTTTGACTTTTATGCCTTAAAAGATATCCTATCTAAATGGCAAGTGGAAATGAATAAAGGTGGTGGCTGGAACGCCCTATTTTGGTGCAATCATGATCAACCACGGGCTGTTTCTAGATTTGGAAGTGATGGAACTTATCATAAGGAATCAGCAAAAATGCTTGCAACCGCCCTTCATTTGATGCAAGGCACCCCCTATATTTATCAGGGCGAGGAGTTCGGCATGACCAATCCAAACTTCCATTCCATTGACCAATATCGCGACGTAGAATCTTTAAATATGTTTAACATCAAAAAACAAGAAGGGTTGTCCGATAGTGAAATTCTTGAGATTCTCAAACAAAAATCACGTGATAATTCCCGTACTCCTGTGCAATGGAATGTGAGTAACCATGCTGGATTCACCTCAGGAACACCTTGGATAGAGGTTGCTAACAATTATCCTGAAATTAATGCAGAAAAAGCGGTTCAACAACAGGATTCAATCTTTTATCATTACCAAAAACTAATTCAATTGCGGAAACAATATGATGTCATTACCGAGGGAGATTTCCAACTACTTTTCGAGCATGATGATGACGTTTTTGCCTATACAAGAACATATGAAAATGAAACATTATTGGTCATCAATCATTTTTATAATAAAGAAAAAACAATCACCCTTCCCACCCAATTAAATCTTGATGATTGTCATGATGAAATGTTACTCTCTAATTATGAAGATTCCGCTCGGATTGGCAGCAGGATGGTGTTGCGTCCATATGAGTCGGTCGTTTATTTGCTAAAATAATAACTGGAGATGCCATTTATGACAAACAAATATCTAACAATTTATAATCACATTGTTGAGCAAATCAAGAATGGAGAAATACCGCCACAGACGCTTCTCCCTTCAGAGAATGAATTATCCGAACAATTCAGTACATCAAGGGAAACGATACGAAAAGCACTGAATTTGCTCTCCCAAAATGGTTATATTCAAAAAGTTAGAGGCAAAGGCTCCATTGTCATTGATGTGTCTAAATTTGATTTTCCGGTATCCGGCCTCGTCAGCTTTAAAGAACTGGCCAATAAAATGGGCAGAAAACCGGTAACAATCGTGAATCAACTTGAGTTAATAAAGCCTGACTCCTATATTCGAAATGAACTACAGCTTTCCGGGAAAGATCAAGTCTGGAAAGTAATTCGTACTAGGGAAATGGGGGGCGAAAAAATCATTTTAGATAAAGATTATATTAACAAAAGATATGTCCCTTTCCTTTCAGAAGAAATCTGTGCCAATTCAATCTATGAATATCTCGAAAATGAATTGAATCTGACCATTAGTTTTGCAAAAAAGGAAATCGTTGTTGTAGAGCCTACCTCAGAGGACCGGGCCCTGCTAGATTTGGAAGGGTTTCATAATATTGTAGTGATTAAAAACCATGTTTACTTAGACGATGCCAGTTTATTTCAATATACTGAATCAAGGCACCGCCCAGATAAATTTCGCTTTGTTGATTTTGCAAGACGGTCCAAATAGAGGAATCCAATTATGGATTCCTCCTTCTTTTTATTTCACTATATTAAAATAGCTTTTTAAGAATAATTCAAATTGGTCTGCTTGAATATTTTCTTTAAGTTCTTTGCCATCAATCCTATTTGTAAAAGAAGAATCAGTTAAAATCATGTTCCCTTTTTCAGTTATTCTTGTCACAAGGTAGTTTTTATTAAATGGAGATTGATCACTTTCCACGATAATTTGCTGGACCCTTGATAATTCATTAAGATCCTTGACTGGACGAGTTGTATCAAAGGTATAGCCCGTAACCCAATCCTGATGTTTGTGTCTAAGTTTCATCTCAAGTACATAATTCCCATATTCAGTCCTTTCCTCTTTTATTCTGAATTCTCCGTTACGAGAGGAAACGCACTCTCCCGTTAACGGCACAGGAACTAGAGGTAGATTCCCGCCAAAGCCTGTGTCAACCGCATACTTATTTCCTTTATATGTCAATATGTTAATGACATGTGTCCGGCCGGTTGGGCTCCACGTCAGCCGTTCAGCATTATAGGTAGACCCTAGAACAAGGGTAACTTCAAAACCATTTTCCATTAAAAACTGGTACAGAATCGTATTTAATTCATAGCAAAGCCCCCCTTGGTTTCTTATTAATATTTTTTCAGCCACATTGTTTAAAGTCAGTGGGTGTATTTCATTTCGAATAATTGATAAATTCTCAAAGGGTATAGCAAGCGCTGTTTTCTCTAATATCACCGGCAAAGTTTCAAAGGTAATGGTTTCATCTATTGGGAAGCCAATTCGGGAGCGGAACTGTTTATTAATTTGCACTAATCTATTTCCTCCGTCCTATTTAAGTTTGTTACAATATATTTAATCAAATCATGAGGTGATGTCAATGTGCGGCCGTTTTACTCTGACAGCAAGCATCGAACAAATAATCGACCGTTTTGAGATTCAGGCATTTCTTGATGAAGAAAATTTTGAACCAAGCTATAATATCGCCCCTTCCCAATCCGTGTTGGCCGTCATAAATGATGGCAGGAAAAACCGTATGGGATACCTAAGATGGGGACTAATTCCGCCATGGGCAAAGGATCTATCTATTGGCAGTAAAATGATTAATGCCCGGGCAGAAACGTTAATGGAGAAACCAAGCTTCCGCAACGCATTTCAAAGAAAACGCTGCTTAATCATAGCTGACAGTTTTTATGAATGGAAACGGAATGATGACAAATCGAAAACGCCAATGCGCATTCAACTGAAATCCAATGAATTATTTGGTATGGCTGGGATTTGGGAGCAGTGGAAGTCTCACGATGGACAAGCTATTTTTTCCTGTTCGGTGATCACCACAGTTCCGAACGAATTAATGAATTCGATCCATGACCGGATGCCCGTCATTTTTAAACCTGAAGATGAGAAAAAATGGTTGAACCCCGCCATTAAAGACCCAAATACGTTACATCCCATGCTGGTTCCTCTCGATCAGACGTTAATGGAGGCATATGAAGTATCCTCCTTGGTGAACTCACCGAAAAATAACGCAATAGAGCTCATTCAAAAAATATGCTAACACACATTTTTTTAAAACTGGACAAGAATACTACATGCCAGTCCATCTTGTTACATATACTTTACTAACCCATTAAGTTTTTCCTTCTTTTTGTGGAGTGGCGAATGCCGCTCCTTTTTTTTTGGGTATGATTCCCTCAAATGGCGAATATATTTTAAAAATTAGTTTCGCGATTGATTGAAAGGAGTCACAAAATGTTTTTTTTACCTACGAGACTCACTATTGGCGAAATGAAAGTTGGCAGCCCCGATCATAAGAGCGGAATTTTTTTTGGAGAAAATTTCTTTAAAGGAACTAATGTTGGAGGTAAAAAGAATCAAGGTTTTGGCCAGCAGTTTGGGGATTGCTCGATCACAGGCTTTCCAATTAACATTGTTTATGATGATGAATTCATAGATGCCCCCGTAATCAAAATCAACAAAAATCTTTAATTTTCGGGAGTGATTAATGTGAATATTGCACCGATGCAAATAAATTTTCTAGGCTTTAAAATAAATACGATAGATAACACGGCATTTGTCAATTTTGGACCGAATCAATTTATCGATCAATTAACATCTTATAAAAGAAATCAAGGATTTGGCGAACAAAACGGTGACATTTCCCCTGTCAATATTCCGATTTCGTATGTCGTTGACCCTGATGTGACAGACAGTAATACGGCTAAAAACAGTGTAATATAAAGGAGGTAAAGTCATTGATATTTGCTCCAATGGTTGTCAATCTTGGTAATATCAAGGTGAATGTTTTTGACCATGCCTCAGTCATGAACATGGGCCCAAACCAATATATTGATCAATTCGTTTCTTACAAACGGAACCAAGGCTATGGTGAACAGAATGGCGACATTGCACCGTTTATTATTCCAATTAACTTCGTATTTGACGCAGATATAAGTGACAGCTGGACCGGCAAAAGCAGCATCATTTAAGGAGCTTGAAAAAATTTTCAAGTTCCTTTTTTTAATTCCTCAATCGCTCAAAACTAGCCTTACTTCCCTCGATTTTTAATAGAAAAACATCAGGATTCGAAAGTTTTTTCCATTCTTCAAAACTAAAGCTCCTATCAAAATAGTTGATTAGTAAGGACATGATATTACCATGGGTAACTATAATGGCTGTTTTATTATCTTGCACTTCCTCTACCACCTTTAAGATTCGTTTCTGTGCTTCCCTGCTTGATTCCCCACCTTCTAATTTCTTCTCAAAAT
This sequence comes from Neobacillus solisequens, assembly GCF_051233465.1. Lineage (NCBI taxonomy): Bacteria > Bacillati > Bacillota > Bacilli > Caryophanales > Bacillaceae > Neobacillus > Neobacillus solisequens. Next base: position 41,443 of record NZ_JBKFGJ010000022.1, on the reverse strand, counting down.
CTACAAAGGTTTCCTTTAGTTGTTCCAACCAATCCACCAAATTTTGGGTACTTAATACGCGTTCAGCTAATCGAGGATCTTTCTCGATATTTAGCTGTAATTTCTCCGCAAGTGGTCGGATGGACTGAATAGCACGTATATATGGGCTGGAAATAATTTGGTCAACCTTCTTGTTTGATAAATAGTTAGCCAAATCGTTTGCTTGACTGAGGCCCTTTTCGGTTAGAGATGATTCAGCCGGCTGCCCCTCCGCCTCACAATGTCTAATGACGTATATGTTTTTCAACATTTTCACCCCAGAGATTTATATTTTCCTAATTTTCCAATTTATTATAAACTATGATTAGTAGAAAAAATAGGAAAAGAGGAAAATTTTATGGACAATCTAGTTTCGCAATTCGAAGTCTTGCCCACCACCTGTATTTCTGATGCCATGGAGGGGTTAAATAACCTTCATCCTTCTATTAAACCTTTAAAGGAGGAGTACAAATTAGCAGGCAGGGCCTTTACTGTTAAAATTCCTGTTGGTGATAATCTCGCTGTCTTACGAGCGATCCGTGAAGCAAAACCGGGTGATATTTTGGTTATCGATGCGAAGGGTGACCAATATCGGGCAATAGCTGGAGATTTTGTTGTAGGAATGGCTCAAACTTTAGGGATTGGCGGCATTGTAGTTGACGGTGTGATAAGGGATATCGTAGGGATTAAAGCTCTTGATTTCCCTGTATTCTGTAAAGGTACAGCGGTGGCAGCGAGTGGCAAAGCTGGCATTGGAGAAATCAATGTGCCCATTTCATGTGGCGGTATGCCGATTCAGCCAGGAGATCTCATCGTTGGAGACGCTGATGGGGTTGTGGTGATTCCACAGGCGATTGAACAAACAGTATTAGAAAAAGCATTAAATAAATGGCATAAGGACCAAGTGAGGGAAGAAAAAATTTCGGGAAACCGAGAAGCTATCCGTAAGCATTTGGATGAACTGCTTGCTAAATAATTAGTAAAGGGTTGTATAGAACAAGACTATACAACCCTTTTTTCACAAATCTAAATGTAGTATGAACATTTCCCCGTTTCGTCCCCAGGCACGGACACCCTTATCAATGAACCCCGTTTTTTTGTAAACGTGCTGTGCTGCAACATTTTTACAATTAACCGCTAATATGACCTCATTCACACCCGAAAAATGCTCTTTCACAAACTCAGGCAATTGCATCATCGACTTTTGGGCAATCCCTTTTCCTTGATATTTTGGATTAACAGAAAATGCCCGAAGAAGAAGCGCCTGATCATTTTCCCAGTATTCCTTCACCCCCTCCTGTCCATGCAGTACAAAAAAGCCCGCGGGTTCGTCATTAAACAAAATCACAACAGGATAACGTCCCGGGTCCTCGTCACAAATTTTCAGTGCATCCAGTGGTTCACTAGTAAACTTTAGTTGATCCCCCTCTAATACATAATCTTCAAAAAAGGTTTTATAATCAGGGGTGTAAAACGCTAGACGCGTTAGTCCCCCAAGTGATGTTCTCTCCATTTTCCCTATCCCCTTTAACCAAAAATAGGGCCATTCCGCCCTCATATGAGTTATAACTATGTATTATTTTTCCTGAGCTGCTAGCCATTCCTTAACATCATAAATACCATAAATGTCACTCTTAGATTTTTCAAAAACATCATTAGAACCTTCTGTTGAATACGAAAATATGAAATGCGTTGGTGTTTCAGTTAAAACACGGAAGGAATGAAGATCACCATCTGCCAATTCCACCATATACACTTGCCCAGATACGACAGCATTGGTATTCAATAAATTATTTGCCATTACGTACACCACTCCTTATTCATGATTCAAAAATCTCGTATGGGAAACCTTTTATAAGTAAAGGTTGAAAAGAACCAACATCCTGACGATCATTTGGATCCCATTCGTTATATTACAAAAACCCTTATTCATAAACTATAATATATTATTCTAATATTCGACCTGATTTTCCTTTTTTTTATCATGAAAAAAAGGCCCTGCATCGCAGAACCTTTTCCCAAAAGTTAATGACCAATTGTCGCTTCGTCAACATGCTTAACATACTTATGATTAAAGACTATAAAGATTACAGAAATAAGGACAAATGCACCACCTACATAAAATGGAACACTTGAGTTGTACCATTCAGCTAATTTACCGGCAAAATATGGTGCAATGGCCCCCCCTATAAATCGTAAAAAGCTGTATGCGGCAGATGCTGTTGATCTTTCAACTGGCGCTGAATTCATCACGGCTGTGGTGATAAGCGTGTTGTTGTTTCCTAGTAATGCACCTGCTACAACGACTGATGAAATGATTAACCATTGAGTGGAAGTCCAGATCCCCATCGCAATTAAAACAAGAGCAAACAATGTTAACATTGCAGCCATTGACTTAACCGTTCCAAATCGTTTTTGAAGAATCGGTGCTGTAAATACTGAAGTGATAGCAAGCAAAATTCCCCATCCTAAAAAGACAAAACCAATTCCATGTTCATCAAGTCCCATTACAAATGGTGCATAGGCTAATAAAGTGAAGAATCCAAAATTGTAAAGAGCGGCACCAATTCCAAAAATTAATAAGGAACGGTGTTTCAATGCACGGAAAGGATCTTTAATGGAAGTTTTCACTTGTGAAACCTGGGCAGAGCCAGCTTTATTTGGCATTAGAATGATTAAACCGAAAAATGCCACTACCATTAAAACTGCCACACCTAAAAATGGGCCTCTCCAAGACATTCCACCAAGCCAGCCTCCAAGCAGAGGTCCTACTGAAATCCCTAAACCAATTGCGGCTTCATATAAGATAATTGCTTTGGCTGTACCACTTGTGGACAGCGAAACAATTGCCGCTAAGGCTGTTGCTACGAATAAAGCATTACCAAGTCCCCATCCCCCACGAAAACCAACTAGTGCCCAAATGTTGTTTGAAAAACCTCCTAGCGCGGAAAATACAGCAATTAAAATGATTCCAACAATTAGTGTCCATTTTATACCAAGTCGTGATGAAATCATTCCAGTTATAAGCATAGCTACTGCCATAACAGCATTATAACTCGTGAAAAGCAACGTAACTTGACTAGGAGTCGCTTGAAGTTGTTTTGCAATCGCAACCAATATCGGATCAACAAGCCCCAGACCCATAAAGGCAATAATACACGCAAAAAAAACTGCCCATACTGCCCTTGGCTGATTTAAAAAATGACTTTTTGTATCAGTTTCCGACGCAACCTTTGCCGATGACGCAGTTACTGATTGTGATGTTGATGACATTCTAAATTTCCCCTTTGTTTGTTGATAGTTGTATAATGAAAGTATATATTTGTATTATACAACTAGTTTTGAATATGTCAATACTCTTATTTATTGAATTTTTTGAAATATTAAACACGCAAACGCTTTTATTAAAGCATGGATTTTATGATAGGATAAACATAGAAATGTGTGCAAAAGTGAGGACAAAAAAATGAGAGAAAAATCCTTGGAAATGATTGATCTGGAGCTGGCCATCCTTCTCAGGCGTATTACATCATCAAATCGAAAATTGGGTCATTTGGACCGCTCAGCCTATTTATTACTTCACCGTTTCATCACCAGAGGACCAGCAGGAGTTAAAGTATTGTCGGATGAATTCCATTTAGATATCTCAACAATAAGCAGACAAACCGCTGCATTGGAGCAAAAGGGATATGTATATAGAATTCCTGATCCAACAGATGGTCGAGCCTATACTCTTCATATTACCGAATTAGGAAAAAATGAGTTTTATGAACATCAGCAAACGAGATTATCAGCAATTGGGGAAAATGTTAAAGACTGGCCGGAATATGACTTACAGCATTTTGGTGAACTTTTAAGGAAATATAATCATTCTTCAACGAATAAATAAGTTATGGTGAGTTTTATATTCCGAAGGGTTGCATAAGCGACCCTTTTTTGATGCATTCAGCTTCTTTGGGCTGCAAGTGGCTTTATTGGCGACCTCTTCTTACGCATTTTAAATTTTCCGGGCTTCAAGAGACTCTATTGGCGACCTTCTTTTAAGGAAATAATTTATTCAGGAATCAACCACTTAAAACTAATAGCAAGTTTAAGCTCTAAATACATACTCACTCATCCATGATCCTCCCCTTTCCTTTTTATCATAAATCAACTGCCTCGTATCTCCCGAAGTTTCCTCCGACAAAGCAAATATTTCAGAAATTAAAGGAGGATAAGGGCTATTCCGAATATGTTGGACCAAACCTATCCAAACATGATCAAAATCCATTGCCGCACAAAATTGAAACCAAAACTGCACTGTTTCACTCTTAGTAATAATATAGGGATAAATCGATTCAATTACATGAATAATTTTTAAAGCCTCTTCCTTCGTCATCATATCCCACCTCATATTTATTTTTTACAAGTTTCGATCATCTAAAAACTGTTTAAAGGAATTTATTACATGAACTTATGTTAGGTTCCATAAAAAGAGTTAATTAAGAAACTCTTACAAGGGGAATGTTATAAAAAAACGAGAAAGGGTTTGTTTATAATGAAGAAGAAGAAAGTATTTTCCCTTGCAATGATCATCCTTCCTTGGCTTACTATTCTGTTTATGGATAAAAAGTCATTCTTGCGGTATTTACCTGTGGCAAGTTTTGTTAATTTATTTATTAGTGTCTTTAGTGTCATCAGCAATAAGAGAAGTTGGTGGGTAAATAAAAATCCATTTTCACCAGGTAATGTAGATTTTTCATACATTTTAGGACCATATTTTGTTGCAACGCTATGGATTTTTAAACTAACTTTTGGTAATTTCCCAAAATATTTGATTACCAATGTTGTCCTTAATACCCTTAACGCTTTCCCAATGGCTTATGCTTGGGAAAAGGTTGGTGCATTTAAATTTAAAAAAATTAATCATATTGGTTGGTACTTTATTTGTATCATACTTTCGATAATAATTTACGGTTATCAATATTTAGTGGAAAAGACCATTGTGAATCAAAATAAGATGAATTCAGAAAAAAACCACTTAGACCAGTAGTCTAAGTGGTTTATCAAACCATTTAATTCACAAACCGTTCAATCTTCCCTTTTGCACTCCAATATTCATTACGCAGATGGACTTTTTGAATTTTTCCTGAAGCAGTTTTTGGAAGTTCATCGACAAATGTAACTCCAGTTACTGCTTTAAAATGGGCTAATTTTTCTCTGGAAAAGGCAATAATTTCTGCTTCGGTTACATGATGATTGTCCCGTAAAACAACATAAGCATGCGGAGTTTCACCCCATTTTTCATGTGGGACAGCAATTACGGCTGCCTCAAGAACGGCTGGATGTTCATACAAGGCCCCTTCCACTTCGATCGATGATATATTTTCTCCGCCGCTAATAATTATATCCTTTTTGCGGTCAACAATATCAATATGACCAAATTCATCTACTGTACCCATGTCACCGGTGTGCAGCCACCCTTCTCGTATGGCTTCCATGGTTGCTTCTTCATTTTTCCAGTACCCAAGCATTACTCCATGGCTCCTTGTTATAACTTCTCCTATCTCCACCCCATCGTGGGCCACTTCTTCACCAAAATCATTGACAACTCGAACATCACACCCAATCATCGGGTAGCCTGCTTTAGCTTTTATTTTTGCTTTGTCTGCTGGAGAAAAATCGTTTAATTGCACTCGTATGGTCGAAATTAGACTAAGCGGTGACGATTCAGTCATCCCATAGACCTGAATAAACTCCCAGCCTAATTCTTTTTCTACTCGAGTTACAAATGCAGGCGGCGGAGCGGAACCTGCTATGACAACACGAACATCCTGTTCAATCTCCGGAAGGTTTTTTTCATAATACTGCAACAACGCATTCAAGACAGTAGGAGCCATGTGCAAAACTGAGACTTTATACTTCTGAACCGCCTGAAAAATGGATTCAGGCGTTGCTTTTTTCAAACAAACATGGGTTGCACCATTGGCAGTGTAGTAAAACGGTGATCCCCAGCCGTTAACATGAAACATAGGAAGAACATGTAAATATACATCACGGTCTGTAACTCTTAGGTGATGCATGGAACTTAGCGCATGCAAGTAATTATTGCGGTGAGTCAACATCACTCCCTTTGGATTACCTGTTGTTCCACTTGTGTAAAGCAAACTGCACACATCATTTTCATCAAGTTCGGCACGGTCAAAAGTTTCCGTTGAAAAACTTGACAGCCATTGATTGTAATCGATTTCATTTGTCGACGAATCGTGATACTGGACAATAATATGCTCCACTGTTTCTAATTTTCCTTTGATTGGTTTAATTAAATCATACAAATCCTGATCGACAAAAAGCACCTTTGACTCGCTATGATTCAAAATAAACAGGTAGTCTTCTGGCTTCAAACGGATATTCAGCGGAACCATGATCGCCCCCAACTGAAATATCCCATAAAATCCTTCGAGCATTTCTACAGTGTTGGGTGCTAAATAAGCAATTCGATCTCCTTTTTTGACCCCCAATTCCTTCAGACCATGAGAAAGCTGGTTAACCCGACCATTTAATTGTTCGTATGTAAATATCCTTTCATCACAATAGACTGCCGGTTTATCCCCATATAAAGCAACAGCTCTGTCCAAAAATTGTGGTAACACTAATGGTACATTCATTCTCCCACCCCATTATAAAAAATTCGAATATTCAAATTAATAGTATCATAGATGTGTGTCTAAATACAATTTTTGTCAAAAAATATATTGTTATTGCTAAGAGCATTTATGTACTATTTATCAAAAAACGGCCATAAAATAGAATATATGTTCGCGAGGAGGCGAGAAGCTTGATCACCAGAGATATGCTAGTACAATATTATGAGCTCAACAAACAGAAAAAGGAAATTGAAATGAAAATGAATGAATTGAAGAATCAGTTTCAAGATTACTTTGATAACTTGATCGGTTCTAATCATAAAGGAGAAGTTACCATTAGCGGCTATAAACTTCAGCGGCAAGTACGTAAAACTGAGCGATTTAACGAGGAAACTACTGTTAAGAGATTAGAAGAATTACAGCTTCACGATCTGATCCTAACCGTTAAAAAGCCTGATGATGCAAAAATTAAAGCAGCACTAAGCCTTGGTTTACTAAAGGAAGAACAATTAGAAGGGTGTATGATTACCTCGTTAACGCCAGCCATTTCGGTAAAACCATTGGTTCCCCGATAATTTTTAAAAGGACCTTTCAGGTTCTTTTTTTCTTGAGAATGAAGGATTTATTCAAACTTCTATCGAAGTACTAACTCGTACACATTTTGTCGTTTGGAAAGGGGACAACTACATGGCAAGTCCAGAAAGTTTGATGGTTAAACAATTATTAAAGGCCCAATCAGCCGGCCAAGGCCAGCCTGCGGCTGCTGAATTTAGTATTGAAGCAGCTCGTCAAGGCCTTGAAATGTTATCAGCTTTAACCCCCGATGTATCAGATGTTCAAGTTGAAAAAACAGCTATTGAAGGAATACCGGCAGAGTGGGTTTCCGCCCCAAATGCGAAGGCAGACCGGGTGTTCCTTTACCTACATGGAGGAGCCTATATCATGGGAAGCTGCAATACCCATCGCTACTTAGCCTCCAAACTATCCTTCTCCACTGAAGCACGTGTTCTCGTTCCTGAATACCGTTTAGCACCTGAACATCCTTTCCCAGCAGCGTTAGAAGATGCGTTACATGCTTACCATTGGCTGTGTTCTTCCGGCTACCAACCAGAAAACATTATTATTGGCGGTGACTCTGCTGGCGGCGGATTAACCATGTCTACTCTATTAACCTTAAAAGAAAATGGGGAACCATTACCGGCAGTAGCTGTATTAATATCACCGTGGACCGATTTGGCAGGTACTGGAGAATCCATGGAAACACGTAAAGAAGCTGACCCGTGGTTAAGTCCGAATTTGACTTTAGAAGTTCCCGTTATGTACCTTCGTGAAATAGATCCAAAAAATCCAATCGTATCACCGATTTACGCAGATTTATCCGGTTTACCTCCAATGATTGTACATGTCGGAAATGATGAAATCCTGTTGGACGACTCCACCCGCCTTGTTGATCGTGCCCTTTCAGCTGGTGCTGACGTAACCTTCAAAATCTGGGAAGATATGTGGCACGTGTTTCAAACCTTCACCATTCCGGAAGGCCAACAATCAATTGACGAAATCGGCGAGTTTGTTAAGAGCAAATTAAGGTAAGCTTCTGAAAGCAGCGGGTGTGCTCGTTGCTTTTTAATTTTGATAGTTTATGATTAAATTATTTTTATAATCTGAATAAAGGGGAATAGATATGAATCATTCAATCATTATTAAAGAATTAACGAATAAACGAGAATGGCTTGAGGCATTTCCGGTTATGCAGCAATTACGTACACATTTAGATGAAGACAGCTTTCTTGAGATTGTAGAGGAAGCCGTGGCAAAAGAAGATTACAGATTGGCGGCCGTTTTTGAAAATGATCAAATTGTTGCTGTCACTGGATTTATGCCGATGATTACTCTTTACAACGGAAGAGCCATTTGGGTATGCGATCTCGTTACAGATGCAAACGTTCGCTCCAAAGGTCATGGAAGAGCCCTGCTCTCCTATGTTGAAAACTGGTCAAGAGAACATGGCTATGAAGCTGTATCCCTCTCCTCCGGACTTCAGCGAGTAAATGCGCACCGGTTTTATGAAGAAAAAATGGAATATGATAAGACTAGTTATGTCTTTTTAAAGAGACTATAAGGCGAATTACATTTGATAATAGATGAGGGCCATTTTCACTTGGGGGTACCGGGAGTGATCTTTCAACTTATGAAAAACAGTTTTGATGGAGGCCAATGGGGATTTTTGAGGTCGTAGGCTTTGAAAGACACTTTCGATGAAACCAATAGAGATTTTGACGTTCATTGTGCTTATGAACGACATTTTCAGTGGACCCCATGCAAATTATGGCGTTCATCGTGCTTATGAAAGACACTTTCGCTGGACCCCATGTAAATTATGGCGTTCATCGTACTTTATGAAAGACACTTTCGCTGGACCCCATGCATATTATGGCGTTCATCTGGTTTATGAAAGACACTTTTCGTGGACCCCATGCAAATTATGGTATTCATCGTACTTATGAAAGACACTTTCGCTGGGCTCCATGCAAATTATGACGTTCATCTGGTTTATGAAAGACACTTTTCGTGGACCCCATGCAAATTATGGTATTCATCGTACTTATGAAAGACACTTTCGCTGGACTCCATGCAAATTATGGCATTCATCAAGCCTTTGAAAGACAATTTGAATGAATCCAATAGAGGTTTTGGCCTTCATTGACCTTTTGAAAAACATATTTCATTTAATTTATCAAGAATTGTCCTTCACTGAGCAAATGAAGGACAATTCCTAATTTTTTTAGATTGTTTTTGTACTTCCTACTCCTTCAAGGACCTCGTCTATGTATTTTGCAGTGCTTCCTCTGCCAATTTCTCTTCATCTTTCCAGCCCTTACAGATATCTACCCAACCTTTTGCAAAAGAATATTGCTCCAACTCATCCAACGTTAATTCCATTGCTGAATTACTGCTGCCACAAGCAGGAAAAAGAGTCTCAAACCGTTGCATAGATACGTCAAGATATACTTCAAGGTCATTTTTTAAACCAAATGGGCATACTCCACCGATAGCATGTCCTGTTTGTTCTAGCACTTCATCAGGAGAAAGCATCCTCGCCTTGAAACTATACGTTTCACGGAATTTTTTGTTGTCGATTTTGGCATCACCTGCGGCCACAACCAAAATGGCAGCTTCTCCTGCTCCTCTAAACGATAACGTTTTGGCAATTCGAGCCGGTATACAGCCAATCGCTTCAGCCGCCAGATCCACCGTTGCACTCGAAGCTTCGAATTCCATGATATCCCTTTCACGATTCCATTGCTTAAAATGAGCTTTTACACTTTCAAGTGACACCTTTCTCATCCTTTCCCTATAAGTTTTATCATGTATGAGAACAATTTTTCCCTGGATATACAACAAAACAGATTGGAATTAGATCATATAAGATTTGGTTTATTTTTCCACATTAACTTTTCCTTACTCCATCCGATATTATTATCATATTGATATTAGAAATTTTTAAGAGGATGGCGATTACTTTGAGTATACGCAAAAAGCTTTATCTATTGTTGAGTATTTTAATAATGTCTTTAATTCTGATTGGCGGGTATTCTATAATTAATATTAATTCTGTAAATGAGAAAACTTTAAAGCTTAATGACCAATTATCTATACAAAATCAATTAAAAAATATCCAATTTCGATTAACTGGAATATCAAATGACGAAAGAGCCTTCCTAATTAACGGCGACTCTATTTATCCAATAGAAATGGAGAATAAAGCCGAGGAAATTAAAAAGAACTTAACTTCTATAAAAGGTTTAGTGGATGATCAACAGGAAAAAGATAATATCGAAAAGATAGAGTCGGCATATAATGAATATTGGAATTCAAGTCAAAAAGTTGTGGATTACTACCATACCAATAAAGAACAAGCTCTTTTAGTCCATTTTGGGGAAGAAAGAACCGTACGTAAAGATATGCTGGACCCACAAGTAAATAAATATACGGACGAACTGACTAAAAAGAACAACAGCCAAAAGGTTTCTATTAAAAATGAAATGACAAGGTTCATATATATTCTTATTGCTTTAACGGCTTTAGTAACATTTATCGGTATTTTCTTTGGTTTAACCATTATTCGGTCTATCATTAAACCTTTGAATCTTTTAAACCGACAAATGGATAAAATTGCAACTGGCGAGGCTGATCTCACCCAGTATATTGAGGTAAAAAATAAAGATGAATTTGGGCAGTTAGCCAATTCATTTAATGAATTTGTTAAATCCATCAGGGATATTATTAGAAGTATCAATTCTACATCCAGTCAAGTAACCTCCTCAGCAGAAGAATTTTCTACTAGTTCAGAGCAAGCCAAAATCGCTACTGAACATGTGGCTGAGTCCATGCAAGAAATTGCTACAAGCACTCATAAACAAAAAAATATGGTGGAAGAAACGACGTTCTCATTAAAAGAGTCTGTTCTGGCACTAGCCAATATTACATCTTACTCTTCTAACGTGGCACATAAGTCATCAGCTGTTAAAGAAAAAGCTGAAATCGGTGCAGAATCTGTATCAAAGATTGTGGGCCAAATGGATTCTATAAATGCTTCAGTGGATGGTACTGTGGATGGAATTACATCTTTGAATGAATCTGCAGGAAAAATCAGTAATATTACCAGTTTAATTAACGATATAGCTTCCCAAACAAATTTATTAGCACTAAATGCTGCGATTGAAGCTGCCCGTGCTGGTGAGCATGGAAAAGGTTTTGCTGTTGTTGCCGATGAAGTAAGAAAATTAGCGGAACAGTCTAGCCAATCCGTTAATCAGATCAATGAGTTAGTCGTAAACATCCAACGTGAAACTGAATCATCAAAAGCATCCATAGAAAACGTAAAAGAAAATGTATCCCTTGGGATGGTTATTACAAAAGAAACTGCGAATAAGTTTAATGAAATCCTAACAGAAATTGAATTGGTATCTTCGAATATCCAAGAGATTGCGGCTACTTCCGAGGAGCTCAATTCCAGTTTTGCTTTTGTTGCGAACTCGGTTGAGGAAGTTTCTTATATGACAAAAGAAACGACGTCAAGCATTGAAATGATTGCTGCTTCAACAGAAGAACAAATGGCATCTTCCAGTCAAATATCAAATTCTGCCAAAAGCCTCGCTGCTTTAGCAAATGAATTACGAAATATGATGAAACGTTTTACTGTCTAATAAAAAGAAGTCAACGACGAGTTGACTTCTTTTTATTAACTTTAAAATTTATAAAGAAGAAATGATATAAATTTTTTATATTCAGAAATAAAGGAAGACTCTCGATTTAAAAGTTATATTCGGGTAATCGAAATTTTAATTATTATTCCGAAAAATTTTCTCCATCGCTTTTCCCTTCGCTAATTCATCTATAAGCTTATCTAAATAGCGAATTTCCTGCATAGTTGGTTCTACAATATCTTCCACTCGGACACCGCAAACCACCCCTTTGATTAAAGCCCTTGAAGGATTCAGTTGTGGAGCTTCCGCAAAGAAAGTCTTAAAGTCTGTCTGTTTTTTCAGTTGCGCTTCTAACTCTTCATGGCTATACCCTGTTAACCAAAGGATGATTTCATCGACTTCTGTTTTCGTACGTCCTTTTTTCTCCGCCTTCATAACATAATGGGGATAGACACTTGCGAAACTCATTGTATAGATCTTATGTTTGGTCATGCTACATCCTCCTTTTTTCTTAAGTCTATCACATTTGGCTGTTAAGAATTTCTTCTCATTTACCCTTTTCTTATTTAATTAAATACCTTAAACAGGTTCACCTTAACGCATCTATATAAGTTTCTTTCCATAAGTAATACATAAAAAACTTAGTGCAAAATATTTGATATATTGAAAATTGTGTTTCTATAATAGAATAGTAAAGTTTATGCTTAGACATTCCTATAAGAGAAAGTAATTTTATACCTATGTCTAAAATTCTTATTTATCAGGAAGGTGAAAAGCAATGAGCACTATGCTAGTTGCGAAAGAACGGGTCGATTTTCGAAAATCAGCTTTACATCAATTAAGAGGCGAAGGAAAGATCCCATCAGTGGTCTACGGAAAACATGAAGAAAGTAAAGCAATCACTGTCAATAACGCGGATCTACTAAAAGTCATTAGAAAAGTAGGGAGAAATGGAATTATTTCATTGAACGTGAATGGACATTCTGAGGATGTCATACTTGCGGATTATCAATATAATCCGATTAGTCATGATATTCTTCATGCAGATTTTCATCATATCAATATGTCAACTAAGATTCATGTCCTGGTACATGTGGTCTTGACTGGATCTTCGGAAAGTACTGAAATTGGAGGAATTCTCCAACAGTCTCTGCATGAGTTAAATATTTCAGCCAAACCAAAAGATATCCCTGAAACCATTGAGGTCGATATCTCCAAAATTAAAATAGGCCATACCATTAAAATTGGCGATATCAGACAAAACTACAGCAATATAGTGATTAATCACGAAGATGATGAGGTAATCGTTACCGCACTAGCTTCAAAAATAGAAGAAGAAAGCACCGAGGAACAACAGGATGCAAAAAAAGAAATAGAAACTGCTACAGGATCCCAAGCCTAAAATAAATAGTCTTCAAAATGGCACTCATTCTTTTGAGTGCTATTTCTTTAATCTTATTGATACCAAGATCTTAATATCGCTTCTCTACAATCCCCTTTTTAAACGCCAAACCTAAAAAATAATCTTATATTTTAAATCGAAAAAATTTTAGATTCCAAATCGTATAAAAACTTCATATAAAAATCTCAAAGCAATAAAAAAACTCACTCCTTATATGATTTTTTCATATAAACAAGTGAGTTTTTTAAAGTGTAGGTTATCTTAGTAAGTAACAAATGTTTATCACACTTTTCGAGGGAACATTTAAAGACGAATGCCATCACCCATCGGTCTTGTGTTAAACTTTAGTCACAATCATTGAAATATACCTTTACTTTATAAGTATTAAACGTTGGTTGATCAAGTTTTTGAGCTAGCTTTTTTCAATTATTCCCCTAAATCAACATTATGGTAAACTTGTTGAACATCCTCTAAGTCTTCCAGAGCATCGATTAATTTTTCAAATTTAGGTACAACATCTTCTGGAACTGTGATTTCATTTTGCGCTAACATCGTTAATTCTGCAACAGTGAACTCAGTAATACCTGCTGTTTTGAAAGCTTCCTGTACAGCGTGGAATTGATCTGGAGCAGCATACACTACAACTTGGTTATCATCTTCCTCTATGACGTCACGTACATCGACATCTGCTTCCATTAATAGCTCAAGAACTTCCTCTTCCGATTTACCCTCGACACCAATAACGGCTGTTGCATCAAACATATAAGCTACAGAACCGCTGACACCCATATTTCCGCCATTTTTACCAAACGCAGCACGAACTTCTGATGCTGTACGGTTTACGTTATTAGTTAAGGCATCAACGATGATCATCGACCCGTTTGGTCCGAAACCCTCGTAACGTAGTTCGTCAAAGCTTTCATCAGAACCACCTTTTGCTTTATCAATCGCACGGTCAATAATATGTCTAGGCACACTATATGTTTTTGCCCGTTCAAGTACAAATCTTAAAGCGGTATTTGATTCTGGATCAGGTTCACCTTGTCTCGCTGCTACATAGATTTCACGTCCAAATTTTGCATAAATACGACTCGTATTAGCATCTTTTGCCGCTTTTTTGTCCTTGATATTATTCCATTTACGTCCCATATGAACACTCTCCAATTAATTTGAATCTGCACAAAACTATTATAATGAAACAAGCACTTCTTCAACACTTTTTCAAAATAACAATCTTGAAAAAATAAATATATTTTCACAGCAAATATTATAACCTAATTAAACTGCCAGATAAAACCCCTAAGCTTTAAAAATTTTTAAGAATGGGTAATAATTCAAAAAAAGGGCCCTCTAATTGGGAAGGCCCTTTGTAGATATTATACCAACATTTGGAACAAGGTGCTGTCTTTGTTCACTTCACGGTAGACAAATCCTTTTGTTTTAATCCGTTCAACCAATGGGAAGTAGTCATCTTTATCCTTTAGTTCAATCCCAACTAAAGCTGGACCTGTTTCTCGGTTGTTCTTTTTCGTATATTCAAAGTGGCTGATGTCATCATTTGGCCCAAGAACATCGAATAAGAATTCTCTTAATGCACCGGGACGCTGAGGAAATTGAACAATGAAATAGTGCTGCAGACCCTCATATAGCTTAGAACGCTCTTTAATTTCCTGCATGCGGCCAATATCATTATTGCCTCCACTAACTACGCAGACAACCGTTTTGCCCTTGATTTGGTCAGTATATGTATCCAAGGCGGCGACTGAGAGAGCACCTGTTGGCTCGACAACAATGGCATTTTCGTTATATAGGGACAAAAGGGTCGTACACACTTTACCTTCTGGTATAACAACAATATCATCAACAATATCTTTTACAATATTGAATGTTTTGGACCCAACCGTTTTAACGGCTGCCCCATCTACAAATGGATCGATTTTTTCTAATGAAACAACCTCTCCTTTTAAAATGGATTCCTTCATCCCAGGAGCTCCTGCAGGCTCTACCCCAATTAACTTAGTGTGAGGGGAAAAATGTTTAAGATAGGTTCCAACACCAGCCAGAAGTCCACCTCCGCCAATTGCAGCGAAAAGGTAATCAATTTTTTCATGGCAATCGTTGAGAAGTTCCACACCAACTGTTCCCTGTCCTGCAATCACGTCGAAGTCATCAAACGGATGGATAAAGGTCCGCTTTTCCTCCTTACTACATTCCATCGCTTTATAATAGGCATCATCAAACGTGTCTCCCACCAACACAATTTCTACACTCTCTTTTCCCCAAAACTTCACCTGATTTACTTTTTGTTTTGGCGTTGTGCTTGGCATAAAGATTTTCCCATTGATTTTTAAAAGGTGACAAGAATAAGCTACACCTTGGGCATGGTTTCCCGCACTTGCACAAATAATTCCGTTTCTCATTTCTTCTTCACTTAGTTGTTTAATACGATTATAAGCGCCGCGGATTTTGAATGATCGTACACTTTGCATATCCTCGCGCTTTAAGTAGACATGACAGCCATATCGTTCTGATAACAAATGGTTGTATTGTAATGGAGTCGGTGAAATCACGTCTTTAATGGTATGACTGGCAATAATGATATCCTCTACATTCAAAGCTTCCTTTTCTACCTGTTGACTCATGATTACATTTCCTCCCTGGGTTTTACTTACCGTTTGGTTCAATCTAAACAACTCCCAATCTATTTATAAACAATAAAAAACCCGCCCCTATAGGTATAGGGACGAGTTGGCTCGCGTTACCACCCTACTTCCGCAGCATGATCTTTTAAATACATGTAGCGGCTCTCGATAATCGTACGTTTGAAGTACGTTTCCATTGTAACGGCGGAATTCCCGGCGCAGCTTACTTACATGTTCAGCTACACATCTCCGAGGTGATCTTCAGAAATGGCCTGTCATCGGCTTTCACCACCCGCCGACTCTCTTGAGACAAGCTCAAATCCTACTCTTCTCATCATTGATTCAACTTTAATTTTTAATAAGGTTACCATCGAAAAAAAATCTTGTCAATATATTTTGACTATTTTTTATATTTAGACAATTGATAAAGCGCTTACATTTCTAATTGGTGCCTGTCACCATTAGATGCTATAATCTAATAGGAGTTAGATAATTCTGAAATTACAGAAAGGAGTGATGCCGCTTGTTAATTCCGTATAACGGGAAGTCGCCTACGCTTGATGAGTCAGTATTTGTTGCCCCGGGGGCTTATATAATTGGTGATGTTCAAATTGGGAAAGGTTCAACGGTTTGGTTTAACGCTGTTATTCGAGCAGACGATGGTCCGATTGTCATTGGGGAGCGATGCAGCATACAGGATAATTCGACGATTCATTTGTATGAAGGGTTCCCTGTTACCATTGAGGACGATGTCACCATCGGACATAATGTTATATTGCACGGTTGTAAAGTCGGCAAGAAATCAATCATTGGCATGGGGTCCACCCTATTAGATCAAGTAGAAGTCGGAGAGGAATGCATCATCGGTGCCAATACACTTCTTGCGGGTGGTATCAAAATCCCCCCCGCTCCCTCGTCCTCGGCTCACCGGGTAAAGTAGTTCGCCAACTTAGCGAAAAGGACCTGCAAATGCTCAAAATGTCCAGCGAACACTATGTCCATAAAGGGAAAGAATTCAAAGAAATTCTCGATAATATGTAAATAAATGAAAAAGGTGACAGGCACCTAGTATACCAGGTACCTGTCACCTTTTCTTCTTAAGTTTGCGATGTTTCCCTCGTTTTCGATGGGATTAGAAAACTTAGGAAGACGGTGAAGATGCTTAGGATAAGTGCGTATAGAAATACGTTTTGGATGCCATTTGTAATGTTGGGGGTATGGTTGATAATGACTCCCATGACAGTGACACCAACTGAAGTTCCGATATTCCGTAGAAACATTTGCAGTGATGTAGATATTCCTTTAATGTTTGATTCAGCAAATTCTTGAGAAGCAATGGTTCCTACCGCAAATAATAGGCCAAATGCAACTCCCTGAATCGTCAAAATGATAAATAAATTCATATACGATATATCTTTTATAAACAAGTATAGTCCAAATCCTGAAATCGCCGTTATAAAACTCCCGATGATAAATAATTTTTTATAACCGTAACGAATAATCCATTTCCCTGCAGGGGTACTTCCAAACATCCAGCCAACAGCCGTACTTAAAAGAATTAATCCGCTTTGATAAATACTCATGTGTTTACCCTGCTGTAAATATAACGGAATAAAATTCGATGTACCGAAAAATGACAAGCAGTATACTAGCATAAACAAATTGGTCATCAGAATTCCTTTATTTTTAAACAATGAAACGGGTAAAAACGGCTGGGTTTCCTTTTTTTCAACAATTGCAAATAGGATGAATCCCACACAGCCTGCAATCACATACCATAACGGATCGCTAACATTAGTTGCCAGCAATAAAAGCGAAATGGAGAACCCAAACAGAAAGAAGCCTTTAAAATCAATATATGTCTTTTTAAACTCCATTTGTTCTTTATAAGGCAGTAAACATAGCAATGTGGCGATACCGATTGGAATATTAATAAAAAAGATCCATCTCCACGTTAAAGTCTCCACAAAAAACGACCCCATTACTGGTCCGATAATAGAAGAAAGAGCCCAAATCGAACTAAAAACAGCTTGGATCTTTCCGCGTTTCTCGATGGTAAATAAATCCCCTACAATAATCATGGAAAGCGGAATCATACCTCCAGCCCCAAGACCTTGGACCCCGCGGTATATAATCAACATGACCATTGAATTAGCCAAACCACAAAGAATTGAACCAAAAGTAAACAGCCCAACAGCAATCATTAACAGCTTTTTTCTGCCATACATATCAGCAAGTTTTCCGTATAGCGGTACCGTTACCGTACTGGCTAGCATATAGACTGCAAAGATCCATGCGAAAAGTTCCATTTTCCCAAGCTGTTTCACGATTGTCGGACTCGCGGTTTGCATGATATTAGCATCTAGCGCCGAAATGAGGGTCGTTATGACCAGACCCCAAAATACATATCTATTTTTCCCCATAAGTTCCTCCTAGATGTAACTTCTAAATTGCCTTTTATTTACATCAAAGACAAAACACTATATTATTATAACAAATAACCTAAATATAGTAATCTATTTATTTCGATTACAGAATTATATTAGAATAAAAAACACCAACAAAGTTGGCGCTCATTTAGCAATAATGTACCTCTTTTTTCAAATATGGTTGCGTGACGGTTGGTAGAATGACCTCAATGGTAGTACCGACATTTTCTACGCTATTAATGTTCAATACACCATGATGACTTTCAACGATTTTAAAGCACGTCATCAGTCCAAGCCCCGTCCCTTTTTCCTTTGTTGTATAGAATGGTTCTCCGAGGGTAGAAATCCGATCCTGAGGAATCCCAACACCTTGGTCAATAATTTGAATAAAAATACTGCCTTCCTCTTTCTCCTGTACCTTTATATGGATATCTCCACCCTTAGGCATAGCTTCAATGGCATTTTTTAATAGATTTAAAAAAACCTGCTTCAATTGGTTTTCTTCACAGCAAACGTTTGGTAATTTTTGATCAAATTCTGCAAAGATCTGGACATTATTTAGTATTGATTGAGTGTTGATTAATGTAACAACATCTAAAATTATATCCTTAATATTCCGTTCAACAAATACTACAGCTGACGGTTTAGCTAAAACCAGGAATTCACCCACAATAGTATTGATTCGATCCAATTCGGTTAACACGATATCGTAATATTCTTTCTTTAATTGATTATGCTTAAATAATTGAATAAAACCTTTAATTGATGTAAGTGGATTCCTGATTTCATGGGCAATCCCAGCAGCCATCTGACCAAGAAGAGCCAATTTCTCTGATTTTTGCAGCAGTCTCTCGGTTTCTTCCTTTTTTTCGGTAATATCTTTACCAACTGTCAGAACCGCTTCTTCTCCCCCAAACAGAATCCTGATGGAGGATGTTTCAAAAACAAATTTAGAACCATCCCGTCGTTTTACTTTATATTCAATTGCGCATAATGGGAGCTGTTCTTTTTTTACTTGCTTCATTCTCTCTAAATAACGCTCCTGGTATGCCGCATCCAAATGATCCAAAATGGATTCTCCTATTAATTCCTCAATGGAACTCCTGCTAAGCTGCTTTACCGTTGCCATATTGGCATAAATAATTTTATTCTCTCGATGTATAAACACAGCTTCTGGTAAGGTGTCCAATAGTCGTTTATAGCTTTCTTCACTAAGACGTGCTTTTTTTTCAAAAAATCTGGCCCGATCATATTGCCATCCAACAAACCAGGCAATTACTGTAAACATAAAAAAATCTATCGTAAAAAAAGAATCTTCACCCGTAAGTGTTTGATATGCGGTAAATGAAACGGATAGTAATACAAGCGTTAACTGTCCCCATTTTTTCATATTTGTTACCCTCTTATTTTATCTCAGTTACCTTTTAATTCGACAATTTCTCTTCAATTCCTCCAAAATTACAGAGAAATTCCAATACGATTGAAAAATAGGAAAAATAAAAACCCGCAAATAACAATGCGGGATTTTACCAAGGATATTCTCCTTCTTTATGTTTATCGGTTTTTGAAAAATATTCAGGCTGGTAGTGGTGAACAAATTTCATCGTATTGGCGTTAATATAGCCAGCTCCATAGGTTGGATCCTCAGTATGCCACCCTCCATTGAGTTTTACTTCATTCCACGCGTGATTCTCACCATATACCACTTTCGCTTCAATACCAACAGCACGATGGAGTGCAGCGCTTAGATCAGCGTAACCAGAGCATAAAACAATACGTGATTGAAAGGTCTCCAAAGCTGAATATAATGGAGGTTTGTCAGAATTAGCGAGTGGTGCATTATAGGTGATATGTTTGGTAACCCACTCAAAAATAGCTTTTGATTTATCAATGTCCGTTTGCTTACCGCTAGTTACATTTTTCGCAAGCGTAATCAAACTGGGGTCATCACTTTGAACCATAAAACTCGGCTGTAAATTGGGTTCTCCATCATTTAAATGATAAACTGCATAGCCCAGGACCTTATTGGGATCATCCGGTTTGTCTTGATAATATTCGTCCAGATTGATTATCACATCCCCTACATTATAAACTAGGGCGTATTCGTACTGTATTTTACCTTTGGAAAAAGGGATTTTTAACGAAGTTTTCTTATTCGCCCGTGATTCATCTATATCCAAAATGATCCCTTTTGCTTCATGAAATTTACCATAAGGGGTTGGAGTTCCTGTAACAATGAGCTTTCCTCCCTCAACTGCTACCTGATAGGTTTGTATAGTCGTTGGGGAATACTTTTCATTTGGAGCCGCAGTCTCGACCGCTTGAGTTGTGTCTGTTTCCTGTGGTTGTTGCTGTGTAGGCAATTCTGTTTGGGAATGATTTAGATTTAGTAAAATTCTAATTTGTTCCGTTGTGGGTAATTGATCTTTATATGACAAATACATAAAAGCTAATATACATATAAAAAAAACAAATAATTTTTTCATGTTACAGTCAACTCTGCTTTCGTTTTTGGGACTCATGGTTTTGACAATATTCTTCTTTTAAAATAGAATACATGTTCAAATCCCAATGTTTTTCTTTACAGTATAATGCTTTTCTCATGATTCCTTCAAATTTCATACCACACTTTTCCATGACCCGTTGTGACCCTATGTTTTCAACAAAGCAGCGGGCTTGGATTCGGACCAGACCCATTTTATTAAAACCAAATTGGATCAGTTTCTCTGCTGCTTCCGAAGTAATTCCTTTTCCCCAAAAATTAGGATGAATCACATAACCGATTTCAGCAGTTTTATGGTGTTGGTTCCAAGTTACAAAGTCGATAGTGCCTATTAATCTCCTAGTTCCCTTGTGTTCTATTCCCCATGGAGCTACTTTCTTATTTTCATATTGATGGAAAACATTATCAATGAATGTTTGAGTGTCTGCAAGGGACTGGTGGGTATCCCATGTAACAAATCGTGTCACTTGGGGATTGGAGGCATAGGAGTACATGGCCACTAGATCATTTTGAGTAATCTTTCTTAAAATGAGTCGCTCTGTTTCCAATGCAGGCAAATCACCATAAATTTCTTCCATCTCCATTAGCTCCACCCCTTAAAAATCGTTATCCACATTATATAGGAATTTTAGAAAATATAAAATCATTGAGTAATTGGATATTTTGGAAGTACGGTGTATTTTTAAAGTGATGAGGGACGGATTTCTGGGGTAGCTGATAGATTTGTCTTTCATGAAGGTGATGAAAGACATTTTGACTTGGTTCTATTAAGATTTTGGCTTTCATTGCTGCGATGAAGAACATTTTGACTTGGTTCTATTAAGTTTTTGGCTTTCATTGCTGGGATGAAGGACATTTGGACTTGGTTCCATTATGATTCTGGCTTTCATTGCGGGGATGAAGAACATTTTGACTTGGGTCTATTAAGATTTTGGCTTTCATTGCTGCGATGAAGAACATTTTGACTTGGGTCTATTAAGATTCTGGCTTTCATTGCGGGGATGAAGGACATTTGGACTTGGTTCCATTAAGATTCTGGCTTTCATTGCGGGGATGAAGGACATTTGGACTTGGTTCCATTATGATTCTGGCTTTCATTGTTAGGATGAAGGACACTTTGACTTGGTTCTATTAAGATTCTGGCTTTCATTGCGGGGATGAAGGACATTTGGACTTGGTTCCATTAAGATTCTGGCTTTCATTGCGGGGATGAAGGACATTTTCACTTGGTTCCATTAAGATTCTGGCTTTCATTGTTAGGATGAAGGACACTTTGACTTGGTTCTATTAAGATTCTGGCTTTCATTGCGGGGATGAAGGACATTTGGACTTGGTTCCATTAAGATTTTGGCTTTCATTGCGGCGATGAAGAACATTTTGACTTGGTTCCATTAAGATTTTGGCTTTCATTGCGGCGATGAAGAACATTTTGACTTGGGTCTATTAAGATTCTGGCTTTCATTGCGGGGATGAAGAATATTTACACTTGGATCTATTAGAACTCTGTTTTTCATGACAAGGATGAAGGACAATTCGAAACTAAATAATATGTAGAACTGCCCTTCATCTGTATCTGATTTAAACGCTTATTTTACCCATTTAACAGTTTGCTCAATATCTTTACGAACCTTTGCCCGCTGTGGGTCTGTCTCCCGATAACCAAAGGCGACCATGACAGAAGCACGCCATTCACCATGATCAAGCAGTCCATCTTTTTCAAGAATTTCATTTACTAATTTGTAGTTAAACCCTTCAATTGGGCATGAATCGATCCCGATCATTGCAGCAGCTGTCATCATATTCCCTAATGCAATATAGGTCTGGCGGCAAGCCCAATCATACATTGCCCGTTCATTGTTTAACATTGGCAAATCAGATTCCTGATAACTTTTCATTCTAGCTGTAGAATTTTTAATGATGTCTTCCGGCATTTTCTGGACATTTTTCTTGTGATTTAATACATAATCCGAGTCATAACTCAAGTTGGTTTTTGCTAGAATTATCACAAAATGACTGGCTGTCGTTAACTGCCCCTGAGCTCCCCATGATACTTCACGTAGTTTTTCTCTTAATTCTTGGTTTTGGATAATTAAAAATTTCCATGGTTCATATCCAAATGAACTTGGTGATAATCTTCCTGTTTCTAAGATGAATTCAAAATCATCTTTTGAAATTTTTCTTATTGAATCAAACCGTTTAGTCGCATGTCTATAACGGAATGCATCTAAAATGTCTTTTTTGACAATCATCATCATAATCACCCTTTATGTTAGTAGATACAGGAATATCCTTCCATATTTCACCTCTTGACATTCATTTTCTTTAATTAGGTTCCTTAAACTAAAAGAGCTTTCACCTATGCTTTCCGATGTAACTACAATCAACCTCCCACAAAAATCCCCCCATAACATGCAAGTATTCAGCTTCTTCTTCCACATACGCCATATGTGCACTATTCTCGAAAACATGGAATTTCGAACCTGGTGTCACACTGCTATAGTATTGGGTGGTTTCTGGTGTGGCCTCATCATAACGACCACATGTATAAAGGATCGGACAAGTAATATCTTTTAATTGGCTAGTGCAATCGTAAGTTTTTAGATTCCCAAGCACAGTAAATTCGGATGGTCCCCACATAATGTTGTAAACTTCAGCGTTAAAATATTCCTTTGGTTTTTGATCAAGCCATTCTGGATTTTTTTTCAGGCGATTAACGAAATGTTTGCCGAATACTTCAATCGCTGCCTCAAACTCTTCTGAATCAGTTGTACCATTTTCTTCACAACGCTTGATGGTTTCCTGAACCTCATACGGCAATTTCTTAAGATTTCGCTTTTGGTCCTGTTCCCATAAAGGAGCACTTAGGCAAGGGCTTGAAAAAATGATACTTTTCACGCCTGATGATTTCGTTAAGGCGTAGGATGCTGCCAAAGTAGTGCCCCATGAATGGCCAAGAATATGTACCTCATCAAGATGAAGTGCTTCACGAATTTGTCCCAGTTCTTCTACAAATCGATCCAATGTCCATAATGATGGATCTGTTGGGCGTTCCGAACGGCCGCAGCCTAATTGATCATACAAAATAACAGGTCTATCTTTCGCAAGAGCTCCCAGCACTTGAAGAGAATAGCAGGATGACCCTGGTCCTCCATGTAATATGATAACTGGTGTCCCTTTTGCTCCTTCATCAAACCGTTTATACCAAACCTTCCCACCGGTTACTGAAACAAATCCTTCTTTTTCCATAGCTATTTCCCCTTTTTATAAATAACATCCTCTTTGATCATACCAAGAATGGAACCTATATTTACATGAATAGTACTATCTGAATCTATAAGGTAAACACCATTGGCGTAAAACGAACCACTAATTATTTTAGATTAACCATTTCAAAATGCTCCACCACCGGAAATGGATCATAGAAATGGTGCAGTCTTTTTTTCCACTCCAGATATTCCTTTGATTGTCTAAATCCAATAGTGTGATCCTCCAACGTTTCCCAGTTGACGATGAGTAGATATTTCCCATTGACTTCCAAACACCTTTGTAATTCATGGGATATGTACCCTTTCATAGAAGAAATGATAGTGGACGCCTCTTTAAAGGCACTTTCATATTCCTTTTCCATTCCCGGTTTTACTTGAAGCATAACTGCTTCCAAAATCATATATTTTCCTCCCATGCAAATTTTTAGAATATCATTATTTTAAACTATATTATGAGAAATAGAGACAGAGAATTTGTTTTTTTCAATGGATTCCATTAATATGAGTAAGCAAACCAAAAGGAAAGGAGCAAAATGGTATGTCAATTGCAATCATTTATGGGGGAACCCGACCAAATGGTAATACTGAATTACTAACGGATCACGTAGTCAAGGGGTTAACAACTGAAAAAATATACTTACATGAGCATACGATCCAACCTATCATCGATAAGCGCCATTCTTCGGAGGGCTTTCAAGACCGAAACGATGATTACAATTCAATAATCGATCGTATTTTGCCACATGACATTTTACTATTTGCCACACCCGTTTATTGGTATACCATGTCTGGATCCATGAAAAACTTTATTGATCGTTGGTCTCAGACATTAAGAGATTCAAATTATCCTGATTTCAAAAAAATAATGGCAACAAAGAAAGCTTATGTGATTGCCGTTGGGGGCGATCAACCTCGCATAAAGGGATTGCCGATGATTCAGCAATTTAAACATATTTTTGATTTTATGGGGATTGAGTTTGCTGGTTATGTTCTGGGGGAAGGCAACAAACCTGAAGACATTTTGGCTGATGAAACAGCCCTTAGTATTGCTGCGCAATTTAATAAGCAATTAAAGGGTTAAGAAAAGGACTGCATTTGAAACGATGCAGTCCTTTTTTTTCCAACAGCTTTAACCTGCTCCAAGAACAGTTCTTTTTCTTCTTTCACATTCTTTATTGCTTTCGTACTAGTGCTCTTTTTTATTTATGGAATTTAATTTTTCCTCGATTCGATTCAATTGTTCCTTCTTCATTTTGAATGACCGCCAACTTAGAAAAAAAATGGCAATAAAAATAACAGGAACAGCGAAAACAAATAATTGAAAAATAATATCAGCGATATTCATATTTTTTTCCTCAATTCTAAAAAAAATAGTTACATAGACGTAATAAACAACACTAGCAACATTATAGCTGCTAACAAGAAACTTAACAAAATACTAAGAAAAGAAACAATCACATTATTTTTGAACTCCCATATCCCACATATTAATCCATAAATAACGGTTCCCCACCATAAACTATTGATTAATACTCTGGGGAAATTTGATAATGTGTCAGTAAAAAAAAGGCCCATGACATAATTTGTAAAAACATAGCCAGGATGACTTTCAAACTTGGCTTTTTCAAACGTGGTTTAGTTTTTGAAATGAAGATTATTCCTAGAAATATACAAATAATGACACATAAAAACACAATGATTAAAAAACTCATACGTAGATCCTCTACTAAGAAAATATTTCCATATATTCATTTTATCATAAATATACATAGAATTACTATGTAATATTCATAAATGACCTATATTTCCTTTAACCTAGCGCTTTTAACATGCACTACATGGAGCGTTTCTGACAAAAAATCGTTTGTCTTCCCTCCAGTTCATTTTCTTCAAACAAAATAACGTTCCAATCCTTAAATACTTCTAATAATTCTTTAGACTTCAATTTATATTGATCGGATATACCATTATTTAAATGATTGGGCACCTGATAATAGGTCTCCATAAAAAAATAACCATTTTCTTTTATTATGGTTTTTACCCTTGGAAAAAGTAACCGATCAAGATAATACATGATAACGACCAAATCATATTTTTGGTTGATATCTTTCCATTCCGTCAAATCTTTTACCACTGGTACAATTGAAAGATTTTCATTTTCTGCCTTTTGCTGTAAAAACTGAATGGCCTCTTCTGAAATATCAATGGCTTGGACTTGATAGTTCAATCGCGCCAAAAACACGCTGTTTCCCCCAAGTCCACAAGCTAAATCAAGCGCTGTTCCGCCTCTTAAGTAATTAGTAACCCTTTTTATTTGGAGATTGGGCTCCAATTTTTCCAGCTGTTCTAGTTTCTGTTTATATTTCGAATTCCACTTCAATTTTGAGTCCATTTTATTCTCCTTTAAAATAATTCATCCCCATATCACCCATACTGTAAACGAGGTGATCAAACATGACAATTGTTCGGTTAGGTTATGTGGCCATGAGCATGGAGGTAAAAAATGCATCTCCGTCTAAAACGATGACATTTACCCAATTTGAAAAAATTGAGGACCGTGATGCTGCCCTTCGTAAATTGGAAAGAATTGCTCATACAAATTTAGAAAATACGTTACGTTTATTGAAACATAATGCTGCATCGCAAATCCATTTTTACCGACTATCCTCTCGCTTGATTCCATTAGCCAACCATGAGGAAATTCTGGATTGGGATTACATGAAACCCTTAAAGGACATTCTCAAATCAATTGGGGAATTTACGAAAAAGCATGACATGAGAATTGACTTTCACCCTGATCATTTTGTCCTCATTAATTCTCCGAATAAGGACATTTTAAAAAATTCTATTAAAACATTAAAGCTTCATTATCTTTTATTAAAAGGCATGGGAATCGACTCTACTCATCGATGTGTGATGCATGTAGGTGGAAACTACAAAGAAACGGAACAATCACTAGAACGGTTTGTTGAAAATTGGATGGATGTTCCGCGAGCCATTCAAAAGATGATCATGCTAGAAAATGATGACACTTCCTTTACCCTTGATAATACCCTATATTTGTGCGAAAAATTGGGTATTCCACTCGTGTTTGATTATCACCATCACCTTGCCTATCACAAAAATGAAAATTGGGTAGTTAATTGGCAAAGGGTTGTGCAAACTTGGAAGGATTCCCCATTGCCAATCAAAATGCACATATCCAGTCCAAAAAGCGAAAAGGAATTCCGACATCATTCCGACTTTGTGGATATCTCTATGTTTTTCCATTTTTTAAAAGAAATAAAGGACTCTGTGCCGCAAATTGATTGCATGATTGAAGCCAAAATGAAGGACCTCGCCCTATTTAAGTTAATGGATGAAATCAAAGAAAGAGATGATGTTGAAATCATAGATGCATCTACTTTTAAAATATAGGCTGTGTTAAAGAACAGTGTTGATTTTTTACACTCTGTTGATTGGAGCGGAAGGTGCGAAGACTCCTCGAAAATGCTAACGCATTTCCTTCGTGCGTGGGCAAATTCTAGGAAGAAAATCAATGTCCTGTGGGAGTACGGTTCTGGAGAGACCCCGCAGGCGCAAGCGCCGATGAGGCTCGCCGAAACGCCCACGGAAAGCGAAGCATCTGGAGCGCAAATCAACAGCCAAGTTTAACAGAGCCAAAATATAAAGGCGTCGATTAATTCGGCGCTCTTTTAGTTATTCCCCTGCAGGTTCACACTTCACCCATTTGGTTCAAAAATATCGTCCTTCTGATAAAAAATTTAAAAATAGCAGGAATGATAGACATAAATAAAGAATAGTAATTATGGATTATGAACAGGGGGGAAAACATGCTAACAAAGGAACAGTTAAGGGAAATTAAAACTCTTCAAGAAATATGTGAGCAAGATGGTGGATTTCAGCTAAAATTAAATTTTGATATGCTGGAAAACCGGACTGAAGATTATAAAGAAGACTTTTTTCATTATGAGGACGGGCAATTGGTCGGTTTTCTTGGAAGTTATGGATTCGGAAATAAAATTGAACTATGCGGAATGGTCCATCCTGATTACCGAAGAAAAGGAATTTTCACAAGCCTATTAAATGAAGTTCTCGAAGAGACCAAAAAACGTGAAGTGAAAACTATTCTACTAAATGCACCTACTCATTCACTAACTGCCAAAGCATTTTTAAAAACTATACCATGTACTTTTTCCATTGCAGAATATCAAATGCAATGGCATCAAACAGAATTACAGGGGAATCAAGATATCAACATTAGGCCTTCACAGTCAAAGGATGATTGGGAAGCAGAAGTACGTTTGGAAGTTGAATGTTTTGGATTTAGTGAAAAAGAAGCTCGTGAATTTAATCAAAGTATTAGAGAAAACAATAGTGAAGAAATGTTAATCATTGAAGCAGAAGGTCGGACTGCTGGGAAAATGAGGGTTGCTGAGACAAATGGGGAAGCATGGATTTATGGGTTTGCCGTATTCCCCGAACTACAAGGAAAAGGGATAGGCAGAAAGGCACTTTCCAATGTGGTATTGATGGAGCATCAAAAAGGGCTTCCGATTTTCTTAGAAGTTGAAGCCAAGAACGCCCATGCCCTAAGGCTTTATGAATCATGTGGTTTTAAAAGCTACCATTCACAGGATTATTATTTGTATTTAGGATAAAAAGGGAAGCCGTTTTCAGTAAGAAAACGGCCTTTTTCGTTATTCAAATAACGGACTTACCGCTTTTTCATTATGAACACGGTCAATTGCTTCCACAAGTAAAGGAGCTACTGATAAAATGGTGATTTTTTTGCTCCGTTTTTCTTCTGGAATAACGATTGTATTCGTTACAACTAATTCTTTAATGGCGGATGAATCTATCTTACTAGCCGCTTCTCCGGAGAAGACAGGATGTGTACAGCAGGCATAAACAGCCTTTGCTCCTCTTTCTAATAAAGCATTAGCACCTGTAGAAATGGTATTGGCTGTATCCATTAAATCGTCTACGATGATGGCATTTTTTCCATCAATATTTCCAATTATGTTCATGATATCTGATTGGTCGTGCTCCGGCCGGCGGCGGTCAATTAAAGCTATTGGAGCATTTAACAAACTGGCCAATTTTCTCGCTCTTCCGACGCCTCCATTATGAGGGGCGACTACAACAAGATCCTCTAAGCTTTTTTTCTCAAAATAATCATAGAGAACGGGAATACCAGTTAGATGTTCTACTGGAATGTCAAAAAATCCTTGAGTTTGAGCAGCATGAAAATCCATGGTGATGACCCTATTTGCTCCTGCTGTCTCTAATAGATTCGCAATCAATTTTGCCGTGATGGGCTCCCGTGCACGTGCCTTACGGTCTTGGCGTGCATAGCTGTAGTAAGGAATGACTACATTAATTACTTGTGCGGATGCACGCTTTAATGCATCAATCATGATTAAGAGCTCCATCAATCGCTCATTGCTAGGGTGTGAAGTGGACTGCACGATAAAGACTTCACATCCACGCACACTTTCCTCAATGTTAATTTGAATTTCTCCATCGCTAAAATGATTAACCGAACATTTTCCTAACTCGCAGCCCAATAGTTCTGCCATCTCTGCAGCCAATTCACGATTTGAATTTAATGTAAACAGTCTAAAATTATTTTTTAAACGATAAGACACCCTTTTTCCTCCATGTTCAGTATATTTCCTTGATTATTATTATACATAAATCTTATTTTACATGAATTGAGGAATCAAGACACTAATTTGACAAAAATTTATCGATTTCTTTGACAAATTCCGATAAATGTTTCATTGTGGACTTCTCTACCAAACGTTTCCCATTATTTACTATATCTACTTTGGTTACGTTATCCCTTCTTTACGGAAAAAAGAGCTCTTTAATAGTAGCCAGATTTTTTACATGGAATTCCTGGTTTGACCCGCTAACAACTAAACACAGGTATTTAATCTTCTAAAATATATTTTTCAAATGCATATGCGACACCATGTTCATCATTCGTTAACGTTACAATGTCACTGTGTTCCTTCACTTCATCTTCTGCATTCCCCATCGCAATGGATAATCCAGCCGCATGAAACATTGGAATATCGTTTCTTTCGTCTCCAATGGCGATCGTGTTAGCAAGAGGAATCCCAAAATGACGTGCCATAATTTTTAGACCATTGCCTTTATTTCCATTAATATGGGTTACTTCTAGATTAAAAGGTGAAGAGGAAGCAACATGGATGCCTTCGATGGTTTCTAAAGATTGATGCAACCTTTGTTTCTGCTCTGGATCCAAAGCTACATTAAGGAATTTTAAGATTGAGAGTTCTTCTTTCGTAATGATTTCCTCTACTTGGTCAAACATCGTGTGACCGTACACAGTTGGGTGGGTAGTAAACATTTTGTAATGAGCATTTTCAAAGTATTCACTTGGAACTCGTCCTGATGATAGAACTTTTTCTAGTCGATCACCCCAATTTCTAGGTGCAAAGGATTCTTTGTCAGTGGTGAAATTATATGGTACCCACTCTTTTTCAAGTTCAAAAGCTATTTTTTTAATTTGTGATGTTGTTAAGGAAATCGATTCTAACAATTTTCCGTCCGCAAAAAGAATCGTTCCGTTACTTGCTCCGATAGGGCATTTTATATTGTATTTTTCTAAATGGCCATGTATAGATTTCACAGATCGACCGGACAAAGCCATTACAATATGCCCTTTCTCTTGCGCTTTTTTTATCGCTTGCAGAGTTTCTTCACTGATTTCCTTGTTTGAATTTAAGGTGGTTCCATCTAAATCAAGTGCAATTAGTTTCATAGACTAGTGATCTCTCCCTTTTAGTCTGATCTTGATAGCAGATTCAACAAAATTATATATTTTTCTAGGAACACCAAACTATTAATTTAAATACTTTATAATGGATGATGCTAACAGTACCACAAATATAGAAACTACAAAGTATACACCACTTAAGTCTTTATTTCGACTTCCGAGAATTCTTCTGAATAACTCATCTAATATTCTCATTACTAAAATGCTATAAATAAAAATGGAATTAAAAGATATAAGTGCTGACCAATGAACGGATAATTAAAAACGGTTCCGAAAAACATAGTGATGTTAACCGCTAAAAATGTACTAGTATCCTTTGATTTATAATTTTTCATTAACCATTTACAAAATCTTTTCATGCAATAACTCCTTCACATCATTTCAATATTTTGAAAATATTCCATATATCTATTTTATAAATATCATTATTTAGTTTTTTTTTGAAATTATCAAGAACAAAAGAATTAAGTTTACTTGTGAGGTGCAAAACGTTACATCACAAACCTAATCACACAGCAAACAACATAAATATCACAACACAAATCTCAGTAACTTCACAGTCAAAAAGGCTTAGAGTTATTTCAACTCTAAGCCTTTTTTGGTAATATCTTATTCAAGTAAAGCTACCCTTTAATTAGAACGGATGATACAGGTAAGTTTAGCAATCTACAATAGGAACTATTTATTATGACTTATCAGATGAAATGAAAAGGTCAGTAGATAATTCCTTTTTTATTATAGAAAATGATTTATAACCAATAATGAATCCTAATGTGTTAAGGATTAAGTCATCTACGTCGAAACTTCTGTATGAATAACCTATCCATAAAGTAATGAATAATTGTATAAGTTTAATAAAAGCAGAGAAGGCGAATCCCATAAGCAATATCTTTATAAATGCTAAATTTCTTTTAATAAAATGGACATATATCCCTAAAGGTGCTAAAAGAACAAGGTTTCCCCCGATATTTTTAAAATCTAAACCGTAATTTTGAAATGCAATGACATTTTTAAAGTATCAACAATGGACATTAGAGGAATAAAATTATAATGCCACCATGGCTCCACTACCTAAAGAACTTAAGTAATCACTAAAAAATTCTTTTTGAAAAGGGATTGGAAAAATGGTAACTTGAAACAAGCGAACCTTCTTTTTGAAGATTAGCGCCCGATTGTGGAACAAGGAAGAACCAAACAGTCAACCCATATTCTATCAAGCTACAGTTTAAGCAAAGAATGAATTAGGAATTAGTCCTCGATTTTGAGGAAATTTTCATGGTTGTATCGAATAAAATCACTTATTCCCATAATAGTATGACCAGCTGTTTCATTAAATTTGATATGCAATTCATTTGCCATTCCTTTTTTAGCAAAAGAATTTGCCTTATTATAAATGACATGCGGAACATCCGGCTTTATGCTTAAAGCCTTATCGAAAAATTTGATTGCTTCATCGTGGTAGTCCATTTCGGCATATGTATTGGCAATATTGTAATAGATGGTGTCATTAGCCGGCATCACTTGGTCTGCCTGAAAGAACAGTTGAATAGCCTCTTCATACTTACCTTGCTTGGACAAGTTCAATTCCAATGATTCAGTCGATATGCAATCGCTTTTGGGGAATCTATTTTATTCTCCTCCCGTTCCTAAAAAGCTGCCGAAACAGCCTTTCTTTCTTGAACTCAAGCACCCCGTTACTTTAAGTATATTTCTTCACAATCTCTTTGAAATGAACAAGAAAATATCGATGTTATAGTAGCTCAATACCCCTGTACCGTTTGAATAGTTTGAATATTCTTTACTGACCATTCTCAAAATGATAAAATTTTTTGAAAGGGGGTGAAAAAACGGCTAGACACAAAGAATTTGATGAAGCCGAGGTTTTACGAAAAAGCAATGGTGCTTTTTTGGCGAAATGGATATGAAAAAACGTCTATGCAAGATTTACTAGACATTATGAACATACCGTCGAAGTATTTATGACACATTTGGTGATAAACAGACGTTATTTCTACGAGCTCTACAACTCTTTGAAGAAATAATCGAAAAAAGAATGGAACAACAAATTATACCTATTAATTCAGTCCAGTTAGCGATAAGAAGATTATTTGAAATGGTGGTTTTTTCGGATGAAGAAAAACCCCCAAGATGTTTAATTGTAAATATAGCTGTAGAATGAACCTTACATGACCAAGAAGTTGCTGACAGGATTAGTAAAGGCTTTAGTAAGACAGAATATTTATAAACGAACTACTATTGCAGGGGCAAATAAGTGAAGAATTATCTGATCAACTTGATATAGAAAATTATCTCAATTTATTCATAATTCACTTATTGGGGTAATAGTATTAGCCAAAACAACGAAAGATAAAGAGAAACTTCAAAACATCATTAATTCAACTATAGGGTATTAGATTAACAATTTTAGAATGAACGTTCTAAAATTGTAATGATTTTGTACAATCTTTTTTATTTTTAATATGGAGGGTGAAAAGAATGAATCATTTAGAGTTTTTGAAGAAAATGGCAAAGGGCGAAATACCAGGTTCGCCGGCTGCAGAGGTAATCGGTTTTCACATAACAGATGTTGAGGAAGGGAAGGTTGTGCTCGAAATGGATGCCACAGAAAGATTACACAATCCGATGGGTACACTACATGGAGGGATTTTATGTGACATATCCGATGCCGCTATGGGCTATGCATTTGTAACTACATTAGCTGAGGACGAACTTTTTACGACAATCGAAATTAAATTAAATTTCCTAAAACCTATTTTTAAAACTAGACTTCGAGCTGAGGGAAAATTAATAAAAAAAGGTTCATCAGTCGGATTGCTAGAGTGTCATGTATATGATGAAAAACAAAGTCTTGTGGCACATTCTACAAGTACATGTATGATTTTGAAGGGTAATTCTGCCGGAAAAAGATTGAAAATAGAATAATATAACTAAATCTATTGTTAAAAGAAAGTCCATTCAAAGTAAGGTCCATAAAGCTTTAGCTATCATTTTGCTTGTAGTACGATGTAAAGTTCATTTGTATCAATTTTAAATAGGTAAGGTGGGATCAAATGCCTTCTATTCAAACGGCTCCTTCCAAAATGGAAAGCAAGGTGCACTTACAAGAGAATAAACTCATTTTAATATGGAGTGTTACCACTTTGATTGTGGTAATGAATACAACCATGTTTAATGTTGCATTACCCTTTATACTTAAAGACTTATCCTTAAAATCATCCTTGGGCTCATGGCTGGTATCAGGGTATTCCATCATGTTTGCCATTTCAACGTTAACATTTGGACGCCTATCTGATTTTGTTCCCCTCTCAAAACTTCTACTCCATGGAATTTGCCTTTTAGGAATATCATCAGCCATCGGATTCTTTTCAACAAATTTTTTTATCTTATTAGGAGTTAGAATTCTTCAAGCAGCTGGAGCAGGAGCCGTTATGGGATTAAGTATGATCATGGCTGGGCGGTATATCCCTTTATCTAGGCGGGGAAAAGCGATGGCGATTATTGCTTCAGCTGCCTCTCTGGCATTTGGGTTAGGTCCTGTTCTAGGGGGAGTGATTACTCAATACTTAGGATGGAATTATCTTTTCGTTGTTACTATTTTTTCTGTCCTATCTATACCTTTTTTCCTAAAGTTATTGCCTAATGAGGTGATTAAAAAAGGACATTTCGATTTATTCGGTGCTATTCTTACTGGGCTTAGTGTAACAGGTCTGTTACTTTTTCTATCTACATTTTCGTATGGGATACTATTAGGAACAGTCGCTCTTTTTGCGGTATGGAGGAAATATCTTAATAAGACGGAAGAACCGTTTATTCCGCCAATCCTACTTAGAAATAAGCAATATACAAAACTCCTTCTTATTAATTTTTCCGCTTTTTTCATTAACTTTTCAAATCTGTTTATAATGCCTATTATTCTCACAACTGTATACGGAAAAGAACCAGCAGAGCTAGGACTGATGATTTTTCCAGGTGCCATTATCGCCGTGGTTGCTGGCATCTATATAGGAAGGTTCATTGACCGTTTTGGGAATGCACCCTTAATTATTTTTGGACAGTTATTGTTATTAACTTCCTCAATCTTATTTGCATGGTTCTCTTCTGTAAATCCCTATTTTATCCTTTTCATCTATATGTTTGCTAGCGTTGGCTTTACGGCAATTTCTTCAAGTATTTCGAACGAGATAACAAGGATCTTGCCCATCAATCAAATTGGTTCGGGGATAGGAATCGGACAATTATTGCAATTTTTCGGTGCGGGTCTCGGAGTGACTATTTCTGGATTACTCCTAACCATTCAAGAAGGTTTATCTTTGGAAATGGTTTATCGAAATATTTTTATTTGCTTCTCTATTATTAACATTATGACTGGTTTCTTATACGGCTTCTATCTTCGTAGATCTAGGTTAAAGGAGCAATGTTAAATTCTTCATCGATTGAATAGAAATAGGACTTCCATAATAGGTTTCCAGCACTCTTTCAAGGGTGCTGTTTTATTTCCAAAGAAGGTCAATAAAATAATTTTTTCAGTTGTGAGTCATCTCATAATTGAACTTCCCCGTTTGCGAAATAAATAAAAAGCTACCCTATTGGTAGCTGGAACTATAAAAGGAAAGCACCTTATAGTTTACAAGAGTTCTTCCACGTACTTAAATTTTAGATTAGAAGGTTACAATAACTTTGCCTTGTGAGTGTCCAGTTGAAACTTTTATTAATGCTTTGTTAATGTCATTAAAATTATAAATTGAATCAATAGAGGGCGTGATATTTTCTTTTTCAACAAGGTTAGTGATTTTTTGTAATTGACTGCCATTGGCTTGCACGAATAAAAAGTGATATTCATTTTTATGTTTACGTGCTAAAGAATCTACACGAGCACCCACTAAACCAAACAATAGTTTTTTCCACACTGGAAAATTATTTTCAACCGCAAAGCGATAATTAGGTACGGCTTTTAATGATACTAATTTCCCTTGAGGCTTTAAAATACCAAGCTCTGCTTTTATCTCTTTTGCTCCCAAGGTGTCAATAACATAATCTATATCAGATAAAATGTTGGCATAGTTTTCCTCATGATAATTTATGAATTTATCAGCGCCAATCGACAGTGTACGGGATCTACCTCTTTCACTGCCGCTTGTTATAACATATAACCCCATTGATTTGGCGATGGGAATTGCCATAGCACCAAAGCCGCCGGTTCCACCAGGGATAAATAGCTTTTTGTTAGGCTGAGCATTGAGTACGTCATTTAATGCTTGATAAGCAGTCAAAGCAGTGAGAGGAACAGCGGCTGCTTCAATAAAGGATAGATTTTTAGGTATTATGGATATAGCATCTTCATTGACGACAGCATATTCAGCAAAAGCTCCAATTTGATTAACTGGCAACCTCGTATAAATGTGGTCACCAATGTGGAAGTTCCTAACATCTTTTCCAACAGCCTCAATAACTCCAGATAGTTCATTTCCTAAAGTTAATGGTAAATCATAATCAGAAATCATTCGAATACTTCCATTTAAAATAAGGAGATCTAATGGATTAACACCTGCTGCTTTTACTTTAACGAGTACCTCCCGGCTATTAAATTCTGGTATTTTAACATCATTCAATTCCACTTGAACTTCTTTTGAATATTTCTGCATTTGAGCAGCTCTCATTTTTTCATCCTCTTCCTTTACAATTTTTTGGTGCTTTTTCATTGAAATGGAATCTCTAGCGTTGAATGTAAGTGACTCAAAACAAAAACCAGTGCTTGAAGGGGTATATGCCCAAGAATGCATCTAACGCTGCAAATACACCTAATTCACGCGTCAAGCACTGATTTTCAGGTTGAGCCAAAAAAGCGGCACAAACTTTTATTATATTAATTATCGAGACAGCTGTTTCCCATAATTTCTACTTTTGATGAAAGAATGGCGTACATTTTTTCAGTTGTACGCCATTCTTCACCTTATTAGCTATACTTACCCCTCTTGAGATTTTAATTCTTTCATCGTAGGATAATCCGTATAACCCATGCTTCCGTTACCACCAAAGAATGTTGTACGGTCTGCTTCATTCAAAGGAAACCCTTTTTTGAGACGTTCTACTAAATCCGGATTAGCTAATGACCATACACCAACTGGTACCATATCTGCAACGCCATTATCAATATCTACACTAATATTTTCTAGAGCTCGACCAGCTCGATTGACTAATAATGGATTGGACCAAACTGAACGAATTTCATGGAGCAGTGTTTCGTTTCCTACATGCATAACATGAAGGTAAGCCAAATTGAATTGAGCTAATTCTTTTACAAGATGGAGATAAACTTCAGGACCTTGTTCACCTTCTTCAATTCCACCAAGAGGTACCCCTGGTGAGATACGAAAGCCCGTTCTTTCTGCTCCAATTTCTTTAACGATTGCTTTCGTTATTTCGATAGCAAAGCGAGCACGATTCTCTATTGATCCGCCGTATTTATCCGTTCGTTTATTAGAATTTTCACCGATAAATTGATGAATTAGATAACCATTTGCTCCATGAATTTCAACACCATCAGCTCCTGTTTCAATAGCTGCAGATGCTGCTTTTCGGAAGTCTGCAATTATCGTTTGGATATCTTCTTCACTTAACTCGCGGGGAACGGGTATTTCCTGCATCCCTTTAGCAGTAAACATTTCTACTCCAGGTGCGATCGCAGATGGTGCAACTGCTTGACGATGATGTGGTGTATTGTCAGGGTGCGACATACGACCGACATGCATTAATTGGATATACATAAATCCACCTGCTTCATGCACAGCATCCGTAACCTTTTTCCACCCTTCAATTTGCCTTTCAGTATAGATGCCAGGTGACCATAAGTAACCTTGTCCATCATCAGAAGGTTGTGTACCTTCACTAATAATTAATCCCATTGATGCTCTTTGAGCATAATAAAGGGAACTTAGTTCTCCTGGTGTACCATCTTCTTGCGCCCTACTACGTGTCATTGGTGCCATCGCTAAACGATGAGGTAATTCCAAATTTCCAATTTTCATTTTGCTCCACAATTTATCCATTTTTGTACACTCCTCTTCAAATTATGTTACCCGTTGTATACGGGTGTCCTTTTACCTTTTGTTTGAAATCTTGGACAAATCACTGTATTAGTAATTTGTATTAGGAGAGATGTGGGTATATCGCAGATACACCACCGGCAAAAACTCTTTGGATCTTTCGGCTCACGTCATCAGCAACAATTTCAAAGCTGTCGGATTCTAATCCATCAACAGCAATTTTTGCGATATCCTCAGGGTTGGATTTGGGAACTTCTAAGCTCGATGTCATGTCTGTCTCCATGAAGCCTACATGTAATCCAGCTACTCTCACATTTTGAGGATAGAGATTTAAACGTAGGTCGTTTGTCAATGCCCACTCTGCCGCCTTTGCAGCAGTATAAGCGCCAACAGTTCCCGAACTGACCCAAGATAATGCGGAAAGAATATTCAGAATCGTTCCTCCCCCATTATTTGCTAGAATCGGCGCGAAAGTTCGAACCATGGAAAGTGTGCCAAAGAAATGCGTATTAAACTCCAAATGTATTTTATCGAGATCACCGTCAATCAAAGAAGCACCTGTAGACGATCCTGCATTGTTGATCAAAAGCGTAACATCCTTAGCGACCATAGCGGCTGCAGCTACCTCTTGAGGGTTGGTAATATCAAGCTTCACAGGAATTACACCGGGAATGTCAATGGACTCCGGATTTCTTGCACCAGCATAAACTTTAGCCCCTCTGGATAGAAGTTCAAGTGCTAAATGGCGTCCAAAACCTCGGTTCGCGCCGGTTACAAATACGATTTGTTCAGAAATTTTCATTTTTATGTACTCCTTTTATTATTTATTTTTGTACAACAAAATGTCTTCCCCCTCAAAACAGATTTCCTTGAGGAGAAGTTTTGGGCATAGGCAAGTCTCGCTATATGGGAATGGTCATTCTAAAAAGCACA
The DNA here is from genome assembly GCF_051233465.1 of Neobacillus solisequens. NCBI lineage: Bacteria > Bacillati > Bacillota > Bacilli > Caryophanales > Bacillaceae > Neobacillus > Neobacillus solisequens. The sequence goes on along the minus strand of NZ_JBKFGJ010000022.1, from coordinate 2,542 downwards.
AAGGAATGTTCCCTTCATTGAGAAAACTATAAGTAAGACAAGACTCACATACGAGAACGATCATTCTAAAAAGCACAAAAGGATACTCCCTTCATGGAGAGAGCTTAAGCAAAGAAAGACTCACATACGAGAACGATCATTCTAAAAAATCCATAAGCAATGATATCTTCTTATGAGTCAGCTTTACTACAGCTCAGACTTACTCATATAGGAACTATTATTTTAAGAATAAAATAATTATTTATCTAAAAGTGATAGGGATAAATTCGCTATACCGTGTAGTTTTTCTTTTGGAATGGAGGTTCTTGTCATTACCCTTAACCCAACACATACAGTATGCAGATGCTCCGCCAAATCGCCGGCATCGTAATTTGAGGTAAATTCTCCCTCCCCCTGCCCCCACAGAATAATATCCTTGAGAAGCTGCTCTGATAGTGTAAACGATTCAGTGGACTTTGAATCCACATCGGCATCGCGCATTGCCAATTCCACCGCCGAATTCACCATTAAACAGCCTGAAGGCGAGTTTTCTTCACCATATATTATGAAACTAAAAATAAAGTGAAGTGCCTCTGATGCAGTCTTGGAGCGTTTAACTTCTCCGGCAAGCTCAGCACTGACTTTATCGCGAAATCGATCCATAGCTTTCAAAAACAGCGTATGTTTGTCGCCAAATGTGTCATACAAACTTCTGCGATGGATTCCCATATGCTCGACCAGATCGGTCAAGGATGTCTTCTCATAACCTTGTTCCCAAAAGAGCTTCATCGCCTTGTCTAATACTACGCTCTCTTCGAATTCTTTACTTCTTGCCATTCTATTTTCCTCCTCCCATAGTTACTATAACATTTTGAGAATGAACGGTAAAGAAAGTAACCTCATAATAATTATTCTAAATATTGTCAAATGTGGTGAAACTACCTATAGCTCAAATAAGGAAACTCCACAATCTCTTCTATATATTATCTGTCAGCATAACCTAAATCCCTTGATTAGATGGTCCCAAGAATCTTACCAAAGACTGATTTTTAAGGAGTACATACTTTTTTGAAATAAAAAAACTATTTTTTTTCTGTGTAATTTAAGAAATTTTATTTTTGTGATTTAGAAGGGATGGCATTTTTTTATTGGTATCAAAATCAAAACCCGACTTGTCGTTTGAATTTACACATAAACAGCACCACAAATTGGCACACTGGATATAAGTAAGAAAGTAGTCATATTTCTATCACCTTAACATTTTTAGGAGTATTATTCCCATTCCTTATTCAACAAACCTGCCCGTTCGTATTATAAGGTTAACCAGAATGCTAAATATTTCTGGTTGACCTTATTTATTTTGGTCTTATTATATCAGTAGCCAGGGTAGAACGTAACTGCCCGTGGGGCTTTGACCCCGTCAGCTAAACGGTTCGCCCCCTACTTATAGAAACATGATTGAGGCTGGTTGGGACTTAGATCTCGTATAACAAGCGAAGCTGTGATACTGCATGGAGGATTAGGGGTTACTGGCAAATTACTAGTTTAGGAGGAGATTTAGAATGAATCCAGTCGTTGGTCTGGATGTTTCAAAAGGTGAAAGTCAAGTTCAGGCATTTTTAGATAAAGGCAAACCATATCGAAAGAGTTTTAAAGTTTCACACACTATTGAAGGTCTTGATTTACTTGTAGAGTTTCTAGAGGTCGTAAAAAGAGAAACAGGTAAGAAACCTCCTATCGTTCTAGAAGCAACAGGCCATTATCATTCCTCTGTTGTTCAATACTTGGAGGACCGTGGGTATTTATTGATAATTGTTAATCCATTAATTTCTTATAAGGCTAAAAGTTCAAGTCTTCGAAAAGTAAAGACAGATGCGATTGATGCTTACCATCTCTGCGAGCTGTTTTTATAAGGAGGATTTAGAGCCGTATAAGAAGCGTGGTGTACAGCTATTAAACCTTCGGAATCTTACCAGACAGCATGAAAATATCACTGGTGTATTGATTCAAACAAAGCTACAATTTCAAGCGATTCTGGACCAGGTCTTTCCTGTATATAGAGGAGTTTTTGGGGACTTGTATTCAGTAGTATCACTCTTAACTCTTTCAGAGTTTCCCTCATCTGAAGATATATTAGAGGCAAGTGTAGAAACCATGGCTGACAAAATCGCTCAATTATGTAAAAGTCGTTCATACAGATGGGCCAATGAAAAAGCTATTCAACTCAAAGCTGCCGAAATCCGTTTGAAAAGACTTTGCATCAGAGTCATATTATGAGTCTTGGTATGTATATTAATATCATTCTTCAATATAAAGAGCACCTATCCAAGTTAGAGTCAGAGATAGATGCCCTCGCAAAAGAAGTTGAAGAATATAATATTATCAAATCTATCCCTGGTATCGGAGAAAAGATCGCTGCAACGATCATTTCAGAAATTGGGGAAATAGATCGATTTACTGATCCTAAAAAGCTAGTAGCTTTCGCTGGAGTTGACCCTAGTGTATTTGAATCTGGTAAGTTTTCAGCCACCAAGAATCGAATCACAAAAAGAGGGTCCAGCAG